>JACIXQ010000003.1 GCA_014360465.1 bacterium
AATAGCCTATTATCCCCTTTAACAGTAAAGGCACTGGGATTACCCAGGGTTGTTGGCGTCACCTTATTTTTCGGCATCTTGCGCAAGGAGCTTACCCTTTTGCTTCTTGCCAATGCGTTGGGCACTATGCATATAAATATGGTTCTTACACAATCACAAATTCTCATATTCACGACTTTCGTCATTTTCTACATACCCTGTGTTTCGTATCTCATAGTTATGTGGCGAGAATTCGGAAGCAAATACACCTTATTATCCGCTTCTCTCTCCCTTTTCGTTGCTACTCTCATAGGTTCATTACTTCGCATAATCAGTCGGATTTTATTGTGGCAATAAATCCTTAAAAATGGGTGGTGGCGACCATATGGTGGTCGCCACCACCCATAAAAGTTGTTTCAATCTGTTTTTAGAAGGTAACCGTAAACATATAAGTTGCGCTTCCTCTTTTGACCCATATATAAGCCCTTCCAAGTTTCTTAGCTTCCACTATAGCCTTATTGAAATCCCCTACATTTTTTATGGATTTATCATTAATCTTGAAGATGATATCTCCCTGTCTGATGCCGGCAAGATGGTAGACGCTGGAAGCACTCACCTTACTAACAAGAACTCCTTCAACATCAGAAGGTAGGCGATAGCGTTCCCTAAGCTCCGGCGTAAGGTTCACCACTGTTATTTGCTCGGTTTCTTCCTTTTGAGCAACCTCACTGCTCTCCTCATAAGAACCTATGGTAACGGGTATTCTTACCTCTTTCTTGTCTCTGATAACCGTCAGCGTAACCCTCGTTCCTGGATTAGTAAGAGATATAGCCTCAACAAGGTCACCATCGTTATTGATTTCCTTATCACCTACACGAATTATGATGTCCCCTTCCTTCAAACCAGCCTTCTCAGCTGGTGAATTAGGCTCCACTTGAACAACAATGGCTCCTTTCTTCGCACCGTAGATTTCCTCCATATCGGGAGTCACAGCTTGTATTCTTACACCAAGGTATCCTCTTGTCACCTTCCCTTTTTGCAGCTGGGGTAGAAGCTTCTTAGCCACATCTATAGGTATGGCAAAACCCACACCTACATTACCTGGGACTGGAGAGGCAATTGCGACATTTATTCCGATAACTTCCCCTTTAATGTTGACTAACGGTCCACCGCTATTACCAGGATTTAGCGCAGCGTCAGTTTGAATAAGATTGACATAGGATTTCTCCTCCACAACCTGGCTTCTATTGAGAGCGGAGATTATTCCTACCGTCATACTTTGCCCCACACCGAAGGGATTACCGAAAGCGGCGACGATCTGCCCAACCTTGAGGTCGGAGGAAGAGCCCAAAACAGCTGGTTTTAGCGGTTCTTTGGGATTTTCTATCTTCACAAGTGCCAAATCGCTTCTTGGATCTCTGCCGATAACCTTCGCTTTATAAGAGCTTCCGCTATGGGTAATGACGGTGACCTCGTCAAACCCTTCTACCACATGAGCATTTGTAAGTATATGCCCAGAAGTGTCAACTATGAATCCAGAGCCGAGAGTGGTCCGCCTGTATACCTGTTCGCGAGGAAAACCGGGAAGCTCGAATTCTCGGAAAAACCTTCTGAAGAATGGGTCGCTTTCAAATTCTTCAAAAGGTGATGGGACCGAGACCTTTTCCGTCTTCTCCGCACTTATGTTGACAACCGACGGCTCTACCCTTCTCGCTATCTCCACAAAACCTTTTTCTAAGTCCTCCAGAGAACTGGGGACCTGCGTCATAGTCTGAATCCTCATCGGGTAGAGGATCAAGAGAGAAAGAACCAAGGAAGCAGCAATAACCAGGGATAATCTCCTGCGCATATCTTATCGCACCTCCTGTGTTTTATTATGATTCTCTATTATAAATTTTAACACTTTTCGCAAAATTTTATCTTTTATGAATAGAGCACCATAATGTCCACACCACAACCATTTGATTTCCGGTTTCCCCATTGCTACCCATAAGCTATAGGAAGAATTGTACGGAATAACCAAATCAAGTCTACCATTCACCATTAGGACTTTCCGAGGAAGAATTAAATGTGCATATTTCAAAGGGTCAATCTCATCCAACTCCTCCAACTCTTCCTTTCTCCACTTGTAGGAGCGCAGCGAGAAAATAATGCTATGAGGGAGAAGTAAGGGTATATTGCCGCCTCCCAGAATGAACACACCAGTGGTGATCCTTTCATCCACCGCCATAGTTAAAACGCCAATTATCGCCCCAAGGCTCAAACCTATGACCGCTACTCTCTCATTTTCCCCACACCAGAAATCCAAAAAAGATCTTGCATCAGCAACACTCTGAATGGTGGATTCCTTCAACAATTTGGGAGAAGCGGTAAATCCCCACCCATTTCTTAGACCTTTTGGGCAACGCTCAAGATGAAAAGGCAAAACTATCGCAGCCCCCTCATAACCTAATTGGGCAAACCTCCGGCAAATTTCCTTTTCTATATCTAAGTTTTTTGTCCCCAAGGTATGAAAGACGAGAACCTTCCCACGGGGATTTGGGGGAGAAAAAAGGTAAACAATAACCCGGTTATTCTCCTCCCAAATGGTTTGGTACGGACTTTCAAACGATAATTTATAAATTGTAAAATTCCTCCTTTGTTCCATAACTTGAATATCCATTGTTCCTTTTTCACCGTTATAGTGAAATGGATTGCTATTCACAAAAATAGACGCAAATAGGAGAGAAAAAGTTTTAAAAATCAGCAGCATTCAATGAAAAATGTTATAGCCTTCTTGCCCCTGCTAATATCCTGCGCCATTTTTCATCGTAGATACTATCAATACTCACCCCACCCTTTGAACGCGCAGAGTGAATGAATAGACCATTTCCAAGGTAAATTCCCGTATGGTCTATCCTGCCGTGATTCCCGATGAAGTATAATCTATCCCCTATTTCAAGTTTATCAAGTGGGACGGAAATACCCACTTTTGCTTGTTGTTCAGCAGAACGAGGAAGCCTTATACCATTCATAGAAAAAACCTTTTGGACGAATCCCGAGCAATCCATTCCACGGGAAGTAACTCCTCCCCACCTATAGGGGACGCCAAGGAAACCCAAAGCTGTCTGTACTATCTTCTCTTGAAAAGACAAGCTTCTATTTGTTGTAGTAGATGGATTGAAATTGGTGGTAACATATAGGATGATGTTGCTGACATTAGGGATACTTTTGGTATTTTTCTTTTCAATCCAACCCAGGGAGCCATCTATCATTATAATACCCAGCCAATCTCCTCTTTCCTCTTTTACCGCGAGATACATATCCTTTGGACATCTATAGTAAAGGGTTGAACGTGTAGAGGGAGCAGAATACACTCCTGCTCCCTCCTTGATAACAGAAACGACCCATATTTTCTGGTAGTTAGCCTTCTCTTCGTTTGCTTGAGGAAGCGTAAGGTTTATAACTAACCTCTCGGCGAAAGAAAGACTGGAAAACATCCAGAAAAGGAAAAGTACAACAACTTTCCACAGTTTAGCGCTTGGAATATTGGAAACCGCGGCGTGCTCTGTGACGCCCATATTTTTTACGCTCCTTAACACGCGGGTCTCTTGTAAGAAGTCCCGCATCCTTGAGAGGAGCTCGAAAAGAAGGATTCACTTTGAGCAAAGCCCGCGCTATGCCGTGTCTGACAGCAGCAACCTGAGCGGAAATACCACTGCCCTCCACTTTGGCTACAACCCCAAATTTTTCTAAAGTATTTGTCAATACAAGTGGTTGTTTAATCACCATCCCCAACACAGTTCTACCGCCAATAAATTCCTCCAAAGGTTTATCATTTATGATGATTTTCCCACCTGCCTCGGGGATCAACCACACCTTTGCCGTGGCAGTTTTTCTATGTCCGGTAGCATAATAGTCCATCAAAAGCTTCTGTTCCATTGCTTTAGATACCTCCTGCTAAATTTATTGGCTGGGGATTCTGCGCAGCATGGGGATGCTCGCTTCCCCGATAAATCCTCAAACCTCTCAATCTCTTATCCCTTAAACGATTTTTCGGAAGCATTCCTTTAACTGCAAGATAAAGCACTTTTTCCGGTTCTTCTTCAAGCATTTTCCTTAAGGATTTAGACTTTAAACCACCCAGATATCCTGTATGCCAGTGATAACTCTTTTTATCCAATTTCTTCCCGGTAACCTTTATTTTTTCCGCGTTTATGACTATGACCCTATCACCCACATCAACATTCGGCGCATAAATTGGCTTGTGTTTGCCTATCAGAAGACGAGCGATGAAAGTAGCCAGGCGCCCAAGGGTTTGCCCTTGAGCATCTATGAGATACCATTTTCTCTCTATTTCCTCTTCTTTCGGCAAGTATGTTCGCATCTTCTATTCCTCCTTAAAAAGAGAACTATCATATTTTACCTTCCACAGGTATAGTCCTTGAGGTTCAGCGAGAATACTCTTGAAATCGTATTTACCGTTAAATATTTCATTCATCACGGATTTAGGAAGCTTTTGGCTTCCAATTTGGAGGAGATACCCGATAATGCTTCTTACCATACCCTTGAGAAAAGCGTTAGCTTCCAGGGTAAAAATAATTATATTCTTTTTTCGCCTTATGTCAAGTAATTGGAGGCGCCTTATCGTTTTTCCTTTTTCTGGAGAAAAGGGTGAAAAATCATGTTCCCCCACTAACTTCTCTCCTGCTTCTCTCATCAAATACAAATCCAATGATTCGGGATATATCAAGGCATAGCGAGCTACAAAGGGAGAGATTATATTTTTATTGTACACGATATATTTATATGTTCTACTAATAGCGGAAAAGCGAGCGTGAAAACCAGGCTTTCCTTCTTTAGCCCAAATGACACGAATGTCTCTTGGTAATCGGTCATTGAGAATATAGGGAAAGCGTTGGACAGGTATAGAAGAACCGGTTAAAAAATTAACAACCTGTCCCTTTGCGTGTACTCCGGCATCTGTTCTTGATGCGCCCTTTATTCTTACATCCTCTTTCAAGACGCTCATCAACTTATCTTCTATTTCACCCTGAATGGTGGGAAGATTTTTCTGACGCTGAAAACCAGCATAATTTGTACCATCATAACATATTCCAAGAACGATATTTCTCATACATAGGATTTTCCCTCAAGTAATAAGGGAGATAAGAGCCATTTCGGCTCGGTCTCCCCTTCTGTAACCCAACCTGATTATTCGTACATACCCACCTTGTCTTTCGCTGAATTGAGGGGCTATTTCCTCAAATAATCGCTTGACCAAGGTTTCATTTTGCAATATGCGGAAGGCACGTCTTCTTGCATAAAGCGTATCTTCCTTAGCCAGGGTTATTAACTTCTCCAAAATCCTTCTCGCTTCTTTAGCCCTTGCCAGGGTAGTTTCAATTTGCCCCCTGGCAATAACTTCCTTGGCGAGTGAACGAAGGATTGCCAACCTCTGGTCAGTGGGTTTTGATAATTTTTTATGACCTATCTTATGCTTCATCGCTTATTCCTCCTCACTGGCAAGTGATAAACCCATTTTGTTCAAAGTTTCCTTCACTTGTTCCAAGCTTTTTCTGCCAAGGTTACGCAGGGATAAAAGTTTCTTTTCTGTGCAGCGAAGAAGGTCCCTCAACTTCGTTATACCCTCGCTGGAAAGGGCGTGCACAGCCCTGCTGGGAAAGCCCAAATCCTCCAAAGAGGAATCGAGAAGATCTTCATCTATGCCCAATGGATCATTCTCGGCTTCCTCAGAAACAGAAACGGTTGATACATCCTCCTTCTTCTCACTAAGAGGGACTATCTGGAAGTAACTCGAGAGGATAGAAATAGCTTTAAGCAATGCATCAGAAGGAGAAATAGCTCCATTGGTCATTATCTCAATAGTTAACCTCTCCAGATTTAATCTTTCGCGCAAAGAGGTTTTAGTGGCAAGCTGACCGAGATAGCGCTGACCTTCATTCCATCCAGTAAAGTGATAATTTTCCACATAATAAGCAACTTTCCTTATCGGAGTAAAAATGGCAGTCAGAGGCAAAAATCCAATTTGCGATTTGCTTTCCCTCGTGCTGGCTAATTGAAAACCTTTGCCCATCTCCACCTTCATCTCTATGCGAAGCTTTGCATCAGGTTCGGTCAAGGTGGCTATATGGTGCTCAGGATTAGCGATTTCCAATTCCGGTGGAGTTTTTATATCTGCCGCCACCACCTCACCTTCGCCCTGAACATCAAGGAGCATAGAGAGCGCTCCCGAGAAGGGACGAATAGGTTTTAAAGCTACTTCCTTCAGATTAAGAAGTATAACCGTAACATCCTCGAGGACATTCGGTATTGTGCTGAGGGGGTGATAAACTCCCTCTATTCTGGCTTCCGTGATAGCAGCACCTTCTATTTGGGAAAGGAGAACCCTCCTTAAAGCCGATCCAATCGTATGCCCAACACCGGGTTCCAGGGGATAAATGAAGAACTTCCCCTCTTTTTTCTCATCCCTGAAAACAACGATTCTGGGATTCTCCTCCTCTTTTCTCGTGATAGGTAATGCCATTAATTCAACACCTCCATTTTCACCGAGAGTAAAACTCCACTATCAATTGCTCATTCAAAGGAACCTCTATCATCCCCGGTTCAGGCAAACCGACCACACGTCCTTCCAATTTGTTCTCATCAAGTTCCAACCAAGAAGGGCATCTACCTCCCTTCTTAGCTACCTCTTCCTTAACCATCGGGACAACAGGAGAGTCAGGCTTGACTCTTATTACATCACCTATTTCCACCTCATAATTTGGAATATCAACAACCTTATCGTTTACCATAATATGACCATGGGTAACTAACTGACGAGCATGTTTTCTTGAGGAAGCAAAGCCCAGCCTAAACACCACGGAATCAAGACGTCTTTCCAATAAAATGAGGAGATTTTCACCAGTCCTACCCGGCAACTTTTCTGCCCTATCTACATATCTTCTGAATTGAGTTTCCGTTAACCAATAAATCCTCTTTGCCTTCTGCTTTTCCCTAAACCTTAGCCCATAATCCTTTAATTTGGGTGGGCGAGTTTGTCCGTGCATCCCCGGGGGATAGTTCCTTTTTTCAAGGGAGCATTTAGTATAACATCTCTCTCCCTTGAGGAAGAGTTTCATACCCTCTCTTCTACACAATCTACATCTTGGTCCTGTATATAAACTCATTTTTAATCACCTCACACTCTTCTTCTTTTCGGTGGGCGGCAACCGTTGTGGGGAACAGGAGTAACATCCTTGATGGTGTTTATCTCCAATCCTGCTGCTTGAAGAGCCCTGATCGCAGTTTCCCTACCTTGTCCTGTGCCTTTAACCATCACATCAACTCTCCTTACCCCCATCTCCATTGCCTTTTTAGCCACAGCGTCCGCAGCCAGCTGAGCAGCATAAGGAGTGCCTTTCCTCGTTCCCTTGAGACCAACAGTGCCTCCACTTGCCCAACAAAGGACATTACCCTCTTGGTCTGTTATGGAAATTATAGTATTATTGAATGTTGCCTTAATATGAGCTACAGCGTGGGATACTGCTCTTCTTTCCTTTCTTTTAACTTTCTTCTTCGCCATTATCTATAGACCTCCTATTTATTTCCTCGCTCCAATGCGAGCGCGTGGACCTTTCCTCGTACGAGCATTCGTACGCGTTCTCTGACCTCTAACGGGCAAACCCATCTTGTGCCTTAAGCCACGGTAACACCCTATTTCTATCAACCTTCGGATATTGCCAGCGACTTCCCTTCTTAAATCACCCTCCACTTTGTAACGTGTTTCAATTATATTGTTGAGCCTGGCAACTTCCTCATCCAGCAGGTCTCTAACTTTGACATTAGGGTCTATACCCGCTTCTTCTAATATCTTCTTGCTTAGAGACCTACCTATACCGTAAATATAGGTAAGAGCTATCCAGATATTTTTATCCTTCGGCAAATCAACACCAGCTATACGCGCCATTCTTTATCACCTTCCCTGTCTTTGTTTGTGTTTGGGGTTAGAGCAGATTACTCTTACTCTACCCTTCCGTCTTATAATCTTACATTTGTCGCATATTTTCTTAACCGATGGACGCACTTTCATTTTTTTCACCTCACTTATACCTATAAAGTATCCGACCTTGCAAAGGGTCATAAGGTGAAATCTCTACCTTAACCCTGTCGCCGGGGAGTATTTTGATGTAGTGAAGGCGCATCTTGCCCGATGCGTGGGCAGTGATTACCAAGTTATTATCAAGTTTAACACGAAAAGCAGCATTTGGCAACGCCTCCACCACTACTCCTTCTACTTCAATAGTCTCCTTCTTCAATTTTTCTCCCACCTCCTTGTTAAAACGAGAGGCTCACCATCAGTAATAGCAATAGTATGCTCAAAGTGAGCTGATAAGCTACCATCTGAAGTCTTAATAGTCCAACCATCGGAAGCTGTGAACACTTCTTCACCTCCCATATTTACCATTGGTTCAATAGCTAATGTCATTCCTTTTACCAAAGCGATGCCCTTCCCCTTCCTTCCATAATTCGGCACGGGAGGGTCTTCCCATAATTGCCTTCCTATACCGTGCCCAGTCAAAGCTTTCACAACAGAGAACCCCCTTTCCTCAACGAACTTCTGAATAGTATAGCCTATATCCCCTATCCTTGCCCCTTCTCTCGCCACTTTTATTCCCATCTCCAATGCTTCTCTTGTAGTATTGATAAGCCTTAAAACCTTGTCATTCACAACCTCTCCACCGACTATTAGAGTTCTGGCGGAATCGGTATGTAAACCATCCACTTCCACACCCACATCTATTTTTAGCAAATCACCTTCTCTAAGTATCCTCTTTTCGGAGGGAATCCCATGAACGACTTCATCGTTTAAGGAAGTGCAAATGGAAGCCGGAAAACCGTTGAATCCCTTAAAAGAAGGTTTCGCCCCATATGAGGTTATTACCTGCTCGGCAATAGCGTCCAATTCCTTCGTGGATATACCCGGCTTAGCAGCTTCCTCAAGTATATCCAATACACAAGCGAGAATTTCTCCGGCTTTGCGCATCTTCTCTATCTCTTCGGGAGTCTTAATTCTTATCATCTTTTAGCAACTTCATTATTTCCGCCACCGATTGTTCCAAGGGAACTTCACAATTCACATCCACAAGCAGTCCCTTGTCTTTATAATAGCGGATTAAAGGTTCGGTTTGTTGATGGTACACAGCCAACCGATGCCTTATGGCTTCTGGCTTGTCATCTTCCCTCTGATAGAGCTCTCCTCCGCAGTAATCGCAAACTCCTTCAACCTTCGGCGGCATATTCACGATATGAAAGATTGCTCCACAATTTCTGCATATTCTCCTGCCAGATAACCTTCTTATAATATCATCCTCGCTAACCACGAGATTTACCACCTTTTTTAGAGGAAGAGACAATTCTTTCAGAATACTATCAAGAGCTTCGGCTTGCTGTAAAGTGCGAGGATAACCATCAAGGATAAAGCCATTTCGGCAATCTTCCTGGGATAATCTTCTTCTTACTATTTGATTTACCAACTCGTCGGGCACAAGTTCGCCCTTCTCAACATACCTCTTGACTTCCAAGCCGAGGGCGCTATTCTTTGACATCTCTTCTCGGAATATATCGCCTGTTGAAATATGCGGAATACCTAAGAGAACTGATAACCTCTTCGCATGTGTTCCTTTACCTGCTCCAGGTGCTCCTAAGAGAATTAGCATCTATTATCCCCCTTTCTTTTTATTTGATGAAACCTTCATAACGACGCATAGCTATCTGTGCTTCCAATTGTTGGATGGTCTCCACCACGACACCCACGAGGATGAGTATAGAAGTACCTCCTACAATTGTAAAAGTTTGCTGCGGCACCCCAGTGATGGGGGCATAGTAATATTGGAGCAAAGCAACTGCAGCTAAAAACAAAGCACCAACAAAGGTTACTCTTGTAAGAACCCTATCTATATACTCCTTAGTAGGCTGACCGGGGCGAACTCCCGGAATGAACCCGCCCGCTTTCTTCAAATTATCGGCGATATCGGTAGGATTGAACACAACAGCTGTGTAAAAATATGTGAACGCCATCACAAGGATAGCGTAAATGATTGATGCAACAACATTTACTCCCGGATGGAAGTAATAAAGAATCTTGTTTACCCAGGAGTTAGGATTTGTTCCTCCCCCAAAAAAGCTCAGTATAGTGGAGGGGAAATATATTATCGCAGCTGCAAAGATTATCGGGATAACCCCCGCGTTATTTAACCGAATGGGAAGAAAAGTCTGGGCTCCTGCATAGGCTCTTATCCCCACGACCTTCCTCGCATATTGAACCGGTATTTTCCTTTGAGCATTTTGCATAGCCACAACAGCGGCAATTACACCAAGGAAAAGTCCAATTAACAGCAAAACATTTATTATAGAAATAGCCCCTGCTTTCAAAAGCTCGACGGTTTTGGAAACATCATAAGGCAATCTAACCAAGATATTGCACAATATGATTAAAGAAACACCATTACCTATACCTTTTTCGGTTATTAGCTCTCCCAACCAGAGAAGAAAACAGGTGGCAGCGGTAAGCACTATAACAGTGCGGAAGTAATCGAAAGTGGTGAAATGTAGTATATCCTTCGCTCTTCCCAAGCCTACACACATACCCGTTGCCTGCATTAGGGATACAAAGACAGTGAGGTAGCGGGTATATTGTCCTATTTTCTTCCTGCCTTCCTCGCCGCCCTCCTTCGCGAGCTCCTCAAGACTGGGTATAGCCATCGTCAACAGCTGCATAATGATGGATGCCGTGATGTAAGGATAAATACCCATCGCGAAGATGGTGAACTTCCTCATCGCTCCACCCGAGAAAATATCAATGAGAGAGAAAAGCCCTCCGTGGGCGAAAAGCCTTTCCAATGCTGCCCTATTAACCCCGGGTATTGGGATGTGAAGTCCCGCAATGTAAAGGGCAAACATCGCGAACACAAAAAGGATTCTCTTCCTTAAATCGGGGTAGCGGAAGGCAGCGGCAAGGGTTTGTAGCATTTCAGCTTAACACCTCCACCTTCCCACCTACTTTTTCTATCTTCTCCTTAGCGGAATTGCTAAATGCATGCGCCTTTACGATAAGGGGTCTCTTCAATTCACCATCCCCCAAAATCTTAATAGGTATGTCCTTCTCCTTGACAAAACTTCTTTCATAGAGGAGCTGCGGGGTTATCTCTTCAACATCCTCTATGCGATTTAAGTCTTTCAAGTTAACGATTTGCCATTCTTTTTTGAAGGGATTTTTAAAGCCCTTGAGCTTGGGAAGTCGCAGATGCAAGGGTGTCTGTCCGCCTTCCATATGGAGGCTTACACTCTCATGAGCGCGCTGCCCCTTGGTACCGCGTCCAGCAGTTTTTCCATGTCCTGAACCTATTCCTCTTCCAACTCTTTTCTTTCTCTTTCTCGGATGCTCTATTTTTATTTCATGAATCTGCATTGAGCTCCCCTCCTTCATTCTCCACTATCCTCACTTCCAGAAGGTCCTGCACCTTCGCTATCATACCCTCCACCTGGGGATTGCAAGGTTTCAGAACCTCCTGATTCACTCTCCTCAAGCCCAGAGCTTGAAGTGTGCGTCTCTTCCAAAATTTGTGTCCGATGGGACTCTTCTTTAGCCTCAGCAGGAACAACTTCCTCATATTCTTTCACCTCCATCTTCCTTAACCAGGGGAGCAATTGATGTGGTTGCTTTCCCCTGTTTTTAGCAACCTCCTCAGGTGTTTTAAGTGAAGCCAACGCTCTTAGAGTCGCCCAAACAACATTCACCGCATTGGTCGAACCTATACATTTGCTCAGAATATCCTTTATGCCTGCCATCTCTACAACCGCTCTAACCGCCCTTCCCGCAACGGTCCCAGTTCCTGGGGCAGCAGGTTTCAATAGAACTTGCGTAGCTCCGATCTTGCCAATCACCGTGTGGGGTATAGTGCTTCCCAAAATAGGCACCTCTATTAAGTTCTTCTTTGCCTTGTTTACTGCTTTGCGAAGCGCATCGGGAAGCTCGTGAGCCTTTCCTATCCCAGCTCCTACATGTCCCGCCTTATCACCCACTACGGCAAGGACGAAAATCCTTTGCCGTCTACCTCCTTTTTGAGTTCTTGAAACCCTTTTGAAGAGCACGACACGCTCTTCAAATTGCGTCTCATCTGGAAGTACAACTTTTGTTTTCGTTTCTATCCTCATAATTTCAATCCTCCTTCCCTTGCTCCTTCAGCTAACGCCTGAACCCTGCCGTGGTATTTGTATCCCGCCCTATCAAAAACCGCCTTTTCTATCCCTAACTCCAGTGCCCTTTTGGCAAGCAATTTGCCCACTTCTTTGGCTATCTCTTTCTTGTTTTTGCCCTCAGCAACCTCTTTTATTTCCCGGTCAAGGGATGAGGCAGAGCAGTAGGTATGCCCGATCTCATCGTTTATAAGTTGAGCATAAATATGTTTTAGTGAACGAAAAACGCACAATCTCGGGCGCTCCGCTGTGCCGAAGACCTTCTTACGAACCCTGATGTGCCTTCTCTTTCTTGCCTTAACTTTACTGAGCATCTACTATGCACCTCCTGCTTTAGCTGCCTTACCTGGCTTAAGATGAACAACTTCGCCACGATACCTTATACCCTTGCCGTGGTAGGGGTCAGGTGGTCTGATTGCCTTAATCTCGGCAGCCTGTTGCCCAACAACTTGCTTATCTATTCCCTTAACCACGATCAAAGGCTGGCGTGTAGTAGGGTCCTGGGAAACTTCAAAAGTGATCCCAGGCTTCGGCTTCACTACAACTGGATGAGAGAAACCAACATACAACACGAGGTTTTCCCCTTCCTTAGTTGCCCTATAACCAATGCCAACTATCTCCAAAGTTATCTCAAACCCTTTGGAAACGCCGGTAACAAGGTTGTTTATCAAAGCTCTATACAAACCGTGAAGTGCTCGGCTTCGCTTCGTCTCCACCTTCGGTTTTACGACTATTTTGCCATCAACTATTTCTGCTTCTATCTCGGGGTGAAGTTCCAAGCTGTTTTTCCCAAGCGGTCCTTCAGCATAAATATGGTTATCCTTTATCTCCACTTTTACATTTTCTGGTATGACAACGGGCTTCCTACCAATTCGCGACATTCTATTTCACCTCACCAGACATAGCATATAACCTCTCCTCCAACTCCCAAGCGGCGCGCTTCTCTATCCGTGAGAACGCCTTTGGAAGTGGAAAGGATTGCAATACCCAATCCATTTAGAACCCTGGGAATTTCGTCTTTTGAAACATATACTCGTCCTCCGGGCTTACTTACCCTTTTCAAACCAGTTATCACTGGCTCTCCTTCCGGCGTGTATTTCAAGTAAATCTTCAATAGCCCTTGCTTACCATCATCCACAAATTGAAAATCGTGGATATAACCCTCTTTTCTCAATATTCGGGCTATCTCTACCTTCAACTTGGAAGCAGGAACAACGACCACTTCCTTCTCCGCTCGTAAGGCATTCCTAATCCTGGTCAACATATCAGCGATAGGGTCAGTCAGCACGATAGCTCCCTCCTTTACCAACTTGACTTCACCACGCCTGGTATTTGACCCTGATAGACGAGCTCGCGGAAGCATATCCTACAGAGACCAAATTGGCGGATATACCCCCGCGGTCTCCCGCATCTTGAGCAGCGGTTCCTTTGCCTCGTCTTGAATTTAGGTGGTAACTTGCTTCTTTCTATTTTTACTTTTCGCGCCATTTATCTTTCCTCCTTGCGACTGCTTTCAATTATTTGTTGGGCTATGTGAGGGGGAACCTCCTCATAATGGGAAAATGACATTGTGAAGGTTCCCCTTCCCCCAGTAATGGAGCGAAGGTCTATGGCATATTTAAGCATTTCAGCCAAAGGAACTTGGGCTATAATTTTGTCAATCAAAGGCGATTCAGATTCTATACCTATTATACGCCCCCTCTTACTATTGAGCCCTCCCAATACATCTCCTGTAAATGCCTTGGGCACATAAACGGTAACATTCATTATAGGTTCAAGAAGAACAGGATCAGCTTGCTGGGCTGCGTTTTTGAACGCAATTGAAGCTGCAATCTGGAAGGCGATATCAGAGGAATCAACAGGGTGATATGAACCATCGTAAAGCGTCACTCGCACATCCACAACCGGATAGCCAGCCAAAATCCCCTCCGATAAAGCCTTCTGCACACCTTTTTCAACGGAAGGAATGTACTGGCGAGGAACCACACCACCCACTATCTTGTTGACGAACTCAAACCCTGCACCCCTTTCAAGAGGTTCTACTAAAAGCCATACATCCCCGTATTGTCCATGCCCACCAGTCTGTCTCTTGTACTTCCCTTGAGCACTCGCAGCTTTCCTAATCGTCTCCCTATAGGGAACTTTGGGCGTAGTAAGCTCCACATCTACACCAAATTTCCTCTTGAGACGATCCACAATAACCTCAAGATGAACATCTCCCATTCCAGCAATGACAGTCTGCTTTATCTCGTTATCTCTCCACCATCGGAAAGAAGGGTCCTCCTCCGTCAAGCGATTTAGACCAGTGGACAGTTTCTCCTCATCTTCCCGGCTTTTAGGAGCTATCGCAAGTTGATATACCGGCTCTGGATAATTGATAGAGGGAAGTAAGACCAATCTTGAAGGAGCACAAAGGGTATCACCAGTGGAAGTCTCAGCTAATTTGGGAACGGCGCAAATATCTCCAGCATGAACTTTCCCGACAACCTGTTGCTGTTTACCAATGAGCAAGTAGATTTGTCCGATTTTCTGCTGGGTATTCTTATTGACATTTATCAACGAACTATCCGTATCCAAAGTCCCAGAAAATACCCTTATAAAAGATAGCTTACCCACATATGGGTCTGTCACCGTCTTGAAGACAAAAGCGCAGGTGGGTTCATCATCGCGAGGATTGACTACAATTTCCTCACCGCTGCTTGGTGAGGTCCCCTTTATCGGTCCTCTATCAACTGGCGAAGGGAGGTATTCCAATATGCTGTCCAACAACTGCTCAATGCCTTCGCAGGCAAGGGCAGAAACAGGTAAGACGGGGAAAATTTGTCTTTTCTTAACCCCTTCTACCAGAGTTTTCCTTATCTCCTCCTCCCCTATTTCTTCCCCATTTATGTATTTTTCCAACAAAACATCGTTCACATCTGCCAAAGCCTCGATAAGCTTCTCCCTTTCCGCCTCCCTACCCTCCTTTCCCTTTATTATATCCTCGCTGATCAGCACGATTCCACGACTAAAGGATTCTTGTAGCTGTGTGATGACCTTATTCAAATCGGCGTTTTCTCTATCGATTTTGTTCACAACAAATAGCACCGGTAGGGAATGCTCCTGAGCTAAACGCCACATATTCTCCGTGCCTATCTCTACACCCGATACCGCGCAAACAACCAACAAAACAGCGTCAGCTGCTCTAAGAGCTCCCAGAACCTCTCCCTGAAAATCAGAGTAGCCAGGTGTATCAATAATATTTATCTTCGTTCCCTTCCAATCCAAATATGCAAGGGAGAGTGAAATGGAGGTTTTCCTCTGGATCTCTTCTGGTTCATAATCCATAACCGTGTTTCCATCCTCCACTTTTCCCATCCTGCTTATCATCTTCGCTTTGTAGAGCATAGCTTCTATTAAAGAGGTTTTACCAGCACCGCCGTGAGAGAGGACAACTACATTCCTTATATTTTCTGGGAGGAACTCTTTCATAGCCTCACATCACTCCTCTCTAAAGGGGCATCCCAATAGTCTAAGCATCGTCCTTGCTTCAACATCGCTCTTTGCGTTTGTCACTATCGTTATGTTCATTCCCCTCACCTTATCCACCTTATCTATTTCCACCTCAGGGAAAATGGTCTGTTCCTCCAAACCGAAGCTCAAATTACCCTGACCGTCCATCTTCTGGGTTAACCCTTTAAAGTCTCTTACTCTCGGCAGGACAATCGCGAAAAGCTTCTGAAGAAAATGCCACATCCTATCGCCACGCAAGGTGACCTTACAACCAATGGGCATACCCTTGCGCAACTTGAAAGCAGAGATGGATTTTCTCGCCTTGCAAACCATAGGCATCTGACCAGTTATAAGGGCAAGGTCTCTCTTAGCAGAATCTATTTCCTTGGCGTCCTGCACAGCCTCACCTACGCCCATATTCACCACAACTTTTTGTATGCGTGGAACTTCCATAATATTCTTATAGTTAAACAGCCTCATCATCTCCGGCACTACGAAGTTCAAATACCTCTCCTTAAGAGAGGGAAGCTCCTTTTGGGGCATAGAGGGGGCTTGCTTTTCAGACTTCATCTATGAGCTCACCACACTTTCTACATTTTCGTGCCTTAACGCCGTCCCTCACAATGACCATTTGAGGACGGGTTCTCTTATCACAATGAGGGCAAACAAGCATCACATCGGATATATCTATCGGGGCAGGTTTCTCAACGATACCACCTTGTGGCACCTTCTGAGAAGGACGCAAGTGCCGCTTGACCAATTTAACACCCTCTATCACCACCCTACCTTTCTCTGGGATAACCTTTATCACGGTTCCCCTTTTACCCTTCTCCACACCACTTATCACTTCTACTGTGTCTCCCTTCTTTATTTTATAATGTATGACTTTCTCTTTCGTTTTCATCACACTACCTCCGGAGCAAGAGATATTATTCTCGTAAAGCCTTTATCTCGCAATTCTCGTGCCACCGGTCCAAAGACTCTACTTCCCATAGGATTGCCCTGTTGGTCTAAAAGGACAACAGCGTTATCATCAAACTTTACCCAGGTACCATCAGGGCGCCTGATGGGAGCTCGGGTTCGTACCACGACAGCCCGAACAACCGTCCCTTTCTCAACCGGTGAGTTGGGAATAGCATCCTTCACAGTGGCGACAATGATGTCGCCAACTCTACCATATTTGGCATTCTTCTTTAATACCCTGATGCATTCAACAATTTTAGCACCAGTATTATCAGCAACAGTTAAACGGGTATAGGGTTTTATCATACTTCGCCCTCCCTTTTGATTATTCTGACTAATCTCCAACGTTTTGTTTTGGATAAGGGTCTTGTCTCCATTATCTCCACGACATCGCCAACTTTAGCCTCATTGAACTCATCATGTGCTTTGAATTTACTTGTCTTCTTCAATACCTTAGGATATAAGGGGTGGCGAACCAACCTGGTTACCGCCACAACTATAGTTTTATCCATTTTGTCGCTAACAACGACACCCCGGAATACTTTTCTTTTCCCTCTGGTTTTGGGAGTCGTGTCGGTCATATTTTGAGCCCCCTTTCCCGAAGAATTGTAAGAATTCGGGCTATATCCTTTCTCACAGCGCTCATTCGCTTAGGATTTGCTAACTGCTTCGTTTCCCTTTGAATACGCAGGTTAAACAATTCCTGTTTTAGCTCTGCATATTGCTGTAATAATTCCTCGTTGGTCTTTTCCCGTAATTCAGCAGCTCTCACTTTTGGACCACCTCCTCAGCTTCCTCCTTTTCTTTTTCCACTATTTTGACCTTGAAGGGGAGCTTATAGGAGGCTATGCGAAGGGCTTCAACTGCTATATCCCTATCTACACCACCAACTTCAAGGATTATGCGTCCCCGCTTGACTGGAGCCACCCACTCCTCGGGCGAACCCTTACCGCCACCCATACGGGTTTCCGCGGGTTTTTTGGTAACCACATGATCGGGGAAGACACGCAGGTAAATCTTGCCACCTTTCTGCAAGTAACGGGAGATGGCAACCCGTGCTGCTTCAAGGGCACGGGCTGAAAGCCAACCAGTTTCCAGGGAACGCAAGCCGAACTCGCCAAATGCGAGGGTAGTTCCCTTTGTAGCTTTACCCTTTAACCATCCTAAATGTGGCTTTCTATATTTCGTCCGCTTCGGCTGTAGGGGCATATTCTATTTCCTCCTCTCTTCGCTCGGGCAATTCTTCGCCCTTGTATATCCATACCTGAACTCCGATCGTGCCATATTTTGTAAGGGCTACTGCATAGCCGTAATCTATATCGGCACTAAATGTAGAAAGGGGCAATTTGCCCTCCATAACAGCCTCATCTCTTGCCAATTCAGCCCCCGCCAGTCTACCCGAACACTCTATCTTTATCCCCCTTGCTCCAGCTCTCATAGCTCTCATTACCGCCTGACGCATCGCCCTTTTATAGGCGACCCTTTTCTCTATCTGGCTCGCTACGGTTTCCGCTACCACTTGTGCATCGGTTTCCGGGAATCTTATCTCTTCGACATTTATCTTAACCTCTTTGCCAGTCATCTCCTGCAAACGGTTCACCAACTCCTCTATCGTTTTACCACCTCGCCCTATAACGATGCCGGGGCGGGCAGTATTTATGGTTATAGTGATGGTATCCGAAGCGCGCTCTATGATAATCCTACTAATGCCTGCGTTTTTCAACTGCTGCTTTATGAAATCCCGTATCTTCAAGTCTTCCTGTAGGAATTCAGTGTATCTCCTACCCTTAGCGAACCAGCGGGAATCAGGTAATCTATTGATTCCCAATCGCAGAGCTATTGGGCTTACTTTCTGTCCCATTTTATTAAACCTCCTCCACTATTACAGTTATATGGCTTGTGGGCTTCATTATCCGATAGGCTCTTCCCATTGCCCTCGGTCGTATTCTTTTTAAAAATGGTCCTTTATCAATGAGAACATTCTTCACCCTTAGCCTATCAGGGTCCATATTGTGATTATTTTGCGCATTTGCTACAGCCGACTTCAAGACATCCTTAATAATCCTGGCTGGCTTTGTTGCCAGCAATTCAAGCATAGCCTCCGCCTCCTTGACATTCTTTCCTTTTACCAATAATGCCACCCTTCTCCCTTTTAAAGGAGACATTCTAACATAACGAGCGACAGCCCTAGCTTCCATTTACCCTCTTCTCCTTTCCTCTTCTTCCTTCTCCTCGCCGTGACCTCTAAAGGTTCGGGTAGGAACGAATTCACCGAGTTTATGACCTACCATCCTCTCCGTTATATAAATGGGAATATGCCTCTTTCCGCTATATACCGCTATAGTCCTGCCCACCATCTCGGGTATTATATCGGAGCGGCGGGACCAGGTTTTGATGATTGTATCTTTATCAAATTTCCGCAGTTTTTCCAAAAGATGAGCATCCACAAAGGGACCTTTCTTCTTACTTCTACCCATCACTGCTTCCTCCTTTGCAAAATGAACTGGTCTGTCTTCTTATTGCGGCGAGTCTTCACGCCACGCGCTGGCTTACCCCAAGGGGTCTTGGGATGAGGCATTCCGATGGGCGCTTTCCCTTCTCCACCACCATGGGGATGATCGCGAGGGGTCATTGCAGAACCCCTTACATGGGGACGTCTCCCCAGATATCTGCTTCTTCCCGCCTTGCCCAATTTAACATTTTCGTGGTCTATGTTACCGACCTGCCCTATCGTCGCCTTACAATCCAAGTGAATAAGTCTTATCTCCCCAGAGGGTAATTTGACCTGAGCATAATCGCCTTCTTTAGCCATTAATTGCGCGCTTGCTCCAGCAGCTCTCACCAATTTCCCTCCCCCACCTGGCACAAGTTCTATATTATGAATTATTGTTCCAAGTGCTATGTTCCGCAGAGGTAAGGCATTGCCTACCTTCTGGGGGGCATCCGGACCGGACATCACTGTGTCTCCAACCTTCAAACCATCAGGAGCTAATATATACCTTTTCTCACCATCTGCATACTGCAATAAAGCTATATAAGCAGTCCTGCAAGGGTCATATTCTATTGCTATAACCTTCGCAGGAATGCCATCCTTATCCCTCTTGAAATCTATTATCCTATATAGCCTTTTGCTACCTCCTCCCCTGAACCTTGTGGTAATAACACCCTGGTTGTTTCGCCCACCCGTCCTCTTGAGCGGGCGAACCAACGATTTTTCAGGTTCCTTTTTGGTTATCTCCTCAAAGGTCGGGAAGGTTGCAGTTCTTCTTCCTGGTGTTGTAGGCTTGACTTCTTTTATCGGCATATCTTTATCACGCTCCTAATCATAACCCTTCAAATATATCTATTTTTCCTTCTTTAACGGATACGATTGCTTTTTTCCAATTCTTCGTCCTACCGGTCGTCCTTCTACCCCAGAACATCGTGCGCTGTTTACCCTTTACATTTATCGTATGTACATCTCCTACCCGCACCTTGAACAACATTTCTACCGCACTTTTTATCTCGTGCTTGTTGGCATCTGGAGCAACCTCAAAGGTATATTTTCCCTCCCTAGCCAATCTGAGGGATTTTTCTGTTATCAACGGTCTGATTATTATATCCCTTGGGTCTCTCATCCCTACTCTCCCTCCTCACTCAATCTTTGTTCAATGATTTCAACTGCAGGTCTGGTCATAAGAACTACCTGAGCAGATAACACATCATAGGTATTCAAATCGCAGGCTCGCACAACCCCAACCAAATTGGGCAAATTGCGAGCTGATAGATAAACAAACGGATCGATATTCTCCAAAACTATTAGGACGGTCTTATCCATTATACCCAAAGAACGGAGAATCGCCTCCATCTTCTTGGTCTTGGGTTCGTCTATCTTTATCTCGTCGACGACCAATATTTCACCATCGGCTAATTTAGCCGATAGGGCAGACCGCAAAGCTCCTTTCCGCTGATTCTTTGTGAGATAGAAGGAATAATCCCTTGGTTTGGGACCAAATACCACTCCGCCACCAACCCACTGAGGCGCTCTTATTGAACCCTGACGTGCTCTTCCTGTTCCCTTTTGTCTCCAGGGCTTTCTACCCCCGCCTCTGACCTCTCCTCTTGTCTTCGTGGAATGGGTCCCCTGCCTCTGGTTAGCAAGATAAGATAGCACAGCCTGATGCATCAGGTCATGATTCGGTTCCACACCGAAGACTTCGTCTTTGAGGTCTATTTTGCCGATAGTTTTACCTTCAAGGTTTAAAAGCGCAACCTCGGGCATTCTTTATTCTCCTTTCTTTGCCAGCTCCTGGAGTATGGATTTTTTCGCCTGGCGAATCAGCACAACGCTCCCTTTAGGACCGGGAACTCCTCCCTTAATAAGGAGAAGGTTTTTCTCCGGGTCCACATCCACTATCTCCAAATTTTGGACAGTAACTCTTTCTGCTCCCATATGTCCGGGCATTTTTTTGCCTTTGATAATCCTCTGGGGCTGTTGGGGACCAGCAGAAGCAGGTCTCCTATGGGACATTGAACCGTGAGATGCTGGTCCTCCACTGAACCCCCATCGCTTTATAACACCAGCAAACCCCTTACCTTTGGAGATACCTACCACATCCACCAATTCACCCTTGCTGAAAATATCAACTCTTATCTCGCTACCCACATCCAGATCTTCAAAACTCCCCCTGATCTCCTTTAGATATTTACAGGGCGTTACATTAGCCTTCTTAAAATGTCCAAGTAGGGGCTTATTAAGCCGCTTGGGCTTCGCCTCTTCAAAGCCGATTTGGATAGCTTCATATCCGTCCTTATCCAATGTCTTCTTTTGAACGACGATACAAGGACCACTTTGAACAACCGTAACAGGCAAAGCTTCTCCTGTTTCGGTGAAATATGTCATCATACCTATTTTTCTTCCTAATATCGCTTTCATCCTCATCACCTACAATGTTATTTCTATGTCAACGCCACTCGGTAGTTCCAATTGCATAAGAGCATCAACGATCTTTGATGAGGGTTCTATAATATCTATCAACCTCTTATGGATCCTTATCTCGAAATGCTCCATAGAAGTTTTATCTATGAAAGGAGAACGGATAACACACCATCGCTTGATCTTCGTCGGCAAAGGAACGGGACCAACAACCTTTGCACCGGTGTCCTTTGCCGTTTCAACGATCTTCCTCGTGCATTCATCCACGAGGCGATGGTCATATCCCTGAAGTTTTATCCTTATTCTTTCACCTGGCATATTAATCAGACACCTCTGTGACTACTCCGGCTCCTATCGTCTTTCCACCTTCCCTAATCGCGAAGCGCAGACCTGGCTCCAAAGCTACAGGCTTCTGCAGTTCCACTTTCATATTCACATTATCACCAGGCATAACCATCTCCACTCCCTCGGGAAGGGTAATCGTCCCAGTTACATCTGTGGTGCGGAAGTAAAACTGTGGCTTGTAACCACTGAAGAACGGTTTATGCCGTCCTCCCTCTTCCTTCGTCAGGACATATACCTCAGCTGCGAACTTGGTATGAGGTTTTATCGTTCCAGGAGCCGCGATAACCATTCCACGCTCAACATCGTCCTTTTCCACTCCTCTCAACAGAACACCAACATTATCGCCTGCTACAGCCTCATCCAAAACCTTTCGGAACATCTCCAAGCTGGTAGCTACAGTCCTTATCGGTCTATCCCGCAGACCCACTATCTCAACTTCGTCGCCTGGTCTTATCCTTCCTCTCTCAACCCTACCAGTGGCAACTGTTCCTCTTCCCGTGATGCTGAAGACATCTTCCACCGCCATTAGGAATGGTTTATCAACATCTCGCACGGGCAAGGGAATGTATTCATCAACGGCATCAAGTAGTTCCCATATCTTACCACACCACTGGCATTCCCGCTTGCCACAGCCACATTCCAAAACCTTTGTAGCTGAGCCGGTTATCACAGGAACTTCATCGCCGGGAAATTCGTAGCGACTGAGAAGCTCCCTGACTTCCAGCTCGACGAGCTCCAAAAGTTCGGGGTCGTCAAGGAGGTCAACCTTGTTGAGGAAGACGACTATATAGGGAACACCTACCTGCCTGGCGAGGAGGATATGTTCCCTTGTCTGGGGCATAGGTCCGTCAGCGGCGGAAACAACAAGTATCGCTCCATCCATCTGGGCTGCTCCCGTAATCATATTCTTGATGTAGTCAGCGTGTCCGGGGCAATCAATGTGGGCGTAGTGGCGCTTTGGCGTTTCGTACTCGGCGTGGAAAATGTTAATAGTCAGCCCTCTCGCTTTTTCCTCGGGAGCTGCATCAATCTCCTCATAGCGGAGGAATTTAGCCAGCCCCTCCTTGGAAAGCACGAGGGTAATAGCCGAAGTAAGCGTCGTCTTACCATGGTCTACATGACCTATGGTTCCTATATTCACATGCGGTTTTGTCCTTTCAAATTTAGCTTTCGCCATTTTTATTCTTCCTCCTTTTCTAATATGTTTCTAAATATTATAAAAATAACCTTAAAACAAAAAATTCAAAAACTGGAGCCCACGACCGGAATCGAACCGGAGACCTCGCCCTTACCAAGGGCGCGCTCTGCCGACTGAGCTACGTGGGCGTATGGTGGAGGGGGGAGGATTTGAACCTCCGAAGCGCCGCGCGCAACAGATTTACAGTCTGTCCCCTTTAGCCGCTCGGGCACCCCTCCTGAATTCTGGAGCCGACGACCTGATTCGAACAGGCAACCTGGTGATTACAAATCACCCGCTCTACCGTTGAGCTACGTCGGCTGTTATCTATTATAACAACATAGATAGTTACTCGTCAAGTTTAACTATTTTATAGCATGAATCCAAACATATGGCAATAAATAATAACAACCTTTCCCCATAAGGGGGATTCACTCTTCTATGGGATTCTCAACCTGGAAGAGATACTCGCCTGATTGGAGTTCGTATATTGCTCTATCACCCTCCCAGCGAATGAATCTTATACCAGGTCTTTCCTCTGGTGGTTGACCATTCTCCCATATTAAGCTTTTCTTATCAGCTGGAAGATAGAGCATGGCTGTTGTATTGGCGGGAACTGTGATATTCAAAATCAGACCATCCTCGTCTTTGCTCCACTCAACCTTGATCAAGCCAGCGGGTGATTGGTAGCTTGCTTTTACGAATTTTATCCTTCCTTGAGGATCAGGGTGGGGGGCAATCTTTATTCTCTTGTAACCGGGTTGCTCTAAATCTATACCGGCGCACATCCCGAACATCCATTCACCCACCGAACCGAAGGCATAGTGGTTGAAGGAATTCATCCCTGGGTCTTGGAATCCCCTTTCTTCTGTCCAGCCATCCCATCTTTCCCAAATAGTGGTCGCGCCATGCTTCACCATATAGAGCCAGGAGGGGAAAGAGTCTTGGAGGAAAAGGGAGTAGGCGATATCTGTGTAACCGTATTTTGTGAGGACAGGAAGTAACGATTTTGCGCCGAGAAAGCCTGTGGATAAGTGCATATCCCGTTTTCTTATATCTTCAACAAGATGTTCTATAGCCAGGGGGATTTTATCCTCTGGGAGAAGGTCAAAATCTATCGCGAGAACATAGGCGGTTTGCGTATCTCCCTTTATCTTGCCATCCTTGGTAACATAAGCTTTATTAAAAGCTTCCTTTATTTTTTGGAAAAGTTCTTGGTATTTCTTAGCATCTTCCGACTTCCCCAATACCTGTGCAATCTCTGCGATAAGTTTGGCAACAAGACCAAAATAAGCGGTGGCGATGACATCTTTGGGCGTATCGGCGTTAACGCTTAGCCAATCTCCGAAACCTTCCGCAGGGCGTAGATAGTCTTTGCTATTCGTTTCAAGATAGCTAATATAACGAGCCATTGAGTCGTAGTTTCTCTCAAGTATTCTCTTATCGCCGTAGACCTTGTACAAAATGTAGGGGCAGATTATTCCAGCATCGCTCCAGGCAGGGGAACCAGCTCCCAGGTCAATGTCGGGTGCAACATGAGGATATGCTCCATTTTCCCATTGAGAATCAACCAGGTCAACCAGCCATTTCGTTGTGAATGCGGCAACATCCATATTATATGTGGCAGTTTTGAGGAAAATCTGGGCATCGCCAGTCCAGCCTAATCTTTCATCCCTCTGGGGGCAATCGGTGGGAACCTCAAGGTAATTCCCTCTCTGCCCCCAGACAATGTTCTGATAGAGACGATTAATCCTTTCATCAGAGCATTGGAATTCTCCCGTCAATTGCATATCCGAATTGATGACGATTCCCACGATATCATCTAATTCCGGTTTATTGGGATAGCCTGTTAGCTCAACATAGCGAAAACCCCTGAAGGTGAAACGAGGTTCCCATATCTCTTCCTCGTCCGATTTTTTGGTATAGGAATCTGTGCAGCGAGCGGTCCGCAGGTTTTCGGTGTAAATCATACCATTTGGTTGGAGCATCTCGGCGAATCGCAAAGTGATTTTCCTTCCCTTTTCTCCTTTTGCCCTTACTCTAACCCAACCGACCATGTTTTGTCCCATATCAAAGACATAAATGCCCGGTTGGGGTTCGGTAAGTTTTATCGGTTTGAGTTCCATTTGCTTTCTGACAGGGACGCCTGGATGGGCTGAGATTTCTATCATAGGGGATGGGTAGACGGTGACCTTTCCCCAACGAGAATCGTCGAAATCAGGTTGAGACCAGCCGGGCATTTCCAGACGGGCGTCATAGGTTTCGCCCATATAAAGGTCAGCTTCCCTAATCGGTCCATAGGTTGCTTTCCAATTCTCGTCGCTTATGATGCTTTCTTTTGTCCCATCCTCGTATTCTATATTTAACTGAAGAAGTAAGCAGGGACGTTTTCCATATACTCCTCTTCCCTTCATATCGAGATATCCGGAAAACCAACCATCGGCGAGTATGGCTCCAATAGCGTTTTCCCCTTCTTTGATTAAATCCTTAACATCGTAAGTTCTATAATAGACCCGCTTTCGATAATCGCTCCAACCCGGCGAGAATATATCGTCTCCAATCCTTTTCCCGTTTATATATAGCTCGTAGATACCGAATGCTGTAGCGTATAATGTAGCACGACGCACTCCCTTCTTTGCATGGAAATTTCTTCGTAGATAAGGAGAGGGTAAAAGGAATAACCCGGAAGGTGTTAGCCATCCCCACGGAGCCTCGCCGAATTTTCTCACTATCATCGCTTTGCTCCACCGAGAATCGTCAAAGCCAAGCTCCTGCCAGCCTTTTTCTTCTTTAGATTCGGCTTTCCAGCTGTCATCGGAAGTGATTTCAATGATATCGCCGTTTTCCAATTCCACCATTAAACTGCAGAGTAGACCAGCTGGACCTTTTTGGGAATTCTTCACCTGAATAGCAAGGACATTTTCTCCATTATTAACGAGATCCTCTACTTGGTAGATTTGGGGTTCTTGCCAATTATCACCTTCTCCGACCTTCCGATTATTCAGGTAAGCGATGAATTTGTCATCAGCGGTGATAGCGAGGATTGCTTTTACGATTTTTTTATCAGGTAGGCTGAATACTTTACGGAAGAATCCCTGCCCAACCGATAACTCTTCTAAGGGTTTATTTTCCTGTAACCAAATCCAGTAGCTCTTAAGGAAAAATTGTGCCTTTGAGGAAAAATTGTGCCTTCGCAATGGCTTCCTCACCTTCCTGGGGAGTAAAGGGTGCTTCATAGCCGATCCATTTGGCTTTCCATTCCTCTTTTTGGAGGAGACCCATCGTCCAAAACGCTGGTTCTGACCAATCGGAAACATTTCCCTCTTCATCCCAAACCCTGACTTTCCACCAACACTCCATCTCGCTTTTCAATGGGACACCATCATATTCTATCTGCGATGTCTGGTCACTCTCAACTTTTCCACTGTCCCAGAGGTCTCCTTCTCCCTTTTCTAACTTCTCTTTGCTTGAGGCAACGAGTATCTGATAGGCGGTTTGCCTAACGCCTCTTAAGTTGGGCTCCTTTATTTGTAGAATCCAACTCAATCTTGGTTTGCTTTCATCTATTCCCAAAGGATTCTCTCTATACTCACACCTGAGGTTGTTTGGATAAATATGACATTTGCCCCCTTCTTCAGGTAAAGTGCAAAACAAAATCAAAGGTAATCCAACTATCATCTATATTCCTCCTTTCTTAACAATAGGTTATTTAATCGTTTTACCAATGTCATTTAGATAATCAGTATAATCCTGGGTGCCCCAAAAAGCAACAAAAAAACTTTACTCAAAATATATTTAGGTTAAAAATATTATAAATCCAAAAAGGAGGTTGATAAATATGGAAAAGCTTGCTGTCGGTGTTTTTCTACCCTGTCTTGCTCAGCCCGATATACCAACGGCGCTTAACCTTGCCAGGGAAATGGGCTTCTCTGTAATCCAGCTGGGAGCAGATGCTTTCTTCAATTATGCTGGGGATAGGGAAAAGGAGGAATTTCTGAAGAAGGAATTGGAGAGAAGTGGATTGGAAGTAGTAGCGCTCTTTGCTGGTTTCCCAGGGGAGCGTTATGACGATATTGAAACGGTAAGGAAGACTGTTGGCTTTGCCAATCAGGAAAAGATTCCCGAAAGGGTGGATATCGCAAAGAGGACGGCGGAGTTCACAGCCCGTCTTGGCATCCCAGCTATGGCAGCTCATGTTGGCTTTATTCCTCCGGATACGAAGGACCCCTTATACGATGTTATGCTCTCTGCGGTAGGAGAGGTAGTTGCCCATTGTGATAAGCTTGGGCTTTATTTTGCCTTTGAGACCGGTCAGGAAACGCCCGAGGAATTGAGAGAATTCATCGAGAGGCTCGGATATCCAAATACCAGGGTCAATTTTGACACCGCGAACCTTATTCTTTACGGTAAAGCCTTTTCCGTTCATGGAATAGAGGTTTTGAAGGATTACATCATCAGCACTCATATGAAAGATGGTATATGGCCGGAAAAGGAAGGGCTTCTTGGGCGAGAGGTAATCCTCGGCGAGGGGCAGGCTAACATAGAGGAATGTGTCAAGAAACTCATAGAGGTAGGATATGAAGGACCACTGATAATAGAAAGGGAGGCAGGAGAGGACAGGGTGGGGGATATAAAGAAAGAGAAGGAGTATTTAGAGAGCCTGAAGAAAAAATATCTATCTTAAATCAGGGTTGGTTTTTTCCAAAGGCTTGATTGGTCCGATGTAGCTCTTGGCGACAACTATGTGGTCGAACCAAACTTTGCTGACTTTGTTTTCCGGCGATTGTGTGATATAGAGGAGCACCCAGAGGAAGTTGAGTTTCAAATTGGGGTCTTTTCGCCAGCGAAAACCCTCGAAGGGTGCTCCTCCCTCCGGAATGTTGAAATATTCAGGACCCTCTTTCTCCTCACTCCATCTAACGCATTTACCACCCTGGTTGGGGATAAATTTGTCATAAATCCATTTCCCTTTTGGAAATCCTTGCCTAAGATTGCTTACTAACTTTCCATTTATCCATAGAGCCATCTCACCATTGCGCTCAGTTGCAGGTTCATTCATTTTAATCATAATCTCCACGCATATCCATTTCCCTTTCTCCACCTTCAACTTTGGGTTGTTGATGAAACTATTTCCCCAATATTGTCCCTTTGGAGGACTCGCTCGCATCTCCATCCAATAGGCATAATAGTCCCAGGTCCAAGAATCGCCATATGGTTCAACGCCGATTGTGAATCGTTCATCTCCTGTTGGACGCTCTCCTGCACCACCCTGAGGCCAGGGAGTGGGAGGATTATAGCCACCTATATGGAAGAAATGGTGAATTGGTCCACAGTCGGGAGCAAATTTGACATAGAAACGAACGAAGAGCTGGTTATAGCCTGGGAGAAGTCTTCGGTATAAGTGTCCACCTGTTCCCTGACCACCGATATGGGTCATAAGTAAGGAATGCGAGCCGGCACTACCTGGTGGAACATCATTGGATAAGGACATTATTTGGGGATTTGAAATATTTTCCCAATACTTCTCCAACTCTTTAATTGAAGAAACTTCAAAACCCTCAAAAAATATTACATCAGGGTCTCTTTCAATCCCTTTGTCCCCGGGATACTTCTCGGCAAGACCATATCCTTCCGGCAGAACTTCTTTCCCCAGGGCGAACAATGGAAGAACAAATAAACAAAAAAGAGCCACGAATGCAAAAAATTTCTTTTTCTTCATAATATTTCGCCTTTTCAAAATACGATAACAAGTTTATCATAAAGATGGAGAAAAAAGCAAGAAGTAACCTTATATAAATTTTTAAATCAAATTTTACAAAGACCTAAAAAGGAGGAGATGATGATGAAGAATTTATATTTGTGTTTATTCTTACCATTAGTCTTTGGTTTTGCCAATGGGGTTTCCATCCCTCAAGAGGAAGTACAAGCTATCGTCCAGGCTAACAATCGGTTTGCCCTTGAACTATACCGGTTTTATAGCCAAAAATATTCAGGCGAGAATATCTTATTTTCTCCATTGAGTCTCTCCAGCGCATTTGCCATGCTTCAGGAAGGAGCGAAAGGAAAAACGGCAGAGGAAATCAGTGATGTCTTTCATTTCCCTGCTGACCGAGAAACACAAAGAAAAGGGTTTCAGGAAGTCTATAGTTCCCTTAACAAACCCGACAGGGAAAGCAAGTTATCAATAGCCAACGCCCTTTGGGCGCAGAAAAGTTTTCCCATCTTAAGTGATTATCTGGAAACAATTCGTGAATATTATGGTGGAGAGGCAACGAACCTCGATTTCAGGGCTGACCCTGAATCTTCCAGAAGAACGATAAATAAATGGGTTGAAGATAGGACAAATAATAAAATAAAGGACCTTCTACCCCGCGGGGCAATAAATACCACAACGAGACTCGTTCTGACCAATGCAATCTATTTCAAGGGGTTCTGGCTTTTTCCATTTGATAAGAACTTAACTAAAGAGGATGATTTCAAGGTCGGTCCAGATAAGAAAGTGAAAGTGAAGATGATGGCTCATTCCAAAGCGCTTTCTTTCCCATATGCCGAGTCCGATGATTTTCAAATGCTTGAGTTGCCCTATGAAGGCAGGGATATATCTATGATTTTGCTTCTGCCGAAAAATATTTCCCTGGAGCAATTGGAAAAAAGATTGAATTATGAGAATCTCAATAAATGGATGGGAATGTTGGGCATTAAAGAGGTCAAGGTCTATCTTCCTCGCTTTAAGCTTGAGAGGAAATATTCAATGGTTGAAGATTTTAAGAAATTGGGTATGCCAAGCGTATTTGATGCAGGGAAGGCTGATTTCTCTGGAATCACTGGTAAGCGTGACTTATATGTGACGGGGGTTGTTCATAAAGCCTATGTAGATGTGAATGAGGAAGGCACGGAGGCGGCAGCGGCGACAGGAATCGTTCTTGGCAAAACCGCAATTGCCACAACCTATATCTTCCGAGCGGACCACCCCTTCATATTCTTCATTCTGGAGAAAACAACCGGAAGCATCCTCTTCATCGGCAGGGTCTATAATCCGTCAGGTAGTTAATCCTGAGTAGATACTTCGCAGAAGTAAAATATTTGTAAGAGATTTGGGAATTATCGTATACTAATTTTCTTTTAGGTTAGATTGCCAAAGAATATAATTTTCTAAAATAGAACACCGATGAGTTGAAATTGTACAATAATTTGACCTTCTTGCGTTTTCTCAATATAATCTCCTCAATTAAAATACTTTGCTTGGAGGAATGCGAAGCATATGTCGGAAATAGGTAGTATAGTCAGAGGAAAGGTTCAAAAAATCCTTCCCCGAGGCGCAATAGTTATGCTTGAGAATGGGGAAAGGGGGTTTGTTCACATCTCGGAGATAGCGGACGAGTTTGTAGAGAAGGTTGAGGATTTCCTCAAGGAAGGAGAGAGCGTCAACTGCAGGGTTCTTGGATATGACGACAAGGGGAGGCTCGAGCTTTCCATAAAAAGGACGAAGGAATCCTCCGAACAGCTTGAGGAAAAACTTCGTCAATTCCGCAGACAAAGCGACGATAGACTTGCTGGATTAAAGAAGAGAGAAGCCAACGAGCGAGGAAGAAGATAGGTAAACAGGATTATGCCACGGCACCTTGTTCTGGGTAATGGTAGAATCCTTGTTTGCTTAGACCATTTCTCCCAGTTAAAGGATTTTTACTATCCATATATAGGTTTATTCAACCATATTATGGGGAATACTTGCAGGATAGGTGTCTGGGACGGTTCGCAAATTAGCTGGGCTGGTGATGATTGGGAAGTTGAGACTGGTTATGAACCGTACGCTCTCATCGGATATACTCGCTGTAAACTCCCAAATGGGATTGAGATCAATTTTAAGACAGCGGTTCATCCGCTATCAAATATCTTCCTTCGGGAAATAGAAGTTAAAAGTGATAGGGAAATAACCCTTTTCTTTCATCATAATTTTTCCATCTCCGAAACGGATGTGGGCGATACCGCGTTTTATAATCCCTTCTTGAACGCAATTATCCAATTCAAGAGAGATGTTTATATCCTTGCATCTGCGATGTCGCCCCAGGGTGGAATAGCGGAGTATTCAATTGGCACGAAGCAAGGCGATATTGGAACCTGGAAAGATGCCGAAGATGGTAAACTTTCAATGCGTTCAATAGAGCAAGGGGCTGTTGATAGCGTTTTTGCCCTCCGATTTTCGCCATTTCCCCAAAATAACAGAGCCCTTACTTGGGTTGTGGTTGGTAGTTCTCTTGGAGAAATAACGGCGCTTAACGAACTTGTCAGGGAGAAAGGAAGCGAGCTTTTGCGCGAGACTTATTCCTACTGGACTACCTGGTTGAGGGGAATTTTGCCCGATTTCCTTGATTTGCCCGATGATATAGCTGAACTTTTCCGAAAAAGCGTTTTGATAGCAAGGACGCACATAGATAATGGAGGGGCTATCATAGCGGCAAACGATAGCGATATTATGGAAACCGCTCGGGCACATTATTCTTATATGTGGGGAAGGGATTCGGCTTTCACTGTTCTAAATCTTGACAAGCTCGGTTTGATAGACATAAGCAGGAGGTTTTTCCTCTTTATTAAGAAGTTGCTCCAAGGAAGTTTTCCTTTTCTCTGGCATAAATACTCTGCCGATGGCTCTCTTGGCTCCAGCTGGCATCCTTGGTTGATAGATGGTGAGAAGGAGATACCATTACAGCAAGATTCAACAGCGATAGTGATTTATGCACTTCAACAGCATTTCAAGAGATACGGAGATTTGGAATTCCTCTCCGATTTATATGAGATTGTGGTGAGAAATCCTGCGAGGTTTATGTGCCACTATATTGAGGAAGGGATGAACCTTCCGCGTCCATCCTGGGATTTATGGGAGGAAAGGAGAGGCATACATCTCTACACATCAGCGGTAACAGCGCTTTCCCTCTTCTCAGCAGCTGAATTAGCCTCCGCCATAGGTGATATTGAGAATTCCAAGCTTTTCTTCTCCGTGGGAAGACAACTCTGGTATAGCTTGAGCAAGTTCTTCAAGGGTGATAGATGTGTCCGTTCTTTTATCCCAAAATCTGATGGTTGGTTTGAGGATGATACACCCGATGCAAGTATTTTTCTCCTTCCTCTCCTAAACATAAAGCCAATTGAGGGGGTTGACCTTGCCAGTTACCTCATAAATGTTGAGAATGCTCTATGGGTGAAAACGCCGATTGGCGGTCTGAGCAGATACAAGGGCGATTGGTATTTCCGCCGGGTTTATGATGAAGAGAAAGTACCAGGGAATCCTTGGTATATATGCACTATGTGGCTTGCCGAGTGGTATATAGAACAGGCGAAGACGATTGAGGAATTAAAGCAGAGCCTAAGTTTCTTCAAGTGGGCGAAGTTACATGCTTTGCCTTCTGGAATTTTCCCAGAACAGGTTCATCCCATCACGGGAGAGCCCCTTTCGGTGGCTCCGCTCACCTGGTCACACATCTCCTTTATATCAGCTGTTCTTCATTATCTTGAGAAAAGAAAGGAGGTTTAAGATGAATCCTCATAAAATAGCGAGCTCGACGGTTGGGCTCATTGTCTTTGTCGTAGGAATAGGACTTCTGATATATACCTTTGCCCTTGCTTTTTCCTCTCTTTCCCATCCAATCACCTTCACCCAACCCGCGGAGGTCACCAGTTACCTTCTCGGGCTTTTAAAGAGCATTGCCTATCTGTTGGTTATGGGGCTCTGTGCAACTTTGGTGGCGGTTATGGGTTTGAAGATGTTTCACAGCGGTTAACAGCCTGGTAAAGGTGATATGAAACCTCTTTTGTTTTTCTTCTCAATTCTTCTATATCAACCCGAACAATCTTTTCATCTCTCCAGCCAATCATTATAGCGCTTTCACCTTGTTCTAAAGCTCTCACTGCTTCCTCTGATAGAGCCTTTGCCAGAAATCTGTCTTTATAAGAGGGGCTTCCTCCCCTTTGGGCGTGACCTATAGCTGTAAGGCGGACTCTGATTCCCAATTTCTTTTCCAATGTATCTGCAATCTTATAACCTCCCACTCCCTCCGCGACGACGCAGATAGCCCAGCCTCTTTTTGAAGCCTTTTCTTCCATCTTTTTAACGAGCATTTCTTCATCAAATGGTATCTCGGGAATGCAGACAAAATCAGCTCCTCCAGAATATGCCACGGCAACTGCTATGTGCCCCGTTCTCCCTCCTAAGGTTTCAAGGACGAACAACCGCTCGGGAAGTGCAAGTGCTGTATCCTTGATAGAGTCAAGCAACTGCAATGCCTTATTGCAGGCAGAATCAAATCCAATGCTCTGAGTCAATGGAACATCGTCGTCTATTGTGCAGGGGATACCCACTGTGGGAATGCCAAGTTCACAAAGAAAGGGAACACCATCCCGCATAGAGCCATCTCCACCAAGGACGATTACTCCCTTTATCTTGTTATCCTTTATATGGTGTAGAATTGCTATTTTCCCATTTGGGGTGGCGAAGTCTCTGCTTCTTGAGGTTCGCAGAATCGTTCCGCCGAATCTTCCGATTCCCTCTACCTTACCTTCCAGAGATATTATCTCTCCCCTTGCCAGACCGCTGAAGCCCCCGATGATTCCGAGCAAATCTTCGCCATCTTCTCTCGCTTTTTTGAAGGCAAACTCTATGCAGGCGTTCATGCCGGGCGAATCTCCGCCTGAGCAAAGTATGGCATAGGGCATATCATCGCCTCCCGGAAGGTTGATACTGGAAAAGGTACGAAACAAGGTCCTCGCCCACGAGAGCGAAATCCTTTCTTTCCAAAAGAACCTTGCTAAGTGTTGTGTTTTTGTCAAGAAGAAGAAGCTTGATTTGATATTTTTTCAACAAAGCAAGCCAATTGCTATTTACATTGAGAATATCAAGGAGGTCATTCAAGATTCTCTTCCTTTTGTAAACTTCCGCCCTGCCATCTATAAAAACTTTCTTTTTGGGGTAGCAATTGTAGATTAGATAGCCACCCCATTTGTATTCGTTCAAGATATTTCCTTCCAATTTTACGATTTTCTTCACATTGTTGAGAGGGAAGAAATGATCTGTGTATTGGACGAAAACGCTGAACATATCATCGTATGCAGGTAGGGAGGCAACCTGGAAAAGGGAAAGGATGAAGGGAAAAAGTAGAGTTATTGGTTTTGTTATTCTACCGAGCCTTTCCTCCAGAGCAGAGGAGACATCTTTCAAATTGAAGATCATCAATGGAGCGGCGAGAATGGAGAAAATTGGGATATGGCGGACTGCCTGAAGGGCGAAATGGAGTAGGATTACCCCAAGTGCGAGGTCAATCGCTCTGATTTTAGGTGCGAAGAGGAAAGAGAAGAAAAAGGTGAAAATGAGAACCTCAAACGGTAGAATATCAATACGGTGAAAATTGGGTGAGAGCCATTCTATTATCACATCCTGCACTTCTTTCCAGCCGATAAGCTCAACAGCGTGTTGGTAAAGGTGCCAACCATTGGGGTTGATGAATGTAAATAAGAAGGAGAGGAGGAATACCAAAATCCATCGGTTCCTGTCACTTTCTTTCTGCCATACTGCCTCTCCAGTCCAGAGGAGGAGAACAAAAAGTCCCAAGATGAAGCCGCTGTGCAGGTTGCACCAGAGGAGGAATAGGGGAGGGATGAAATGAAGTTTTTTTCTATAAAGTAGAAGCAAGAGAAGGGCGAAGAATAGATAGGAGAAAATTTGGGGACGGACATCGAAGAAGTCACGAGAGGCAGTAGCGGCTAAGAGAAGGATGAGAAGCGGCAGTAGGGCGACTTGGTCGATTGTGAGAATGGAGAGTATTAGGAAGGTAAGGGCTATGATTATTCCCTTGAATATGACGAGAAGATTTGGGTCAATCTTATGGATGAGATAGAAGATTACATCGGAAAGCCACTCGTGGACAACCCATTTTTCACCCGCAGCGGTGTAGGAGAAGATATCCTGGTGAGGAATGCCCTGTTTAAGGATAACCTCTCCCGTCTTAATCTGCCAGAAGGTATCAACGCCTGGTATAAGCGTAAAGGATAAAAGAAAGAAAAGGATAAAAAGAAGAGCGAAAAGGACGACTTTCACCTTTGCAGTGTAGGCTCCTTTTTTCAGCGTATTATGGTTGCCATCTTAAAAAGTGGGAGATAAACAGAGGCGGCGACGAAGCCACCGACTACAGCGAGGAAGACGATAATCAAGGGCTCCAAAAGCGATAAGAGGGCTTTTATAGACCTGTCAACTTCCTCGTCATAGAATAGCGCGACTTGTTCAACCATCTCGGGCAGGTTACCAGCTTCCTCGCCTGTATCCACCATTTGAACAACCAAGGGAGGGAAAATGTCGTAGTTCATCATTGGAGCTGAAAGTTTATAACCATCTCTGACATTTTCCCTGATCACGGTTAAAGCGGCAGCAAACACGCTGTTTCCAACAACATCACGGACTATCTCAAGAGAGCGCAGGATTGGGACGCCAGCGGAGAGGAGCGTGGCGAAGGTGCGGGCGAAGCGCGAGAGGGCCATTTTCTGGACTAAGGGACCGAAAAGAGGAAGGCGTAGCTTCAGAAGGTCTATTTGATACCTTCCAGTTGGTAGTTTGCTGTAAACATAGTAGAAGAGAAAAACTCCTATGAGGAAAAGTGGTATTGCGAACCACCAGTGAAGAAGCCAGTCGGTTAAAGCCATAGCTATTTTTGTTATAGTGGGTAATTCGGCTCCCATCTCCGAGAAAAGCCCCTTGAAAGTTGGCATAACGAAGAAGAAGAGCACGATCAGAACGACGATAGCCACTGTTAAAACGAACGCAGGATAAACAAGAGCTCCTTTTATTCTTCCTTTTATAGTCATTTCATTATCAATGAAGTTAGCTATTTTCTGGAGGACATCCCCCATATTACCAGTTGCCTCTGCTACCCTTACCATATTTACATAGAGGGAAGAGAAGATTTTGGGATGACGGGCAAGGGCATCGGCAAGGCTCATCCCACCCATTACATCATTCCTTACTTGTTGGATTATGTCTTTTAAAATTGGATTGAGGGTTTGAGCTTTTAGGGAATCCAGGCTACGGATAATTGGCACGCCGGCACGCAGAAGTGTAGCAAATTGGCGGGTGAAAACGAGCAGGTCCCTATCGCTAACACCTCCAAACTTCAGGGAGAAGCCTTTTCGTTTAATTTCTTCTTCTTGAGCTACATAGATTACCCTCCGATTTTCCCTTGCCAATCTCTCAATCACTTGGCTTTCAGAATCCGCCTGCAAAGTTCCCCTTACCAAATTACCGTTAGCGTCAACTGCTTCATAGCGGAACATCGGCATTTTTAAAATAGCCTCCTTTCTAAGAGTCTTTGAAGATTAGCCGGGTCTATGGAATAGGCTAACGCCTGGTCAAACGTTATTTCTCCCTGGTTATACAATTCGGCGAGTGCCATATCCATCGTTCTCATTCCCTGACCAGTGCTCGTTTCCATAACACCATAAATTTGAAAGGTTTTCCCTTCTCTTATAAGGTTTCGCACCGCTGTTGTGGCTAACATTACCTCAACCGCGACGATTCTTCCACCCCCTACTCTTCGCAGCAATCTCTGGGAGAAAATTGCCTCTATGCAATCTGCTAACTGGGTCCTGACCTGATCCTGTTGATGGGATGGGAATAAATCTATTATGCGGTCTATGGATTGGGGAGCATTCCTCGTATGAAGGGTTGCTAAAACCAGATGCCCGGTTTCCGCTGCAGTTATAGCAATAGAGGTGGTCTCCAAGTCCCTCATTTCTCCAACCATTATTACATCTGGGTCCTCACGAAGGGCGGCTCTAAGGGCATTGGCGAATGAGATTGTATCCACTCCTACTTCTCTTTGATTAACCATAGAGCGTTTATGTCTGTGTAGGTATTCAATAGGATTCTCAATGGTTATGATATGACAGCCTCTCGTCTCGTTTATATAATCTATTATGGCAGCGAGGGTTGTGGATTTACCAGAGCCGGTTGGTCCGGTTACAAGGACCAAACCCGAGGTCTTTTCCGCTACTTCCCTAATGACCGGTGGAAGGCGAAGTTCTTCAAAGGATGGGATTCTCTCCGGGATGACGCGAAAGGCACCCGCAATTGACCCCCTTTGTTTATATATATTTACCCTGAATCTACCAAGACCCCTAACGCCATAAGAGAAATCCAATTCCCGTTGGGTTTCAAAGGTTGTAATTTGGTCCTCCATCAGGATGTCGTAGATAAGCCGTTGGGTGTCCTGGGGTGTTAATTTAGTGAACTCAAGGGGATGTAATACTCCATCCACTCTGATAACTGGAGGAAGACCGACAGTGATATGTAAGTCGGAGGCTTTTCTCTCAACAGTAAGCCTTAATAGGTCATCTATTGTGACTGTGGATATATCTTGTATTTCCTCTTCCCTTTTTTCCTCATCCTGTGAATACAACTCTGATCAACTCCTCCCATGTGGTTATTCCAAGAAGGACCTTCTCAAAAGCGTCCTCTTTCAAATTCTTCATACCTCCTTTAGCGGCGGCTTCCCTAATTATATGGGCTGGAGCTCGCTTGAGGATGAGGTCTCTAATTTCGTCATCAACAACCATAAACTCGAATATCCCTGTCCTTCCGAGGTAGCCTGTTTGGCGGCACTTTTCACAACCCTTCCCTTTATAAAAGGTTTGCACTTTATCCGTTTCTATTTGTCCTATATCCAGGCTTCTGAGAATTTCTCCCTGAACCTCATATGGTTCTTTGCAGAACGGGCATATGATTCTCACCAACCTCTGTGCCAGAACACCTATAACGGTTGAGGCAATCAAGAAAGGTTCTATGCCCATATCCATTAGGCGGGTAACTGCGCTTGGCGCATCGTTTGTGTGAAGTGTGGAGAGAACAAGGTGTCCGGTGAGAGCCGCTTCTGTGGCAAGGAGGGCTGTCTCTTTATCTCTGATCTCACCAACCATAATTATATCTGGGTCCTGGCGCAGGATGGAGCGAAGCCCCTCAGCGAATGTGAAGCCCGCCTTATAGTTAACTTGAGCCTGAATTATACCTGGTAATTCGTATTCAACGGGGTCTTCAAGCGTGACGATGTTTTGTTCTCCCGTGTTTAGACGATTGAGAACAGAGTAGAGGGTTGTGGATTTGCCAGAACCTGTAGGTCCCGTCACAAGGATAATCCCCCACGGTTGACGGATGATTTTTTCAAATCTTTCCAAAGTTTGTGGAAGCATTCCCAGCTTATCCAATCCCCTCAGAATGCTTGATTTATCAAGAATCCTCATAACGACCTTCTCACCGAAGACCGATGGATAAGTAGAAACGCGGAAGTCGTAGGTTTTGCCCTCAATTGCAAGGGAGAACCTTCCATCTTGCGGAAGCCGTTTCTCCGCTATGTCCATACCGGATATAATTTTAAATCTGGAGAGGAGCGAGGGTTGGATCTCTTTAGGTAGGTTAAATGCTTCTCTAAGAACACCATCTATCCTGTATCTTATCCTCAACTTATCGATCATAGGTTCAATATGTATATCGCTTGCCCGTTCAGAGATTGCCTGTGTTACTATTAGATTAGCCAGCCCTACAACAGGGGCTTGTTCCGCCATTTGTTGTAGTCTTTCTGGACTGATCTCCTCTACCTCTTGGGAAACTCCTGTATCCATTCCCAATGTCTTGGCGCTGGCAAGTGCCCTCTCAACTGTCTCCTTGATGGGGATAGTCAGGGGATTGAGCTCGGAAAGAAAATGCTCTATTTCTTCTCCAACAGCCATAACCGGCTCTATATCCATTCCCGTGATCAGTCTCATTTGGTCTATGGCAAAGAAGTCCAGGGGATTCTTCATCGCCACAACGAGCCTCCCGTTGCCTTCAAGACGAATTGGTATAACTGTCAACCTATAGGCTAAATCGCGGGGCAAAAGTCGCACGACATCTTCCGTAGGTGGTGTTTCGTACAAATCCACGAAAGGGACTCCCCATAGTTTAGCAAGTAGTTGAGCTTTTTGCTTTTCCGTTATGTACCCAGCGCTTACGAGATAGTCGGGAAGTGGGAGGACTTTGTCCAACTTATTATATTCTTTCAATATCTCCTCCAGTTTCTCCTTACTTATTAAACCTTCTTCTACCAATAAGTCCTCAAAACTTCTCCTAATCAAGTTAGAACACCTCTTTACTTATTTTAAAAAGCTTCGCAAAAAATGCAATAAATGGGAAGAATTAAATTTTCTGGTTTAAACTCTCTATTGAAAGCATGCATGGAAAGAATGGAAAAACACGATTTGAACTGTATAAAAATGTTCCTCTTTTCCTGATAAAAGGAATAAATGGGACAATTATTCTATGACCGAAGCAGTTATGAAGATCATAAGCTCGCTGTGTGTCTTGTTTTTGCTGCGCCAGCGAAAGAGGTTACCGAAGAAGGGAAGGTCAGCAAGTAGGGGAACTTTCCTCATCTGTTCCTCTTCCTTTTCCTGCAGAAGCCCGCCCAGGACTATGCTCTCTCCGCTCTTCAGCCTCAGCACGGTTTCAGCCTGGCGTGTAGCGATCAATGGTAGGTTGTCCGGGCCATACATACCGATGAGATAGCTCATCTCGGGTCTGACATAAAGGGTTATCGTGTTGTCCTCCGCTACCTTAGCGTTTAGTCTCAATATCACTCCTACTTGTTCCTCGGCTACCTCGTAGATGGGCATACCAAGTGGCGTTATGCCTGTCTTTTTTGTATACATTATCCTTTCTCCCACGAGGATATCCGCTCCCCTTCCATCCACAAGTGCCAAGCTTGGATTAGCTAACTGGATTCCTTTCCCCTGCGAGAGAATGGCATCTATGGTTGAGGCAAGTTGAAGTGGACTCCTTTCGATTCGTCCTATCTGAATGCCGGAGCCACCTGACTCCGTAAATGTCTCCGATATGGGGAAACCCCATTGGATTCCCAACTGTTTCGCAGCATCCTCACTTATATCGGTAACCCTTGCCTGGATGTGTATTTGTTTGGGTGGGATATCGAGTTTCTTTAGGGCGGTTTCTGCTTCCTTGACTTCGCTCTCCAGCCCTATTAGCACGAGCTTGTCCGGCTTTTGTTGGAACATTGCCGGAGAGTAGCCCATTCCCATTCCGCCACTTATACCAGCGCCGAAGCCTCCCAATCCTCCAAATCCTGTTGTTCCCGTTGCCCCTGTAGTGCCTCCAAAGCCGCCTGCTCCACCAAATCCACCCATACCGTAGCCTCCCATACCATATCCACCTGTCATAGCAGCGAATGCGACAAACGACTGCCCCGGTGCCTTAGCTGCTTTCACCTGGGGATAAAGGGTCTTTAGCATTTCTACGGCATCGTCAACATCCAGATAGGATAGGGTAACTATCTTGGTTATTTCCTTTTCTTTCACCTCGGGGGCTTGCACGCTATCCAACTCGGTGACGAATTTTCTGATTTTTTCCACATCGCTCTCAGGAACTGTAGCTGTTATTACTGTTCCAACAGCCTGGAAGCTACATTTGGGGTAGACTTTTTCAAGCACAGCTTGAACTTCCCCTGCTTTTGCGTGTTTTAAAGGTATCGTTATTGTGACGGTGGGCAAAGGATATAGTTTCTCCATTTCTTGAGGAGTGGCTATTATGTAACCTTCCTTCTCCTTTTTGAAGACGAGATTGTTCAGTTTGCAGATGAGTGCGATTGCGTCTTCCACCTTTATCTTCTCTGCGGTTAAGGTAACTTCTCCCTTGACCTCTGGAGTGAGGAAGAAATTGACGCCCGTTTGCATTGTTAAGGATTTGAAAACATCCCTGATATCGGTTTTTAGAAAATCAATGGAAACAAGAACCTCGGGGTCATCTCCTTCTGCGGGCTCAGAAGAAGCTTTTACAATTCTAATGGTAGGTGAGGAGTTATTAGAAGTCGTTGCTTTAGTGATAGATATATTTGCTGGTAAAGATGGCAAAGAGGGAAAACCATCAACTGAACTGTTGGAAGAAGTTGGAGCTTGTTTCTTTTTAATGAGCAGATTGAAACCTTTATCCAAGTTCACTTGATACTCAGCTTTTTCCAAAGTTTCCACTACCAGCCTGGCGACTGGTGGTTTCTCACTGAATTGGGAAAGTCTGATTTCCTTTACCGGATAGAAAGAGGTTTTTTCCACTAAGGTAGGGTCATTGTAAATTGTAGCTGGGAAGTCAACGACGATACGGATAGGGGAACCCATCTCGGTAAGCTTATAATTTGGGGGCACCTGCCCCTTTACGCTTATTTTCAAGATGTCTCCCTTTTGCTCCAATGATATGCCCGAGATGATGTTTTCTCCAAGGGCTAACTGTAAAAGAAATAGGGCAAGGAAAATGGGGAGGAATCGCCTCATTCGGATCTGCCTCCTTCTTTAGTGTTCAATGTTACCTCTCCTCCTTCAAATAACACTCTTCCTCTCTCCACCTTATAAATTTTCAAGCCATCTATTTTTTCTCCTTCTCTTACGATGAAACTCTTCTCCCCGATTTTGATTATCGCCAATTTTTGTGGTCCTAATACTGTTCCTAATAAAACAAGATTAGCGGTAGAGGGTTGTGTAGAAGCCTGCCCACTGGGAAGCTGGGTTACGATTGGGGCGGGAAGCTTTGGAGGGGAGAGGGGAGTTGTTTTTTGTCCAGAGGGTGTTGCTTTAGATTCGCGGACAAGGGGTTGAAAAGGATTTCGAGGAGGAAGCTCTAAGGAAAGGTTTGTAATTGTTGCAGGTGTTGGTTGAACAGGGACAGTTGAAGCTTGAGGGGTAGGAGTAGTAGGAGTAGCGGGAGTTTTTGTAGTGGCAATCTTTTTAGAAGGTGAGGGGGCGGTTGCTGTTCTCAAAATTAAGACCGAGCGAAGGAGAAGTCCTATCAGAATAATGGTCAAAGCTATAAGAAGGATAATTTTCGTCCTGTTGCTCATCTCGCCTCTCCTCCACCTAAAACGGTTATATTTAAAAAGAGTGAAACCCTTAAGATAGGGGCTTTGCCCTCAACGAGCTGGGGGGATATGTCCAATTTGGCGAGGCTAAGAGCCTTGGGAAATCTGCGAAAACCATCTATGAATTTCTGAATAGCATAGAAATTGCCTTCAACCTGAAGATTAAGGGAAATCGTCTCGTAAGGCGAAGCGGGTTTCTTCTCCTGAGCGGGTTGCGTTTCCCTGTATGTTCCTCTTTTAACTCCTACCTCTTCTTCTTTTTTGCTTCTCGGAGCTGCGGATGGGGGTTGAGGAGGAGCTTGTTGAGGGCTTATATTAGTTATTTTGACTCCGCATTGATGAGCAAAGCTTTCCAGCTGAGCCAAAAAGGTGGGAATATAAGCAGGAGTAGGGAGATTCCATTCGACGGTTTGTAACTGGGATTTCAGTGAATTTAGAGTTTGTTCTAATTGGGGGATTTGACGATAAATCTGTGAATATTTCGTGAGTTCTGTGTTCTTATCCCTCACCTCTTTCGCTAAATTTCCAATAATCATCTGCTGCCTGTAGATTAGGAAGCCGAAGAGGAGCAATTCCACGACGAAGAAGGCTATAACAGCTTGCAAAAATTTTCTTGTTATCTTGAAAGCTGGTAATCTCAGCCTCATTGGCTTCCACCTTCAATTGGGATTGTTTGTAGCTCCATCTGAAATTGAACCACTTCCCTTTCGGCTATCTTCGTCAGATTTGCTGATTTTAGGTTGACTGATTGATAGTGTCCCGCTGATTGTAATCTCAGCATATAGTCACCAATGCTTTCATAGTTCAAGGATTTCCCACTAAGAGAGATCTGGATATTGCCTCCAGCTGCAGGTGAGAAGGAGACATTGTCAAGCCAGGCATCCAGTGGCAGTAGCCTTTGGAGTTCCAGCGATAGACCATGCCAAATTAAGACATTCTCTCTTAATTTATTGATTAACTGAAGACGAGGCTTCAATGCATCTATTTGTTTTTGAAGCTGGTCAGCGTAATTAAGGGTAGGTCGGAGGCTTTCAATTTTCGCATCAAGTTCCCTGATATCACCTTGGAGGGTATATATCCTAATTGAACTGTAGAGAAAATAGAGGATGATACCTGCCAAGAGAAAGACACAAGCCCAAATCATTTGCCTTCCTCTTTTCTCAAGTAACCTTGCTCTTCTGCGTCGTTCTATAACCAGGTTAATAAGGAGATGTTTCCTCTCCTTCATTCTATCACTCCTTCAAGGATGGCTGCTTTCTCTCGCAGAGCCAGGCCGTATGCAACAACCAGGAGAGGAAAAGAGGAGAAGAGGGTATCAAGAGCAGATTCGTTGCTCCTCTCGCTGAGTAATTCCTTATCAGGTGAAGCAACTTCGCAGGTAATACCGATGCTTTTGGAGAGAAATTCAGCAAAATCACCTATATCTTGTCTGCTTCCCGAAATCAGCAACCTCGCTACTGTATTCTCTTTGATTTCGTGCTCTTCTCTATATTGAGCTCTGTAGAAATCAAGGAACCTGCGGACTTCCCTCATCAATCTTTCTCTATCTTCTTCTTTTCTTTCCTTTGTTGCTGGCAAAGCTCGGGTTAGGGCGAACTCTCCCTTCTCCACTATCACCATAGTGGAGTATGAACCACCAGTGTGAAGGAGTCCGAGCGTTTCCGTCTTTCTTGTTGGAGAGAAATCTATCAAGGCTCGTTGAAGTGCAAATGGTTCTATATCAAGGGCGACAAGTTCAAGTCCCAATTTTTCCGCGAGGTTGACCCTCTCCTCAACCATACTTGCGGGAACGATTACGAATATCACATCAATTTGTGGCGGTTCTCCAGCAATGGTTGAGAGCACCTGATATTCTAAGGTTGCTTCCTCAATTGGGAAGGCGAGGAGGGATTTCGCCTCCCATAGGAGTGTCCTTTTAATCTGTCCATCGGGCATTGAAGGAATCCTCGTCTTTCTAACCAAAACGAGAGGGTTGAATATGGACATAGCGACTTTCTCCGCTACGAAATGTCCATTCTTGAGAAAGTTATCAAGCGCAATTGCAAGTTTATCCAAATACTTTATCCTTCCCTCTTCTATGCTACCCTCAGGAGTAGAAGTAAAGCTTGCCCGTAAGAGGGTTACCTTCTCTCCTCGGGCATCTACTTCAACAGCTCTTATATAGCGAGAACCTATGTCTATGCCGGTGTACATAATTTATTCATCCATCTATATGATAAAAAGGAGGTCTATAGTTTGTCAAATTTTTAGATTTCGCATTATTTTTTTTGGGGAATAATAAATGGTTGGAAAGATTTTACATCACCTCTCTTGCCAAGCAAGGAATGTTATTGGATAGGCGTAACTTTCCCCAGGGAGGGGAAGGTTTATCTCCTTTATGCGAGGGTCATAAGTAACCTGAACATTGCCCTTCGTTATGACCTGGTCTCCTATAACCGCCCCGTTAATTTTAACATTACCCAAAAGGTCAACTTCAGTGGGAAGCTCTATATTGTGGGAGTAAAGGAGACCATCAACAGTCACATTACCAGCTACTTTGAGCGTCCCTGGCGTTATCAAAGCGATGAAATCGCTTCCCGCCTGATAGGTGACATTTCCAGTAACCTTTATGCCATTTTGGGCAACTATCATCCCCTGCCCCGAAATGGTCCCTGATATGCTTACTTGTCCCTCAACGAAGATTATGCCATTCAAAGTGATATTTCCGGCGAAAGTCATATCGCCCGGATAATATTGAGTTGCTTTTGAACGATAAAAGTTCAAATCTATATCGGGCAGAGGAATCTTGGGTTGATTTTGAAAAATCTGACCCTGGATGATATTATTTCCTCCATAGGTAACAGTTCCTCCCGCTGAGGCATTTCCCGAAGGTGAATCAGCTACTCCATCGTCGTTGGTATCAACATAATAGATGAACGGACCATAGCTTTGCACGCTATCAACCTTTCCATCTCCATTACTATCATTGAGAAGCGGTGTTCCATTTTGGTCTTTCACTACCGCATCGGGTATTCCATCTAAGTTGGTATCAATCGCATAGGGAGTTTCAGCTTTTCCATTGCCATCGTAATCTATGAGCAAGGGCACTTGAAGCCCATTAACGGTTACCCATTGAGCATCTTGGGTAATGGGGTTGGGGGTTTTCAAAGTTAATTGCAGGGTGAAGACATCCGCGGTTCCCGTGAATACGATATCTCCATTAGCTCCTACATCTCCCTTTATCCAACTGCTCCCCACTATATCAAGCCTTTTATCGCTGAAAATAGCGAAGTCAAAAACCTCTGAGCGGTGGTAGCTCCAGTATATCTGAACCAATGCTCTAACAGTTCTACTTTCACCCCTTGGAGCGTAGCCGGTTGAAACGACTTCAACATTGTAGGGACCAGGTGAAGGTTGGGAGGGATTGAGGATTTTGGCGGTGAATTGGAAATAGCCAACTCCCAGGTTATCGTTTGGGTCATTGGAAGGACTTTCCGAGTATTGTCCCGTGGTGCGGAGGATTTCCGCCGAATTATTATAGTTGTTGGCTAAATTCCAGAGACATTTGCTCACTCCCGCATCGGCGAGCTGTAGGGCAACGGTCATCTGGGAAGTTCTCACTGCAGAATGCAAAGATTGGACGGCATAGCTGATAAAGAAAACGCTTATTATAGCAAGCACGAGTAAAAAAATCAGAACGGTTATGAATGCTATACCCTTTTCCTCACTCAATTTCTTGCCCAAGCTTTCGCTTCCAAAGAGCATATTTGTTCACCTTCTCTTGCTGTTAAGCTAACTTTAATCTGGTCAACTGTTCCCTCGAGGCTAAAGGATAGCGACTCTATGCCGGTTGCAATGATTCTCGTTTCCGTATCCCTTTGGCGAACCAAATTTCCATCCTCGGTGAGATAATAAGTTATGGGTATAGGGTCTCTAATAATGGGGAGTATTATATTGCCATTAGAATCGGTAAGAGGCTGATAAATAATTATCGTGGAACCTTTGTCCTGAGGGATTGAGACATCCATAGCCATTCGCAAATCCCTGAGGAGCCATTCCATAGCAATTCTTGCCTTATGCTCAGCAGATGCTTTTTTCTCTCCCCATTCTCGCCCTCGCAAGGCGAGGATATAGATATTAAGCACCGAAAGGACGATCAGGAGTATTATCAAAGAAACGACGAGAGCCTCAGGTAGTGTTAAACCTCTTCGGCTTCTAATAGTATAGCGATATGAGGGAAGTGATTTTAACCGTTCCACTTTTTGTCCCTGCTCCTTGCCAATTGATAGTGATTTCCACTTTTGCGATATTCTTTGAATTGGTGTTTGGGTAGGGGGAAACCTTAATTTGCCCCTGCCCATTCGGCAATTGGCTGACGCTGAAGGTTTGGGTACCAAAGGTAAGAGAGTTATAGCCTGCCTTTCGCAACTCCTCCATTTTCTCCTGGGCTATATCGGTTGCAATGCTGGTGAGTTCACCTCTTTGTATTATCGCCTGCCCGCTTGGAAACGCGGAGGCGAATATCAAAACAAGTAGAGAAAGAAGAAGGATGGAAACGATGCCTTCTATTAAAGTAAAGCCCCTCAATTTATTCCTTCTATAAATCAACTTTCCTCCGCCTATTTCGTTATAATATTTTGAAAAACCGATATTTCTCACTTTCCTTTCTCTGATTGTCAATGGACATCAACTTTTTAATCCAAGGAGGGCGGGGCTCTTTTAAAGAAACCCCGCCCACCTTTTAGACGCTGGTGTTAGAGCCCGGCCATAGCAGTGTCCAAGTCGCCATGTACGCTACAAGAAACGGTGTAGTCATTGAGAGTGCCAGATATTGTGTAAGTGCCACCGCTCGGGCAAGTTGGTGTAGTTTTGAGCCAATTCGAATAAGCGTCTAGGTCTGTTGGAACCTCGGTATCGCCCGAAGCTTTCGTTTCCATTCCCCATTGTTCTACAGCGGCTTGTATCTCCTTCATATTGGCTACGCAAGCTCGCAATCTTGCGTTTTCCCTTGCCCTCAAGAAGTTGGGCAGTGCAATGGCGATGAGAATCCCGATGATGAGCACGACGATCATCATCTCCACCAGCGTAAAGCCTTTTCTACTTCTTAGTTTTGCCATTTTAGTTCACCTCCTTTCTTTAAATATCCTTTTAATTAGATAAATATAATATAGTTGCCATCCTGTCAACATTTTTTTTTAAACTTTAGACTTTTTTTCTGAATTTTTGTTCCTAAATTTTCCCGAAAATCAAGTCAAGAAAATTTTCATCATTCAGAGAAGAAGGGCGAGATTATCCCTGTGGATTACCTCTTCATAGCCCTTATAACCGAGTATCTCTTCAATCTCGCTTGAACGATGACCCATTATCAACTTCAACTCATCAGAGTCATAATTCGTCAATCCTCTGGCGAACTCTTTCCCATCATAGATTATCCTCACAACATCTCCCCTTTTGAATGTCCCCTCAACATCAATGACTCCAACAGGCAATAGGCTCTTGTTCTCCTCAACAATCGCTTTCATTGCTCCCTCGTTCACGACGACCTTTCCCCGGGGACGGGAGATGAATGTGAGCCATTGCTTCTTTGCCTGAAGCCTTTTCATTGCGGGAAAGAATGTCCCAAGTTCCTTGCTCTCCAGAACGATTTTTTGAATCACTTTCTCCATTCTTCCGTTAGCTATAACGACATCCGTTCCGGCGGATGTGGCTATCCTCGCCGATTCAAGCTTTGACCTCATTCCACCCCTTCCCCATCTTCCCGGCGGTCCAGCCAGCGCGTAAATATCCTCTGAGATGTTATCAACTCTTTGGATAACCTTTCCTTGTTCATCTAACAATCCATCTACATCGGATAGAAGAAGCAATAGGTCGGCTGAAACAGTTGCGGCAACCATGCCTGCGAGGATGTCATTGTCGCCAAAACGTATCTCCTCCGTTGCTACGGTGTCGTTCTCGTTTATGATGGGGATTACCTGAAGTTGGAGCAGAGCGAGAAGTGTGTTACGGGCATTGAGAAAGCGATTACGACTCGCTAAATCCTCATGTGTTAAGAGAACCTGCCCGATGGTCAGATTGTGTTGAGAAAAAGCCGATTCGTATATCCTCATAAGTATCCCTTGTCCGACCGAGGCTACAGCCTGGATGAAGGGGAGGGGGAGATTGTCATTCAATCCAAGATGCGTCAATCCCGCCCTTATTGCCCCAGAGGTAACCAGGATAACTTCTATTCCATTTCTCTTGAGTTCTGCGATATCTTCCGCTAAAGAAGAAACGAAATCCTCGTCAATTCTTTCCTTTTCTCCAAGGAGAGTGCTCGTTCCTACCTTTATAACAATCCTTTTCCTCCGCTTCATAGTTTCAAGTCGGCTCGCATCGCACCCTTGGGCGGCTTAAAGCTGAATGTGGAAGGAGAAATCTTGGGATTGAGCTTGAGGTCAGAGACCTCTTCCTCCATTGCGGCGAATTTGATATCTATCTTAGTTTTGAGGGGAAGGTATGTCTTCTTGTCCACATAGATGATGAAGCTGTCATTGTCCTTCGTTTTAAGGGTGAGGAGGAGATAATCGGCTTTTGGAGGAGTCGTGAGGGAGGCTGAAGTGATGCCGACGAGCAATCTTTCCTTGAGGTTTGGGGTGAGAACGAAGGAAAGGAGGGAGAAGCCGGTGGCTTTTTCAATTCGCTGAGGGGTAGGTTCAAAGGCGCCGTAGCGGTTCGTCTGGTATTCGTAGAGGAATAGCTGGTTACCATCGCAGACAAAAAGTAGGGTGCTTTTGCCTTCTTGAGAGGCATCTATGCGGAAAAAGGAAGGTTTCTTCAGCCAAATTTTCGCCTTGCTTTGTTGGGTCTTGGTGAGTTTTTTACCTTTAGAAGTTAGCGTCACTTTTGAAATATATTGGACGCTCTGAAGGTCCTTCATCGCTTTCTCCATCTTATCAAGGCAGGAGATGACCTCCTTGGGAAGAAATGGTGGAGGAGAAACCTTCGCCTCCTTCTTCCCAGCACAGCCCGATAAGAATACGATGATTGCTAATATCGGCGTCAGCCTTTTAATAATTTCTCAATCGCCTCCCGAAGGATTTGCTCGTTTTTATCGGAGTAGCCAAGGATATCCTTCACAATTTTCCCGTTTTTATCTATCAGGATTATCCTGGGAATAGCGTTAACCCTGTATGCTTTTCCCACTTTCCCATCATCAAGGAGAATGGGGAAAGTCAGCTTTTGCTCCTTGAGGAAATTCTCAACGGTTGCTCTATCTTCATCGTTTATCCCCAAAACCACTAAACCTTTGTCCTTGTATTCCTGATGAAGTTTCTCTATGATTGGCAATTCTTCCTTGCAGGGACCACACCAGGTAGCCCAAAAGTCCAGAAGGACGACACTTCCTCTTAAATCAGAAAGAGAATAGGTCTTCCCCTCAAGGGACTTGAGGTTGAAGTCGGGAGCGATTTGACCTTCAAAATCGGCTCTTTTCGCACAGCCCCAAAGAAGAAGAAACAGGAGAAAAGGAGCTACTTTCCTAATAATTTCTCAATCGCCTCCCGAAGGATTTGCTCATTTTCCTTGGAATAGCCGAGCAAGTCCTTGACGACATTGCCATCCTTATCTATCAAGAGCACCCTTGGTATTGACTCAACATTGTAAAGAAGAGCGACCTTTGATTGGGCATCCACAAGGATTGGGAAGGTTAAATTGTTCTCTTTCAGGAAATTTTCAACGGTGGCTTTATCCTCGTCGTTTATCCCCAGAACGAGGAGCCCTTTATCTTTATATTCCTGGTGGAGCTTCTCTATTATGGGGAGTTCTTCCCTGCAAGGTGGGCACCAAGTAGCCCAGAAATCAAGTAGAACGACTTTCCCTTTCAAATTTGAAAGGGTGTAGGTTTTGCCGTCAAGGGACATTAAGGTGAAATCGGGAGCGGGTTTGCCTTCAAAGTTTCCTCCCGCCTGGGGGCTGAACTCCTTTGCATCAGCGGGTGGAGTAAATTTGAAGAAATCACCGGGAAGAGGAACATCTGCCTGAAAGTCCGTTATCTTAAAGATGATTTCTTCCTCTTGCTTGGGTACAACAAAACTGAATTGGACTATCCTGTTTACCTTTGGGTCAATGCAGATCTTGAACTGGGAAGAACCATCCTTCTCATAGAAAGTTATTAGGGAAACGGATTTTTTATCCAGGGTGGACTTTTGGAGCGTGGCTTTTTCTAAAGAGTTGGTGAAATATTCGCTTGTAAATGTTTTCGTCAAATTGGGCCTAAAAGAGAGAAGGGGAGGCAGGAGCTCAAAGATACGAGTTTCAATTTCCTCAGGAGATATTTTCCTTTTAATGTAAACCTTCTCCGAGGGGTAATAATTCCAAAGTTGGTCGCCATCGTAGACTATGGTGGTGAGAGAATCATTCTCGCCTATGTTGGCTTTGAATTTGCCGGTTTGATTGTCAAGCCAGAGTTCACCTTTGATGGATTGACTTTCCTTTCCCCTTTTCTGGACAATCAAAAGGGAAGCTCTTATCGTTTTGAGAGAAGCGTTGTTCTTATCTACCTTGGCGAGTAGGTCAAGGATGTTCTTCGGGACGGTTGCCGAAAGGGCGAATAACGCAACCCCTCCCACAATCCATGCGAAAATTATGAGCTTTTTCATCTTCTTCCTCCTTATAAGTTTTGATATATTTTAGCAGTTTTAGAAAGGAAATGCAAAATGCAATCCTAATCTTTTAGTGTGAGCGAGAAGTTGCGATATGCCACTATCGTATCACCTTTGCTTCCCGACCATCTGCGTGGGACGAGGACTATCTCACCGCTTTTAAGGAAGGGAGTAGCATTGTAGTTATTGTCAGTGAAGTTGATTATCTCCCTTCCATCCAGGATAACCTTTATATTGTTGCCTTTGAGCTCAACGCTCAATTTGTGCCAGTTGCTATCCAAACTCCAGGGGACGGAGACGAGAGGATTATCATCGCCCGTCGTAATTCCCTGGGATGCTTTATGTAGCTGGATGTTCTTATCGGAGAAGTTCAAGGAGTATGAATTGGAGGCGTCCGTGTACCGGAAGGCAAACCAGGGACCGTCGCGCCAGTCGGTTCCTCGCGAGATAACCTTGAATTCAAGGCTGAAACTATAATCATTCCAGTCCTTTAAGCCGTAGTGAATGCCCTCGCCAATCCATCCATCGCCCACGCCGTTCTTACCGATGAGAATCCCATCCTCCACCGACCATTCTCCTGCCGCAGATCGCCAAACGCGATAAAGGGGGACATTCGGGGAAAAAACAGGGTTGGTAAGTGAGCTGGCGAAGATGACTTTGCCAAACCTTGCGGGATTGTGGAATGTGTCCGTGGGAGACCAGGAAGAGAATTCGGGTTTAGGGAGAGTATTTGACCTATCAATGCGGAAAAGCTGGATGCGCCATTGGGAACCTAAAGTGGGTTTGTAGGGAAGGAAATTCTTTAGGGGAATTGCCATCTCAACCGTCCAACCATTATCCTTGTCGTTTCTATTATCAAGGGTTCCGTTAACCTTTACCCCAATCCTCACTCCTTCGGCGTTCCATTTGCGAAGCTCCCTCCAATCGCCAGGATTGCCGTTCTTGGGTTCAACTATGTTTAGGTCTATGAGGGTGCCCAAAGGATTTACCTCAAATTCTTTGTAATTCTTCCCCGTTCCGCTTGGGTCTATATACGCCTCCACGACCTCCTCTTCCCATAATGGGGAATCCTTTTCCTTCATAGTTGCCCAGATATCCTCATCCTGACACTCAAATGCGATGTAAAGGTTCTCATCATCCCAGAGCATCTTCGCCTTCGTTGAATATGTCGGTTTGGCATAACTGCCAAGCAAATGGAATCCATCTATCGTTTCCGCATAGCGCCAAGCAGGGTCGGATATGTCACCATCTATATTGGGTGGAAAAGGAGCACGATAAAGGATATAGGACGATGGCGGTGGTGGGAGTTTGCTGATATAAGCTATCACATCTTTGAGAATGGGGAAGAGGTATTCTTCCTTATCAAGAAGCGAGCACCAGACATAAAGCAGGCGAGCTCCTTTAAGTTCTCCCTGCGTGTATTCTATGTAGGCGATGCCTTCCCCATATTCCCTTCCCTTATCATCCTTCAGTGTAAGGATGGGAATATAGTTGACACCTGGGGTAGATGGCTTAACAACGCCCCTCCAGCGCTGGTCTACATCTTTCATCCAGGGGAATCTGGAAGGGAGCGAGGTAATGATATTTTGCTTTCTGTTCAGCTGGAAGAAAAGTTTAGCATCTTTGGGAGGGGATTCCCAGGAATGTCCAATTGTGAGACCGAACTTACTGGCGGAGTTCACAGCCTTACCGTTCTCGTTATAATAGAAGGGCAAGGGTTGGCTGGGAAGGAAGACGATAAGTCCTCCCTGCTTGAGGTAATCCAAGATAGCTCTGTCGCCGTTCTCCGCTCCTCCTATATTCTGATAATAGGTCTCGCCATCGAGATAAAAGAGACACCAGATTTTCTGGGGGTTGAAATAGGAGGGGTCAAGGACTTGCTGGGGAGAGGGCATATCAATGAGAACCATAGCTTTAGCCTTTCTCATAAGGCTTACGAGGTTGCCATAGGTAGGATTTGGTTGGGGAAGGACAGCGAGATGACCTTTGAGGGGAGCGAGTTTCTCTTCAATCTTCAGTGATGCTAATTTCTCTTGGCTTCTCCTTTTCTCTTCGGCGACGCTACGGGCTTTTTGTAGAAGCTCAAAAATTGGGGCGAGCGATTTCTCGTCTAAATTAGTCAGGGTTATGGCAAGAATGTCAAGATTATCCGCTCTTATTTCCCTAAATTCATCCTTGAGCTTCACTTGGAGAAGTTCAACTTTCCATTCAAAGAGGGGCGGCCAGCCATATATGACAGGGATAGCATCTCTCAGGGAAACCGTTTCCTCGCTATTAGAGTATTTTAATGTCAATTTGCTATTTGCCTTTATGTTCGCCAGAAGTAAAAAGGCATATGTGGCGGATTTGTTTATCGGGATTGATGCGTTCCTCACAATGTCTTTATTCTGGTTGAGATAAGGGTCAACGAGGAAGAAAGGAATCTGATAGATGGTTTTTGCACCGGGGATTAGACCCGCGAAGCTTGATGGGTCTTCCCAGTTTTTAGGTAAAGAAGCATTACAGAAGGGAGCGAGGTCTATTATTTGGAAATCCTTTTCTCGCGGCGGCTCAAGGGTTCTCGGCTTTATTATTTGACAATCTATTATCGGCAAGGAGGGATTATACTCGCCGATGGCGATGATGTCGCCATTTTGCAGATTTCTGATGTAGAGTGAATCGGGTCGTTGAGGATAGGTCTCGTAGTCCGTTCCTGCCGTAAGCTGGGTCTTCTGGTTCTGTCTTATAAGGAAGACGGGTTTCTGCCTTAAGTCGAAGAAGGGGAAAGTTACGACGATGTCAAAGGGAGAATCGCTGGTTGAGACGAGTCCGAAGGAGAAATTGCCATTTTGATAGCGGTAATCCTTAGCATCTATCTCTTGTTTATCTTTATTGAAGGTAAGGAGGGCTTTCTCCCCGCAGAGGATTCGCGCCTTGGCATTCCCGAGTGGGTAGGAAAGCAGCTCAAATCCACCCCAGAGCCCACCGAAAGTGCTCCTTTTCCCTTTCCCAATAAGGCAACCATCGAATAATCCATACATCTCGGCGAAGGCGCCATCGTACTGTCTGATTGAGGGGTAGTATTCGTCACGGAAAAGAATGTGCCATTTTTCCGTCATCCCTCGCAAATAATGTCCGAGGATTGGGTCGCCAGTAGCGACATAGGTTTGGGCTAAGCCGAAGGCGACAGCCCATATCTCATTGGCGCAGGCTTCGCCGAGCCAGGGGAAGCCTGCATTCGGTTCCATAAAGAAGGTAGCATCTATATCATCTGCTTTATCGTTATCGCTTATGAAGATTGGGAGATATTTATATAGCATAACCCTTGCCAGTTTGTAAGCTTCCTGCGCAAGGGATGCTCTTTCAGGGTCGTTTCTGAAGGTGTAGTAATAGCGAAGGCAGAAGGTAGTGACGGGGGCGGCATCCCAAGCAAATTGGGCGGTGGGAACATCATCGTAGCAGTTTCTGGTATATAGGATGTGTTTCGTATAGCGGAGAGCACCATCAATGTATGGCAGATAGGCGGGGTTTTTCTCATTGCGATAGGCATCAAGGAAGGCAAGTGCTACCTGCCATGCCTGGACATTGTGGAGGGTGGGAACGCCCTTCCCATAGGAATCGTGCCAATCTCCCTTTATGGGTTTCCTCCAGAAGACGCAATCGTCACCATCAATCTTCAACTTTTCCGCATTTTTCATAAGGAAATCCAATTGCTCGCGCAGAAGGGATATTGCTTTCTGGTCTTGGTGTTCGTAGATGTAATCGATTACCGGGCTCGCGTAATCAACTCCCCAGGCTGAAATGTTTCCCTGCTTTTGAAAGGGATTACCCTCTCCAACGACGCCATACAGCCCTCCAAAAGAGGGGATGGGAAAATTGTTGAGCCTGTAATTCTGGGGAAGCCAGCCGAAATCGTTATTTGTTGGTGCGGAAGGTAGAAGCTCGGAATATCTTTGCCAGATGTAATTATGGACGAAGAAATTGGGGTCAGAGTCGGATGGCATATCAAGGGAGAATATGAGGCGAAAATGGGTGGAGATAACATCGCCGTTCTTGGGATAGCGAAGGTCCCTATAGGCGTTCTCCGCATAAGGGTAGACGAGGGCGAAGAACTGCCCTCTGTCTTTCAATTGCCAACAATAGGCGGAAGCGATATTCTTCTCGCTGTTGTCGGTCAATCTCGCTTCCTGAAATTCATAGCCAACATATAAAGAGGAGCTCGGTTTCCACAATCCGACAACGGGAATGGGATATGCTCCTATGGGAGGTGCATAGGTCCAATTGTCAGACCAGTTGCTGGCTATGTGCTTTCCCGGACCTTTCGCTTCAAGGAGGGGGTAGGGGTCTATTACAGGGGTAGCGATAAGCCAACCCCTTTGATGGAAAAGCTCCGCCCCTTCCAGGGGACAAACAAGGAAATGGAAGGGAACTTTTCCTATAGTGGATTCCCATTTCTGGGGGGAGAAATTGGCTAATTCAAGGCGGAAGGATATCTCTGGATAGGGGTCGTTGGGATAGAGCTTAAGCGAGATAAACGAGTTTTTCCCGAAGCTGGGGGTGGCATCGGATACAAAGTCACTGAATGTCAGCGTATCACCCTCCTGCTTAACTTTTCCCGCTCTTATGTTGTTGAGGGAACCAAAATAAATGCTGGCGATTTCCTTTCCCCCGCTTGATACCTTGAAGCCGATGGCTTTATCCGCTTCCATAAACGGCGTTATTGTCGTTATTCCATTGGATATCGATGGTTGGGAATATGCAAGGAAAGGCACAATTAAAATTGAAAGCAATGCTAATCGCATAAATATCACCTCCTTATTTGGTGGCGTCGCATTTATTCAGGATTTGCCATTTTAAAGAACAACTCAGATTTTCCATCATTTTATACCTGGTTATTTCCCTCGTAAAGTTCTATTTTTTGTATTCATCAAACATTTTTATATTCAACTTTCTAGGCAAGCTTCCTCAAAAAGCCATTATCCCTTTTAGTTCATCTTCCTTTCGTTTCTTACGGACTTCTCAGCCATATTTTGGGGTAAATTTCTCCAGCCAGTGGTGGATCCAATTCCTACCTCTATAATCTCTGTCCGGAACTCTTAAATGCCTTTCGGAATGGACAATTCTCGACAAATTACTTGCCCTCCTTCGCCCACAGTTGGGGAAAATAAAACGATGTTGAGTGGATTCTTTTGATTTGTGTGGATTGCTTTTTTATATCACTTCTTTGTGCCAGAGAGCAAATCCTAACTATTTGAAACACTATTTCTTTCTGCCATATCCTGATACACACAGCATTTCCAATAAGGTATAATGGTAAAGAGGAGGAGTAAATATGAAACCGATGCTACTCATTATTTTGATAACATCTATCTCTTTCGCTTCCCTGCTTCCTCGTCTCTTGCGTGTTGAGGCGAGTTCTGAAGAAGTCTCGCCCGGCGACAGGATTTACCTTCTTTGGGAGTTCCAGAATGTTGGTGGTGAGGATGAGGAGAACTATATGATATTTGTTCACGCTCGCCTCAAAGGCACAGACGAGGGTTTCGGCGGGGATTTCAAGCCCTTCCATCCGACCTCTTGCTGGAGGAAAGGGGAGATTGTGAGGGAAACTTCCATTTTGAATATACCAGCTGATGCGAAGAAAGGAGATTATGTCCTTTATGTCGGCTTCTATTCCAAAGACAAAAGGATAGAGATGGATAATAAGGAGATTGAAAGGGAAGGGTTGAGATATGAGGTATTCTCTTTCAGGGTGGGAGAAAAAAGGGAAGCAAAGAGGATTATCAAGGAATTAAAGAATGCGCTGAAATTGGAAGGGAAAAGCATATATGGCAAAGGATTGAATTTAGAGAACGATTATCTAAAGGTTGAGTTGATGTCTAATTACCCCGTCATTAGAAGCATTGAGGGAAAAAAGATAGGCGAAATATTTCGGGGAGCTAATGAGGAAGATTTTCAGCTCGAGTTGATGACGCCCGAAGGAAAAATCGTCTATGCTCCTTCTTCCTTTTACTTGATTTTTATCGAAAGTAAGAAGCAGGAAGGGAAGGTAGGTTATGAGATAAATGTTAAGAAGGAAGGAAAGAGCGTTCTTTATTTGGAATTGTGGTACGAATTGAAGGGAGAAAGCCTCGTCGCGGGTTGGGGAAATCTGAAATCGGAAGGCTACAAATTGGTAAGCCTCAGGTTACCGCTCATCTCCCTCTCTGGTGGTAAGTTAGCATTGCCGCTATTGGAGGGAAGGCTCGTTGATAGCAAAAAGTCCTTCCCTCATAGGGAGATTATCGGGATTGATTGTTGGCGTTCGCCGATTACCTACTCTTCTCTTTCAGGTAAAAATGGCACAGCACTGCTTGAGCTTAAGTCCGTAGAGGACAGGGTCTTGGCGGAGGTCAACGATGGCAAGGGAGCTTTAGGCGTTATTTTCAATTGTCATTCAGCGACTAACCCGCCTCTTTTACTCCAATCTTCCTCACAAGCTATAGTCCATTTTATAAAAGGAAATTGGCTCCAATCTGCGCATTTCGTTTGGGAGAATATAAATGATGGGGTGAGAGACATTTACAAAAATTCAATCGTTTACAAGATTTTTTGCGATGTTCCCCAGGCTGAGAAGCCTGTGACGACCTTTTCAGAAGCGTTTGAGATAATCAAAAAGTTCTATAATCTTACCCAGGGAATGAGGCAAATCGTTTATTTAGTCGGCTGGCAGTTCAGAGGGCACGATACCGGTTACCCCGCTATAGACCAAGTCAACGAAAGGTTGGGAGGCAGGGAGGGGTTATTGAGATTGATTGAGGATGCGAGGAGATTCAACGCTATCGTCTCCTTCCACGATAACTACGACGATGCCTATATGGATAGCCCTGCTTGGAACGATGATTTCATCTGTAGAACTCCGAACGGCGAGCTTGTCAAGGGTGGGGTCTGGGCGGGAGGACAATCCTACATCATTAATCCGAAGCGGTATGTTGAGGGCGGGTATGCGGAGAAAAGGATAAAGCAAACCCTTTCCCTTTACCCCATAAGGGAATCATACCACATAGATGTCCTTTCGGCTGTCCCCCTCAGATACAGCTATAGCCTCCATACCTGCACTGGGAGTGAAAGCGTTTTTTACAAGAAAAGAATCGTGGAGATGTTCAGGGATAGGGGAGTTGATGTGACATCGGAACTTGTTACTCAACCGTTTTTGGGGTTTCTTTCCTATTTCTGGCATCTCTCCAGTTCATATGATGGCTTCAGCTGGTTGGAGAGGAAATTCTTTTCAGATGAGGAAAACATTCCTTTTGTTCCCGCCTGCATTCACGGAAAGGCAATATATGGAAGCAGGGGATACCTTGGCGGTGTGGGTAGGATGGATGTCACGCCAGGAAACTGGAGGGATTTTTTGCGTTTGCTCTTTTTAGAGACATTTCCATCTTTATTATTCGTTGATCAAAGAATTGAGGATTATCGCGATGGTAAAATCATCTACCGCGAGGGTTGGTGGAGTTCGGATGACCAGGTTTTCTATAGGGGCAGGTTGGTGAGGAAGGGTGGGGATGTTTTCCTCCCTCGTAATTCTGAAGAATGGTTGGCTTATAGCGACCAGGGTGGGGTAGTTGAATGGGAGTTGCCCGATGGTTGGAAGGGAGTTGAAATCTACAGGTTATATGAGGATGGAAGGAAGAAGAGAGTAGATTGTGAACTAAAAGGAGGTAAATTCAGATTTGAAGCGGAGGCACAGGGAGTCTACGAGGTTAGGAAAAGGGAAAACTGAGAAATGGTTTGAGAAACGAGGCGAATATATCCTTCTTGCCCTGATATTCATTATATATTTTCTCCTCGTCTTTTGGTATTCGTCCCTCATCCCCTTAGGCAAAGGGGTGGATGAAGAGGCGCATTTTCTCTATGTTGAAGATGTGAGGGATTTTAAAACATTGCCTATTTTGCAGGTTCCTCATAGGGGACATTACGAATCTCATCAACCGCCTTTGTTTTATCTGCTTTCCCTTCCAATCGCTTTTCTGGGAGGCGAAAACTGGAGAATCTGGGGTAGATGGTTTTCCTCTTTTATTGTGGCGGTTGCCGGTTTCATCTGCTATCTTGCGGGCAAGAGATTGTTTGGAGATAATAAAACCTTATATCTGGGGGCGCCAGCTTTTCTATTGTTTTTGCCGGGGAATATAGCCATTTCTGCAGGATTCACAAACGATACATTAGCACAGGCTCTTTTTGCCCTTGCTATTTATTTCTTCATCAAAAAAGAAGAAAGGAACTGGCTCTGGGCGGGGATAGCCACGGCTGGAGCGATTCTTGCCAAACTCAACTGTATGGTGCTCGTCCCTTCTGCTTTGCTCGTCCTTATCCTTTCCTTGAAAAGCGAGGAAAGGGACATAGTTTTAAGAAAGTTTATTTTCTTTCTTGCGCCCATTCTCCTCTTCAGCGGTTGGTGGTTTGTGAGGAACAAGCTCCTCTATGGCGATTTTCTTGGTTGGCGAATTTTCCAAAAAGCATTTGATAGTAGTCCCCATCCCTCCTATTTCCTTGAAAAGGGGTTTAGCTGGGGCGATTACTGGAAGCTTGTCCTTATCACCTGCTATGCGAGCTTCTGGACTCCCCTTATAAAGCTGCGTTTTCTTCCTTGGGGGTATTATTTTCTGCCTGGAGTATTTTCTTGTCTCGCCTTCATTGGGTTTCTGAAATGGTTAAAAGAGGATGAGAATAACCGTCTTGTCCTCATTCTTATTGCCCTCAGCTTCTTCTTCCTTTTCCTCTCTTTTCTGCGGTTCAATCTTTATTTCTTTGAGGCGCAGGGGCGCTATCTCTATCCCGCTTTGAGTGCCTTTGCTCTCCTTTTCGCCGGAGGTTTGGGCAGATTAAATAAACTCCTTTTGCCAATCTTCATCTTTTACCTCCTAATCTTGGCGCTTGCATCCTCTTCCATTTTGTATTAAAACAGCCTTTGAAGAAGGTATCGGGAGGGAATTCAAGTTTTCCTATGAGCAGAAAAGGAGTAGACTATAAGTGTTAAAAAATTTCCTAAATTTTTCTTGGGAATTTTAAAAAATAACTTGCCAATTTGAATAAATTATGAGAATTCGTGAAGGTGGCCAAGATGAAAGGGTGGAAATATCTAAGGAGTGTCTCTTATGGAGGGCTACTTTGTAGCGTAGTCCTCCTATCCTCTGTTTTGTCACTTGCCCAGCTTCCTCCACCCTCTCAATCCACAACCGTCACAATAACCAGTCCTCAAAATGAATCTTCATAATAGTTAGGGGCTTTCATTCGATGGAAGAATGACCCAATTCGCCTATGCAGGAGAGGGTTATGATAGGGTATGGATGAGGAAGGAAAATTGCGACGAGATTTTCTTCTATTACGATGGAGGGAAGACGACGGCTGAGTTCAATGCGCAGGGAGGACTGTTGCGGGCTTACAGGTATGGACCACAGGTTATATGGATGGAGGAGGGAGGGAATATCTTCTTCCTTCATTCTGATGCTCAGGGCTCGGTGAGGGCGGTTACGAACATATCTGGTCAGCTTGTAGCGGAATACACCTACGATGCGTTTGGCAATCAGCTGGAAGACGAGGAGGGCTGGAATCCCTTCAAATATTGTGGTATATTTGGTTATAGAGAAATGAGGAAATAGGACTTATGAAAGTAGGAGCGAGATTCTATGACCCAATAATAGGTAGATGGATACAAAAAGCCCCAATTTTAGATGGGTTTAACTGGTGGGTTTATTGTGAGAATGACCCTGTGAATGGGGTGGACCCAGAGGGGACTTGGACGAAAGTTATAAAAAGACCGTTTAATCTGTTGCGGAGTAGCCGTAGTAAAGTTATCCACGATAAATCGACTACCAGTCTACGGGCTGGAAGGAGGTAATCTACCATATCCCAGCCTTTCCATAAATCTACTGCTTTAAAGGGGTGATGAAGATGCTTCAAAAGATTAAACTCGTATTTGACTTAATTGGGTTAGCCCTGATATTGGCTCCAACTTTTGTACCCAAAGACCAAATCTCCGTCGGTAAGGTAAAAGAAGAGGTTAGAAAAGGTGAAACTTTAAGGTATATAAGTTTGATGAGTCAAAAGACCATAGCATCCAACGAAGAAGATGCAAATAACAATACAATAGGTGAGCAAAAAGGAAGCAATGGAAAGCAATCGTTCATTCTTAATCTCAGCGGTCCTATATGGATAAAACTAAAAGACTCATACGAGGTTAAGATAAAGAATATAACCCCGGAAAAAGTGAATTACGAAATAAAAGTGGAAGAGTTCTTTGGAGGGATAAACTTCTCAGGTCTCAGCTTACCATCAAAGAAAGAGGAAAAAGTTGGGGAATTAGGTCCGTTTGATGTGGAGCAATATCGTTATATTCCGCCTGAAGAAGAACCCAATTTGAGACCCCCTTCCAATAAAGAATTAGAAAAGTTTATCGACTTCTTTCCGCCGAAGTTGCCCTTTTTCTGGTTGCGGTTGCCTCCGATGAAGAAAGGCGAAGAGATTCAAATAGAATGGGAACCATTGCCATATAAGCTCATAGGTTTAAAGCCTGCACTCGCTACTGTTCAATTTCTTGGCATTTATACGAAGGATGGGAGAGAAGTTGCCCTGTACAAAGTCAAACGAACCACCGGCTATTTCCGAGGTTCTTTTCGTCTATATTATGACCTACAGCTCAAGAAGTTTACCGAAATGGACGGGACATTCGAGCAGGGAAGACATATAGCCCAAGTAGAGGGTAAGGAAAAAGAGAAAATCCCACAATCCAGGGAAATTAAAGTTCGTGTAAGAGATTATTTCTTGTTTTAGCAAACTCTAAAATACGATTGTAAAACCAATCTGACCGGAATCTCTTTTAATATTTTTTAAGTATGTGAGGCTCACTAATTTGACAATTTCATTATATACCACCAAAGGAACGAATAACCGATTCCTTCATCAAAGTTGACAGCTTGTGGAAAATTTTTTAAATTCAAAGCTAAGAAACGAGTTGGATTGGAAAATATAACGAAGCATTAATAATTGAGGTCCTTTTTAAAAACCCTTATAATAGTAATCAAAATTAAGAAAGCAGTTGTAAATTTATCTTGAAATGGTCTCGTCCAACAAAATCAAGAGGTTTGTTGAAATAAAGAGGGAGGTTAAAAAAGTGATTAATGGTATATATATCTTGGTTTTTGCTCTTTTTGTCCTTTGTGTATCTCCTGCTTTCTCTGACAAAGTGCTTGCCCTTCACCCGCGGAATCCTCATTATTTCATCTTCCGTGGTAAGCCTCTGGTCATCGTTGGCTCGGGGGAGCATTATGGAGCGGTCTTAAATCTTGATTTTGATTATATCGCTTACCTTGACGAACTTCAGGAAAAGGGGCTAAATCATACCCGCCTATTCTCTGGCGTCTATAGGGAAATCGCTACTTCCTTTGGCATAACGGATAACACCCTCGCTCCCCTCGCTCCAGATAAATACATCTGTCCCTGGGCAAGGAGCAATGTGCCGGGAGCAAAAGATGGGGGGAACAAATTTGACCTAACCAAATGGAACGATTCATATTTCAAGAGGCTCAAAGATTTCATCCAGCAGGCAAGCAAAAGGGGAATAATCGTTGAGGTGAACCTTTTCTGCCCTTTCTATGACGATAATTTATGGAAAGTTTCCCCAATGAATGCTCTGAACAACATAAATGGGGTTGGCAATTGCCCTTCTAACGAAGTTTACACCCTCAAACATCCCGATTTGACCGCTGTGCAGGAAGCGGTAACAAGAAAGATTGTTCAAGAACTCAGGAATGCTGACAATATCTACTATGAAGTTTGTAATGAGCCCTATTTTGGTGGGGTGACTATGGATTGGCAAAAACATATCATAAAGGTGATTGTGGAAACCGAGAAGAATTTTCCCATAAAGCATCTCATTTCCCTCAATATAGCCAATGGCTCGGTAAAAGTAGAGAATCCTCCTCCCGAGGTTTCCATCTTCAATTTTCACTACTGTTATCCTCCCGATGCTGTTCAGATGAACTACCATCTCAACAAGGTCATCGGGGAGAACGAGACGGGATTTAGGGGAAAGGAAGATGTGCTATATAGAACCGAGGGATGGGATTTCATAATCGCCGGGGGAGCGCTTTACAGCAATTTGGATTATTCCTTCACCTATAAGCATCCTAAAGGAACCTTCCGTGATTACCAGTCGCCGGGAGGGGGAAGCCCCACTTTGCGGCGCCAACTGAAAATCTTAAAGGATTTCATCCACGGCTTTGATTTTATCAGGATGGCTCCCGATAACGCGGTGATAAAGGCGGTCAGCGAGGGAGTAAAGGCGAGGGCTCTCGTTGAGGAAGGCAAGCAGTATGCGATTTACATCCACGAGCCTCCTCAGGTGGGGAAGCAGGCGAATGAGAGGCAAGTGGAGATAAAGATTGAACTGCCCGAGGGAACTTATTCCTATGAATGGCTAAATACGAAGACCGGTAATGTGGATAAGCGTGGCAAATTTGTTCATAAAGGTGGTGTGAGAAACTTGATTTCTCCCATTTTTAAGGAGGACATAGCTTTACGAATTATGAGGAGGTAGGAAGAATGAGCGATTGGAAGGTTCCCGCAAAATTCGGACAAAAGTTTGAAGTGGGTGAGGTATATTGTGAGGAGCGAGATTATCAGTTTTTTATCAAAGCATTAAAAGGGCCTTTCATAATTTTCATTGAAAACGATAGTGAGCTCCTGCGTGAATATATGAAGCATAAAATCACGGCGAAAGTTTTTCTTTATGAGTGGAATGAATATCGCTTAGTAATAAATAAAAGCAAAGGTGCAAAAGTGTTCAGTGGGGCTCAGGAAATCTACAAGGACGAATATGGGGATTTCTATCCTTTGCAATATACTAATCAATTGGGCAGGGTGAGGCTGAGGGTTGAGATAGAGGGAAAAAGTTTTTATCTGCCCGAAATAGAAGTAATCTCTCCCAAGCTGAATTACAAAGAAACGGAGGATGAGCTATTCTATCCAAAATTCTATGACACTTTGAGAAACGAG
>JACIXQ010000030.1 GCA_014360465.1 bacterium
TTGGAGAGGCTTGGCAGGGGAGATATCAATATCCTCGAACCAGCTTGTGGTTTGGCTCAATTTCTTCTGGGTATCAAGAGGATGCATCCCTACATTTTCAGTAAAGCAAATTTATATGGGATGGAAATAAATACTGAAATCATCCAGTTCTTATCTCAGCTTGAGATAAGCAGGGAGATACATATCATACAGGGTGATTACTTATTGTGGGACACTGACCTCCGGTTTGATCTTATTATTGGCAACCCACCTTACGGTATTCCCACTCAATCGGACCATTATCCAATCAAAATAGACGCTGAAACGAAACAGAAATATAGAAGCCTTTACGATACCTGGTATGGTAAATATAATGTTTATGGTGCTTTCATAGAGAAATCGGTCAAGCTATTGAAGGAAAAGGGGCAATTAATCTTCATAGTCCCAGCAACCTTTTTGATTTTGGATGAGTTTAAGAAATTGAGAAGATTCCTCTCTTGTAGTGGTGGAACCGCAATAATCTACCTTGGACCTGATGTTTTTAAGCCGGAGGCAGATGTAGCCTGTGTAATCCTGAATTTCCTAAAATCCAATAAGCTTGCTCGCCGATTGGAACTTTATGATTATCAACAAGGCAGATTGGAATTAGTCAAGACTTTTTACCCTTGGGAAGGCGAGGTTGTGACTTTCCAAACTGCTTTTACCGAAAATTTAGGAAGAATATGTAGTTATAAGGTGAAGGATATATATGAGGTTCGTATCTCTCCCCGCACTCCCGAGATCAAGAACAATCCGCTGATAATCAAATCACAATTCATCCCCTCCGAGGATTTTTTGCCCATTCTAAATGGTAGAAATCTCAAACGCTATGAGGTTGTTTATCAAAATTATACAGGTTACTGGATTAGAAAACAGGATATTAAAAAATTGAGAAGTTTCTTCGGCTCACCGCATATTGTAGTTGGGCTTGGTTTCCGGGAAGGAGGAAAAGTTGCAGCTGCTTACGATTATAAAGGCTATCCCTGGATGGGAGATGTATATCACCTTCTGAGAAAGCAAAATCTTTTCGGCTTTGATTTGCAGGATGTGGAAGTTGTTGAATACCTGAACTCAGAGGAAGTATCAAGATTTGTGAGGGAAACATATAAGGAAATAACCTACCACCTTAGTATATCGCAAATAGAGAACCTACCTTTACCCACAAAAGTTGAATTGCAGAAGATTAGGGAGAGTTTGAGATGAAAAACCCCGGGATTGAACTTAAAAAAATTCGCCAGTTCCTTGAAAGTATTCCTCTGTCACAGTATCGCGAGGAGACAAAGGGCATAAAGTGGGTTGAACAGGACCTTCCCAAAGCGGTTTTGCCTCTTGCTTCTATTTTCCAATTTTATTGGAAAGATAGAAATTTCGTGTCTTTTGAGGAATGGTTTGAAAACTTTTGGCAGGAGATTAATTCAAATTCCATTAGTAAGAAAGCATTGGAGAAATTCAAACAGTATTATTTTAATCGCTCCTTAAATGAAAACGATTGGTTTAAAAAAGGGTTCAAAGCACGTATGTACAGAACTTGGGTTTCTCTTCTCACTCAGCTTGATTTTTGTTATATGCTGGATTATGTGTGTGCTAAGAAGGGGAAAAATTTTACAATAGTTTGTTCTGCTGAACTTGACATGAAAGGAATAGATGCCCAAGTCGATGATATATGTTTTCAGATAGCTAAGATTAGTGAGAGGAAGGAGGCAAGACCCGGAAGAACAAAAAGGAGAATCATACCGATACCTTATGCGGTTTTTAACTTGGAGGAGTTAAATAGAAGGCTAAGGAGCGAACGGACTAAAAATAAAGAGAAAATAAAGAAGATGCTTAATGCATTTAACAAATACTTCCTTGTTCTGCAAAATGGATTCGTCGTTTTCAAAGAATCTTATATTGAAAAAATAGTGGAACATATGGGAGACTACTATAAGCTTAAGGAAATCGTTTACCAAGTATACTTGGAATTATTGGGAGAATAGAAAAGCTAAACCTATTAGATGTACTAGTGAAGGCACAAATTAAACATTTGTATGAGTGAGGTGAATAAGAATGAAAGAAAAATACGATTTAGTAGTAGTTGGCGGAGGGTTGGCTGGCGTCTGTGGAGCTCTCGCGGCCAGAAGATTGGGACTGTCGGTATGCATAATACAGGATAGGCCAGTCTTCGGGGGAAATGCAAGCTCCGAGATAAGAGTTCCCATAGGAGGGGCAGGAAGCTTTAACGCTTGGGCAAGGGAGACGGGTATAATCGCCGAGCTCTTCCTGGACGAAAGAAGACGCAACTTCCAGTTCCACAATAGCTCCCTCGCGAATTCCATATTGGACCTTGTCCTCTACGATGCCTTAAGGGAAGCGGGCGTTGATATGTTCCTAAACACCTCCTGTAGAAAGGGTATAATGAAGAGTAAGGAACTGATTGAGGGGGTTTATTGCGTTCAACTGGGAAGCGAAAAGGAATTCATAATAAAGGGGGACTATTTCCTTGATGCCTCAGGGGATGGAGCGCTGGCTTTCTCCGTCGGGGCAGAGTTCAGTATGGGAAGGGAGGGCAAAGAGGAGTTTGGCGAGGAACTTGCACCTCCAGAACCCGATATGGGTATTATGGGGAATTCTCTGATGTTCCTTGTCCGGGATTGCGGAAAACCCGTTCCATTTGAACCCCCATCCTGGGCTATTAAATATCCCAAAGATGATGTAACCCTGAAATTGAGACCTCATAATTCTATGCCCGGTTACTGGTGGATAGAAATAGGCTATCCTTACGATACGATTTACGATAACGAGGAGATTAAGCATAACCTTTTAGCTCACCTCCTCGGTGTGTGGGACCACCTGAAAAATCAGGAAAATCACGGTTTTGAGAATTTCTCCCTTGAATGGGTTGGGATGGTGCCGGGAAAAAGGGAATCTCGGCGCTTCATTGGCGATTACATATTGAAGGAGCAGGATTTGAAAACCAGGAAGCAATTTCCAGACGCTGTTGCTTATGGCGGGTGGTTCATTGACCTTCATACCCCGGGTGGAATTCTCGCTAAGGAGGATTATCCTGAACCCTGCACGAGTGGCAATGTTGAAGAGTGGGAAAAACGCTTCGTCTATGTCTATCAAATACCTTTCCGATGTCTTTATTCGAAGAACATAAAAAATCTTTTTCTTGCGGGCAGAAATATCAGTGTAACCCATATCGCTTTGGGAAGCACCCGCCTTATGGGGACTTGTGCTCTGCTCGGACAGGCTTCGGGCACTGCTGCATATCTCTGCAAAAAATATAAGAGTTATCCAAGGGATATTTTCTCCAATCATATCAGAGAACTTCAACAACAGCTTCTCAAGGATGGATGTTTCATACCAGGGGTGAAAAATGAGGACCCAGCTGACCTTGCGCGGAAAGCGAGTGTATCTGCTTCATCTTCTTTTCCGTTGGAGTTCTCTCAATGCGAGGGGGAAGTCCAGCTTAACCAGCCCATCGGACAGAAACTCCCCCTTGAGGGCAAAGTTGAAAAGATAATTCTGAAACTTAAAGCCCTGAGGGACACAACACTTGTATTCCATTTGAGAGCTTCTGCCGACCTCTGGGACTTCACCGTCTCTGATGATATCATCCAGCAAGAGTTAGCGATAAAATCTGGCGAAGAAGAACTGGAAATCGTGATAAATCGCGAATTTGAGAGGGGCATTTATTGGTTCTTCCTTGAGCCCGATGAAGCGATTTTCCTTCGCGAAACAAGTGAATCGCTTCCCGGTCTTTGTGAAATTTATAGGATGGGTAGGCTATGGCGATTCAAGCTTGGTAGGAATATCTTCTTCAAAACGGTTCCTTTGCTCTATCCATTCTCTCCCGATAACATAGTTTCAGGAGTCTCGCGTCCTGAAAGTTGGACGAATGTATGGATATCCAATCCTCGGGAAAAATTCCCCCAATGGATATTGCTTGACCTGGGAGAGAAAGAGGAATTTAACCAGATTCAGCTCACCTTTGACGCCGAGATAGATAAAGAATACCATCAGCTTCCTCCGCTCTATGTGCCTCCGTCAATCCCTTGTGATTTCATAATATGGGTTGAGGAGGACAAGGGATGGCGTAAAGTTCACGAAGTTAAAAATAATAAAAAGCATTTCCTTCGTTTGAGTTTGCCTATGACGAAGGCAAGGAAGTTAAAGGTTGAATTTCTTTCTCTTAACGGAGGCGATACTGTCCGTCTCTATGAGATGAGAATTTATAAAAATGGATTTTCCAATATATGAGAAATTGCTAAAATAAAAAAATGCTATGGTCAAGCTCAAAGGAACAGCAAGAGAAGTAGGAAAATTGTTCGCTGAAGTAGCGGAAAAGAGCATCAGTGAACTTGCGGTTTCTTTCAAGCCTCCCGCAGATTTTCGAGAAAGGCTGAACAAGTTGGTGGAAATCGTTGAAGATGTTGCCCCCCACTGGTTGGAGGAGGGGGAAGCGATTTGCCAGACCGTTGGGATAGATTTTCAGTTCTTTCTTGCCTATAACTTACCTTCAGTGAAGGAGGGATGCACTTCCTTCATTGCTCTTACCACGCAGGATGGCTTTCCCATCCTCCACAAGAATAGGGATTTCGCCATAGAAAAACAAGCCTTTTTCATCAAAAAAATTGGAGATTTCTACAAGTTCATAGGTGGAGCATCTCACCTTGACATGGGTGTAGCCTATTTTTTGAACGAAGCTGGATTAGCTGGAGCCTGTAATACTGGTAGCTATTGTGGGCTGAATCCCTCTTCAGGACTGCTTGACCGTCATATCCTTCGGCTTATAGCCGAAAGGGCAAGTGATAAGAAAGAGGCTTTAGAGCTCGTAAAGGAAATTCAGGGCAAAGGTTATCTATCGACGGAAGGAGAAGGGAGAGGTTTCATACTCCTTCTCTTGGATAAGGAAGGTGGAATGGTGATAGAATATACTCCCAAAGAGCTCAGCTGGGAGGAAGCAAAAGAGGGTGTGCTAATAAGGAGCAATTGTTTTCTCCTTTTGAATAACGAAAAGGAGGACCTTTCCTCACAGCATCGCCTGCAGAGAGCTCAACAGATTCTGGGAGGTAAGAAGATGCTTACCCTTCAGGATATTTGGGAAGCAGCGAAGGATAGGGAGGGAAGCTACCCTATATGTAATAAGCATACCGTATCCGCTTTCACCGTAACCCTCAGTCCCCTGATTCCTTCTCTCTCCCTGACTTTCGCTTTCCCAGGTCCACCTGATAGAGCTATACCATTCCCTATGGCGCTGAGTTCAGAGGAGACTCCAGAAGTGTTGTTGAAAGGTGATTATTGGGTAAATCCAACTGAAGAAGAGGATTTTGATGGAAAAGAAGATAATCCTATCTCCTCTTGATGGGGTTCTCTTGCCTCTTGAGGATGTGCCTGACCCTGTCTTTGCCCAGAAAATAGTGGGAGACGGTGTGGCGATAAATCCTTCCTCTCAAACGGTTTTCTCCCCTATAGATGGCATCGTCTCAGCAGTGGTTAAAGGTGGGCACGCTCTCGCCCTGAAGGATAAGGATGGTCTTGAGATACTTATACATATAGGTATAGACACCGTAAAGCTGAAAGGGGAAGGGTTCAATTGCCTTGTTAAGGAAGGGCAGAAGGTAGAGAGAGGCGATAAATTGATAGAGTTCAATATAGAGAGAATTAAGATGGCAGGATTGCCCCTTATATCCCCAATCGTCCTGATAACACATACATATCGCTTAATTTGTCCTACCCCTTATGGTAGCGAGCTTAAAGCATTGGAGAGTCCTATCTTCGAGATTCAACCTATTTTTTGAAATTTTATTTTTAATGTGGTAAAATGGAAGGGAAAGCTTATGGCTTATCCGCCTATTGAAGAGTTCGGGAAGATGATAGATTATGCTATCTTGCGACCCGACGCAGATGAGGAAACTATAAAAAAGGGTTGCGAGGAGGCAAAGCGATGGCATTTTGCTGCTCTCTGTGTTCATCCTTGCTGGGTTCCCATTGCCCGTGAACACTTGAAGGGCTCGGATGTGAAGCTCTGCACCGTCGTGGGTTTTCCCCTGGGGACAAACACGAAGAATGTGAAGATAGCCGAGGCGAAAAACGCCCTTTCCCTTGGCGCCGATGAGCTGGATGTTGTTGCCAACATCGGGCTTTTCAAATCGGGAAAGCACGAGGAGTTTCTTGAGGAGATTAAGGCAATTGTGGAAACTTGCAAGATGTTCTCGCTTTCGCCAAGAAGAGGGGCAACCATCATCAAGATTATCATAGAATGTGGTTATCTAAACAAAGAAGAAATCAAACAAGCAGCTCGGCTCCTTCTCGGTAGCGGAGCCGATTTTATCAAGACCTCAACAGGTTTTGGTCCCAGGGGAAGCCAGGTGGAGGATGTAAGACTGATAAGGGGTGTGGTGGGAGGTGCTATGAGGATAAAGGCTGCGGGTGGTATAAAGACGATGAACGATGTCATCTCCTTTTTAACTGCTGGAGCTGACCGCATCGGGACGAGCTCAGCGGTGGAGATAATGGAGGAGTATAGGAGAGCGCTCAGCAAAATCTGATTTAAATGCGTTTTCTTTCAACTAACGCCGTAGTTCTGAGAACGATCAATCAAGGGGAAGCGGACAGGATAGTAACCCTTTTCACGGAAGCGCAGGGAAAACTCTCGGCGATAGCGAAAGGTGCCCGCAAGCCCCAAAATAGTCTTGCCCCTTTGACCCAGGTATTTGCCTATTCCCGTGTCCTCTTGGTCAAGGGGAAAAATCTTTATATATTGACACAGGGAAAACTCAAATATAATTTTCCCGCCTTCATCCAGGATATAGAGAGGTTTGCCAGTGCTTCCGCCCTTGTTGAAATAGTTGATAGGATGACAGAAGAGGGTGCGCCCGACAAGTTCATCTTTGATTATCTACTTGCCCATCTGTATGTTATGGAGAAGGCAAGGGAGCCCGAGCTAATTCTTCGCTCTTGGGAATTGAAATTGCTTTCCCATCTTGGCTATAAGCCCCATTTGGAAAATTGTATCATATGTGGCAAAGAGCTTGGTAACGAAATGTTCACTTTCTCTCCCTCAGGTGGAGGGATAATCTGCCGGACTTGCGCAGCTCTTTCTGAGGATTCTCTACCAATTACGGAGCAATGCATAAGAACGATGCAAAGGCTTTTAGCTACTCCAGTTCACCGGCTTGCTGGCGACTCTTTAGCGCCTCAAGTAAGGGAAGAACTTCGCTCCATCGTCCCTTTATATGTTGATATGAGGGCAGGGAAGAGAGGAAAAACTTCAGAGTTCATAAAGGGAATGGAAGCAAGTGGGGATGTGGGGTTCAATCCCCGATAATCATCGTTCCCAACCCCTTGTCGGTGAATATCTCCATTAATAGTGAATGGGGGACCTCTCCATTTATGATATGGGCGCTTTTAACTCCTTTCAACAAAGCTATCTTGCAGGCTTCCAGTTTGGGTTTCATACCGCCACTGACCTTAGCAATGAGAGCATCCAATTCATCAAATCTAACCAAGGAGATTAGGTTGCCTTCTTCATCTAAAACGCCCGGGACATCGGTCAGGATGAGGAGCTTTTCTGCTCCAAGAGCTCCAGCAATATGTCCCGCGGTGGTATCGGCATTAACATTCAATCCTTTTCCGTTCTCATCCATCGCTATCGTTGATATGACAGGTATGTAGGATTCGTTCAGCAATATATTGAGTATGTGGGGATTGACCTTTTCTATTTCGCCCACTTCGCCCAAGCCGCTTTGTCTTTTTGCTATGAGAAAGCCACCATCCTTTCCGGAGACGCCCACTGCTTTCCCTCCTAATTTCCACAATCTGGCGACGAGGTCCTTGTTCGTTTTGCCTGTGAGAACCATCTCCGCTATTTCCAGAGATTCCTCGTCTGTTATTCTTCTTCCCTCAACGAAAACCGGTTCCTTCCCCAATCTTCTCATCCACTCCGTTATCTCCTTTCCTCCGCCGTGCACCACAACGACCTTCATTCCGACATAGTGAAGAAGGAGGATATCCCTGAGAACATTGTCTCGCAATTGGGCATTCTCCATAGCCGAGCCACCATATTTTATCACCATCGTTTTCCCCCAAAATCTCCGTATGTAAGGTAGCGCTTCCATCAAGACCTCTGCTCTTCTTTTCAAATCCTCCATTTTTTCCTCCTTTTAGGTTGTATATTCTGCGTTCAATTTTACATAATCATATGACAAATCGCAGGTATATATGGTAGCAGAACCATCACCCATATTTAATTCTATCTCAATATTAATCTCCTTCTCCTTGAGAGCTTTTTTCAATTTGTCATAGGGAAAGGTGAGAATGTTGCCCTTTTCGGCTACGGTGAAACCGGCGATTTTGATTTCAACTCGTTGTGGTTCAAGGGAAAATGGTGCATTACCCAGTGCGCAGAGGATGCGACCCACATTGGGGTCTCCTCCAAATATGGCGGTTTTGACGAGGGGTGATATTGCGATTCTTCTCCCTATTTCCCTGGCAATCTCGTCCTTCTCCGCTCCATTTACCCTTATCACCACGAGTTTTGTCGCTCCTTCGCCATCCTCCGCTATCATCCTTGCAAGAGCGATACAAACATCCCGCAGTGCTTCTCCGAAGGTATTGTCTGCTTCAACTCCGCTTGCTCCATTAGCTATTAGGAAGACGGAATCGTTTGTTGAGGTGTCTCCGTCGATAGTCAAACAATGGAAGGAGTCATCCACCGCTTGCTTCAAACATTCCTGCAGAAATTGGGAGGAAGCCAATGCGTCCGTGAGGAGGAAAACAAGCATAGTAGCGAGGTTTGGATGAATCATACCCGCTCCTTTGGCAATTCCTAAGATGTTAATGCTTCCTTTTGGCGTTTTTACCTCTTTTGCAACGATTTTAGGATACTTATCAGTAGTCATAATCGCCTTTGCGAAATCCTGATAGCCAGTCGGGGAAAGCTTTTTTATTGCCTCTATGATTCCCTTCTCTATGAGTTCCATCGGAAGGTGCTTGCCTATCACTCCTGTGGAAGCAACGAGGACTTCATTTTCCCTAATTTCAAGATGTTTTGCCAATGTTTTGCATGTTCTCCTTGCATTTTCTATGCCTTCCTCTCCTGTTCCTGCATTAGCTATGCCTGAGTTAACGACGAGTGCCTTTATCTTTGAACCCAATTTTTCCTTGGATACAAGAACGGGAGCGGCAGGAAATTTGTTTATCGTGAACATTCCTGCCCAATTGGCTGGTAACTGGGAAAAAATTATTCCCAGGTCAGGGCTTTCCTTTTTAATTCCACAATTAACACCGGAAAAAAAGAAATACTGAGGTAGCATAGTAAGTAATAATTATATCCAAACTGGAATCATTTCACCTGATTTTATTGTACTTTTCGTATCTTTTTTCTATCAATTCATCGATAGGGATATTTTTCAATTCTTCCAGATTTCTGAGCAATGATTCCTTAAGGAGACGGGCGCTCTCAAGCCAGTTGCGATGTGCGCCTCCTTCTGGCTCTGGTACTATCTCATCTGCTACCCCAAGATTTTTGAGGTCCTGGGCAGTGAGCTTGAGCGCTTCCGCAGCCTCGGGTGCCCTTTTCGAATCCCTCCAAATTATCGCAGCGCAGGACTCAGGTGATATGACCGAGTAATATGCGTTTTCCTGCATAAGCAATCTATCGCCTACTCCTATTCCAATTGCTCCTCCCGAACCTCCTTCTCCTATCACTGTAACTATTATTTGCGTCTTCAGTTTAGACATCTCCTGCAGATTCCTTGCTATTGCTTGTGCAATACCTCTCTCCTCGGCTTCCGTCAAGCAAGCAGCTCCTGGCGTGTCAAGGAAGGTCAAAACAGGGAAGCCGAATTTTTCCGCCATTTTCATCAACCTTAAAGCTTTGTGATATCCTTCAGGGCGAGCGGAACCGAAGTTGCGCCAGCGTCTTTCCTTAGTTGTTCTGCCCTTCTGATGCCCGATAAAAACTACCGTCTCTCCCTGCAGGCTTGCTAAACCCCCTACTATAGCTGGGTCATCTCCCATAAGTCGGTCACCGTGTAATTCGATGAAATCGTCAAATATCATTTCGGCATAATCAAGGGTGTAGGGACGAAGGGGATGTCGTGCCACTTGAACTCTTTCCCAGCGAGTTAGGTTTTGATAAGCTTTCCTGGTCAGCTCCTCTGCTCTTTTCCTCAGTTCCTCTATCTCTTCAGACCTATCCATTTTCTCACGTTCAGCGAGCTTCTCCAATTTGTCCAGCTGCAACATAACCTCCGCGATTGGACGCTCAAACTCTGGAAGAAGGGAGATATCCTCAGGTGTTAGAGAGGGTTGAACTAATAGCGGTTTCTCCCTGGGTTGATTCCTATTTAAGAAGAAACGAAGGAGCCGGATAATGATACTTCTCAATTCTTTTCGGTGGACGACTAAATCCAGAAAACCGTGTTTCAGCTGGAATTCTGAGGATTGAAAATCGGGAGGCAATTTTATCTTTAGGGTTTGTTCTATCACCCTGGGTCCTGTAAAGCCTATCAAAGCTCCCGGTTCAGCTATATTGACATCGCCTAATGAGGCGAAGGAAGCGAGGACTCCTGCCATAGTGGGATTGGTCAGGACGACTATATAGGGAAGTCCTGCAGAATGAAGTCGTCCCACAGCAGCGGCAGTTTTTGCCATCTGCATTAGCGATATTATGCCTTCCTGCATTCTCGCTCCTCCACCAGAGCCCGAGATCAGCACTACAGGAAGTTTTTTTTCTATGGCAAGCTCCATTGCCCTTTTTACCTTCTCACCTAATACCCATCCCATACTTCCTCCCATAAAATTGAAATCAGTGATTATCAAGACGCAAGGCAAGGAGTCTATAGAGGCAGTACCATAGATTATGGCATCGTTCAACCCTGTTTTAGCACGAGCAGTAGCCAATTTCTCCTGGTATTGAGGAAATTGAAGGGGGTCATTGCTCAGAAGGTCGGCATCATATTCAACGAAGCTTCCCTCATCAACAAGGGATTGTAACCTTTCCTTATAGGAAAGGAGGAAATGGTAATCGCAGCGTGGGCAGACCTGGAAATTTTTCTCCACATCTTTAGCGATAAGTATCCTTTTACATTGAGGACATTTCAAAAAAAGGTCAGCAGGTATATGTTGGAACTTCCTTGACATTCGCTTCACCTCTTCCTAAAATCTACTTCAACAGAAATGGATTTAGAAGATATCCGCAAAGAGATAGACCAGATAGACGAGAAGATAGTAGAACTTCTCTCCAAAAGGGCTGAGTTGGCGAAGAAATCAGCCGCCATAAAAGGAGAGAAGGTCTTCGACCCAAGTAGGGAAGAAGCAGTCATACAACATATTCTCGCCATAAACAGAGGACCTATCTCCGACGAACAACTGACACATATATTCAGAGAAATTATATCAATTTGTAGGGGATTGGAAAAGCCAATAAGGGTGGCTTATTGGGGACCGGAAGGAACTTTCACACATCTCGCAGCTTTGAGGCGATTTGGTTCCTCCGCCCGTTATATAAGTTGTGAGAGACTTGAGGATGTTTTTGAAGAAGTGGTGCAGAATAGAGCCGATGTAGGTGTGGTGCCCGTTGAAAATTCAACGGAAGGAGTCGTCGCCAGAACGCTGGACCTTTTTCAAGAAATCGAAGGATTGAAAATATGTGGGGAGATGGTTCTGCCCATCCATCATTTGCTTCTTTCCCTGGCTGATAGTCTTGAGAGGATAAAGAGGGTATATTCCATTCCCCAAGCTCTTGGGCAATGTCGTAGATGGTTGCGGGAAAATCTGCCGAATGCAGAGATAATTGAAACCGCTACAACTGCGAGAGCGGCACAGATGTGTAGGGAGGACCCTGAGGGGGCAGCTATAGGAAGTGAGGCGGCGAAAGAGATTTATGGATTGAATGTCCTTGCGGAAGGCATTGAGGATTTGCCGGGAAATAGCACGAGGTTTCTCGTGATAGGAAAAGAGGAAGTACCACCCACAGGGAAAGATAAAACGACGATTATATTCGCCGTGAAACACAAAGCTGGGGCGCTTTACAGGGCTCTTGCCGCCTTTGATAAATACGATGTTAATCTCACTATGCTCGAATCTCGCCCTTCAAAACGAACAAGCTGGGAGTATGTCTTCTTTGCTGATTTTCAGGGACATATCCAGGAAGAAAGGGTCAAAAAAGCATTGGAGAAACTCTCAGACGAGACACTTTTCATAAAGGTTTTAGGTTCCTATCCGGAAGCCGACAGGAACTGAAAAGAAGCGATACTCTCCAGCCACGGGTTCTAAAAGTTTCAAAAAGAAAATCAGAACGATATGGAGCCGAAAAAACAAATAAACATCCGGAGTCGCTGAAAGTATTGCGGGATACAGGCGAGTAAATAAACGTACGGATATTCAAAAATGCTTGATGTATTTTAGGCACAGTCCAATATGTTATGGGATTTTACAATATTTTGACTTCCGAGGATATAAAGGGTAAAATTAAGTAATAGGTGTAAGGAGATGTTAAAATTCCTTTTTGACTCAAATGAAAGAGAAATACGAAAATTAAGACCCATAGTTGAGAAGATCAACTCGCTTGAACCCCAGATAGCTTCCCTAACCGATGCACAGCTTAGGGCGAAAACGGACGAGTTCCGCGAAAGATTGCGGAAGGGCGAAACTTTGGATGACATACTTGTGGAAGCTTTTGCGGTAGTAAGGGAGGCGGCAAAGCGAGCTATAGGACTCCGCCATTTCGATGTCCAGCTTATGGGTGGTATCGTTCTCCACCAGGGAAGGATAGCGGAGATGAAGACAGGTGAGGGTAAAACCCTTGTAGCTACCCTACCAGCATATCTCAATGCTCTGGAAGGTAAGGGAGTACACATCGTCACAGTAAACGATTACCTTGCGAAAAGGGATACGCAGTGGATGGGACCGGTTTATCATTTCCTGGGACTCACCGTTGGATGTATCCAGCATGAGTCAGCATTTATATTCGACCCAACCTATCCCCAGGAAGAGGAAAGGCTTAAGAACCTCAGACCGGCTTCCAAAAGGGAGGCATATGCCTGCGATATTACCTATGCAACTAACTCCGAACTGGGATTCGACTACCTGCGAGATAACCTGGTGACATCTGTTGATGAAATAGTCCTGCTCTGGCGTGAACTGAATTATGCTATTATAGATGAGGTAGACTGCATCCTCATAGATGAGGCTCGCACTCCTCATATCATTGCCGGTCCAATTGAGGAAGATACGAGCCTTTACTATCGGGTAGATAGAGCGGTGGCTGGATTAAAAGAAGAGATAGACTTTACCGTAGATGAGAAGGCCAAGAATGTTATGCTCACAGAGGAAGGTGTGAGGAAGGTAGAAGCTAATCTTGGAATCTCTAATCTCTCAGATATTGAAAATGTAGAAATAATGAGGGCGGTTAACGCTGCCCTGAGAGCTCGCTTCGCCTACAAGAGGGATGTTGATTATGTGGTTAAGGATGGAGAAGTCGTTATCGTTGACGAATTCACGGGACGACTTATGTTCGGAAGAAGGTATTCCGATGGCTTGCATCAGGCAATAGAAGCTAAAGAAAGGGTAAGGGTTCAGCAGGAAAGTCAAACCATAGCTGTTACATCTTTCCAGAATCTGTTTCGCCTTTACAAGAAACTGGCGGGAATGACAGGAACCGCTAAGACGGAAGAGGCAGAGTTCAGAAAGATCTATGGTCTGGATGTTGTTGTCATACCCACGCATAAACCAATGATAAGGAAAGACCTCCCGGATAGGGTCTACAAGACGCAGGAGGCGAAATATCGAGGAATAGTTGAGGAGATAATCCAGAGACATCATAAAGGGCAGCCTCTGCTCGTAGGAACACGCTCAATAGAGGTTTCGGAAAAACTTTCAGCTCGTCTTTCTCCATTATATCTCCAGATGCTTGCTCTCGCCAAACTGGCGCTCAATGAAATCAAAGCGAGGAGAAGCCAAAAAAAGGACGACCAGAAGCTGGAAGAGTTCTGGAAAACGCTCCTCACACCTTTAGAACAGTTATCACTATCTAAAGTTCAATCTATAGCCAAGCAATTAGGGCTTGAGGCTGACCCGCTTTCCGAGGTGAATCTGCGAACTCTGGCGCAGCTTCTGGATTTGGAGAATAAGGACGACATCGCTAAATTGCGGGAAATACTCAAAGAGGGGATAAAACATCAAGTTCTCAATGCAAAATATCACGAGAAAGAGGCAGCGATAATAGCCCAGGCGGGAAAGTATGGTATGGTTACCATAGCGACCAATATGGCGGGTAGAGGAGTGGATATCCTGTTAGGGGGTAATCCTGAAGGATTGGCAATCTCTTTTCTCCAGCAGGAAGGTCTAAATCCCGCAACTGTTTCTCCCGAGGAATACCAGCGAGCTTTGCAAAAAGCAAAGGAGATCTGTGAAAAGGAAAGAGAACTTGTCCTGGCGGCTGGAGGACTTCATATCATTGGAACGGAGAGACACGAGTCCCGTAGGATAGATAACCAGTTGAGGGGAAGAGCGGGTAGGCAGGGAGACCCTGGTTCCTCTCGCTTCTATGTTTCGCTTGAGGATGAACTTTGGCGGTTGTTTGGTGAGAAAGGGGGATTTTTGCTCTCCGGCTGGCCAGATGATGAACCGATAGAATCTCCTCTTCTCTCAAAAGCTCTTGAAAGAGCACAAAAGAGGGTAGAGGGCTGGCACTTCAGCATTCGCAAACAGCTTCTGGAATATGACGATGTAATGAATATACAGCGGGAGGTCATATATCGGGAGCGCAGAAAAATCCTCGAAGGTAATGATATGCGCCCCAATATCTTAGAATTTATGAGGAATTTAGCCGAGCGCTATGTAGAGATTCATTGTCCAAAAGGCGTTCCCAGTGAGGAATGGGACATAAAAGGTTTATACGAATCCCTTACATATATTTTCCCTATAGCATTGTATCTTGAGGAAAAGGACCTAAGGGGGAAGAGGAAAGAGGAACTCGTTTCCCTCATCTACGAGACGATGCTGAAAGCCTACGAGCAGAAAGAATCTATAGTTGGTCAGGAGACGATGCGCCAAGTGGAACGCCTCATTATGCTAAGAGTGATAGATTCCCAGTGGATGGAACATCTTAATGCGATGGAATATCTCAAGGAAGGGATAGGGCTTCGTGCTTATGCCCAAACTGACCCCCTCGTAGCCTATAAGACTGAAGCATTTGCGATGTTCCAAGAGATGAGGCAGAGAATAGAGGAGAACACAGTGAAGTATATTTTCTGGGTTCAAATAAGTGGTGAACCTCGCCAGGGATTGACCGCTCGCAGAAGGTCAACACCTGTTAGCACTTCTCATACCAATAGTGAACAGCCTGCGAAAAGGAAGGTTGGAAGAAACGACCCTTGTCCTTGCGGTAGCGGTAAGAAGTATAAGAAATGCTGTATGCTTAAGGATATGATGAAGGAAAAGGAGAAGCAAAGAATGTAAAATGGCTCTGCGGGAAGATATTCAATCGTTGATAGAACAGATAAAGGAAATAGGTGATTCCCTTTGACATTGAAGGGAAGAAAGAACGCATTAAGGCGCTGCAGGAGGAGATTGGCTCCCCAGATTTCTGGCAGAAACCCGAGGCAAGGGAGAAAGTTTCGCTTCTTTCAAAATTAGAAGAAGAAGTAAAGGGGGTCGAAGAGTTAAAGGGAGAGGTGCAAGCTCTGGAGGAGCTTCTTCCTCTCGCTGAAGAGGATGCATCATTTGCCGAGGAGCTCGAAAGAGAAACACAGAGACTAAAGGAGAAAATCAAACAACTTGAGCTCTCCACCTTCTTTACCGACCCACTGGATGAGAGGAGTGCCATTGTAACTCTAAAAGCTGGCGCAGGAGGTACTGAAGCCTGCGATTGGGTGGAAATACTCTTGAGGATGTATACAATGTGGGCTGATAGAAAGGGGTATAAATATGAGATTTTGGACAGAACACCGGGTGAAGTCGTCGGTAGCAGAACGGTTACCCTTTCAATTGCTGGACCATATGCCTACGGCTATCTGAAGGCAGAAAGGGGAGTTCACAGATTGGTGAGGATATCCCCCTTCGATGCCAATCGTCGCCGCCATACGACCTTTGCCCTTGTAGATGTCATTCCCGAAATACCGGAGAACGAGGTTGTGATAAATGAGGAGGATTTGGAGATAGAAACATTCCGTGCTTCTGCCCCTGGGGGTCAACATATGCAGAAAAACGAGACAGCCGTTCGCATCCGCCATAAGCCAACCGGTATAGTCGTTTCTTGCCAGAGTGAGCGTTCCCAATATCAGAATAAGATGTCAGCTCTGAAAATTTTGCGGGCAAAGCTGTCAGAATTAGAGAGAAAGAAGAGGGAAGAAGAAATAGAGCAAATTAGAGGGGAAAAACAGGAAATAGCTTGGGGTAGTCAAATCCGCTCCTATGTCTTATACCCTTATACGATGATAAAGGACCATCGCACCGGGGTTGAGCGACGAGATGTGGAAGAGGTCTTGGATGGGGATTTGGATGACTTCATTTATGCCTATCTAAAGCAGACTGCCAAAAGCTCGGCAACTTCGAAGTCCCATAGATAAGTAGTCTTTTAAAAAAACAGGAGAAGTGAGGGAAATCGTTATAGGAAAATCCAGATGCTTTATAAAAGGAAACTCAATGGATAGGTAAGTTTTTAGCTTATATTCTAACCCAAGCGGAGAATGGGAGCGTTTTATTCTCTAAAAGTGACATCCATAATAGAAACCTCGGAAGATTAAGTCGCGCTTGGTTTTGTCAATTGCCATTTGCCATCAACGAATCTTGCCTCGTAGGGGATGAGTGTCATCCAATCTGATGCTTTCCAGCAGACAACTTTCAGTTGGGCTTTTCCTTCATTGTAATTTACCAATTTGACAAGAACGACTATACCATTTTTTGCTCCAGTAATCCTACCTTGTTCATCAAAGTAGAACTTATCCTTATCGCTCTTGACATCTGCAAGGGAATAAACATCTTGGGAATTTAGACGAGCCTTCAAGCGATTTATAACCTCTTTTTGCCCTTCCTCCGACAAGCCCTCTAAACTGCTCAGCTCAACAGCAAGGAATCCTTTTCTGTCGGTTTCCTGTAGATAAACATTTGCGAGTGTTTCCACATAAAGCTCTATTTTCTCTTTTTCCTCGTCTTTGAGTTCTTTTCGGCTTCCCTTATTCAGTGGTGTGCCATCGTAGGGACAATATGTCCAATTCGGGTCAACTGCTCGCTTACAGGTTGGGCAAATGTTCTTGTCTTCTAATTGTTCCATCTTTTCTTTGAGTTTCTCAACTTCCTTCTGGGTCTCCCTCAGTTCATCCTTTGCTTCTAATAGTTCCTTCAAAAGGAGTATATCAAGATAATTCGGCATCTGCTGGCAAATAATGGATGGAGGAATGTAGGCGACAGGGGGATAGTAAGGAACTGGAGTATAGATAATTACTGAGTGGTATCCGGGGCGAGGAGTGATAGGATGGGGTCTGTAGATTTGGATATCGAAATATGCGAATTTTCCGTCTGTCTTTTCTATAGCATATGGAACAATGGAAGGTGGTATGTAGGTTTTTGAAAAATTCGGGTTTTTGACTTTTTCCAGCGAGTTATTCATCTTGTTCAATAGCCCTTCAATGGTGTAAGGGATATCAGTTGGGAACGAGAAGGCAATTGCCCCCAACAGCAGTAAAGGTAAGGTGAACTTAAAAATCTTCATATTTTATAACTTCACCTCCTATTTATTAGACGCAGTAAAGCCTCTTCAGGTTTCTCTTGGGATTTTGGCGTTACAGAGCCAAGCCGAATCGGGAAAAGAAATCAGTAATATGTTCCAACATTTGTTCCGAAATATTCTCCCTGACCACCTACTCCCAAAGTGCGCATCTGGAGCGGGAAAGCTTTAAGATAGATATTAAAGCTAAACTCTTTTCGTCTCTTGTTATAAAGAAGCGAAGCAACCCAGCAATGTAAATCCCTTGTTAGTGCCAAATCGAGCTCGTCTACTCTACCCGTATAACCATTGTAACCAAAGAAGCCCTCCAATCTCCACCATCTCCCTATCTCTATTCTTCCCATTCCTCGGCATAGAGCTAACCTGTTTTCTTCCGTTGCATATCTAATATTCACATTCCACACTGGATTCATTTTATCTCCAATTAAAATGTTAGCTATTATATCCCTCCACATTTTACTGCGAGGTTCATAGCCAAGGTATATCCTTAGATTGCTACCAGGTGGCGAGAGCTCTATAGTTCCCGTTATGGTGAAGGGGTAGTCGTTGCGAAAATCATATCCTCCCTGAAGAGAGAATTTATGGGAGCCTTTTTGTAGCGACCAATTAGCATTGATATTGCTATATGGAGATACCTGGTCCATATAAAAAGGGCTGTAACCTCGTGAGACTATATGTCTGAAGGAAAGAGAAAATGTTGAGGGACCCAATGGTAGCTGGAGTGAAGGGTAAAGGGAATAGGAATAAAGGGCGGTTCCATCCCCATATATACCCTGGAAAAACTCACCATTGAAATTCAAAGAAGGAATTCTTGACTTACTTGTTTGTTTTGGGAATCGCCAAGAGGTGGAAACGGAAAGAACCCCTCGGGATAAGAAGGGCTTTGTTATAACTTGACGGTATTTACCAAGAGCTATATCTATGTCCAAAGGAAATGAGGATATAAATTGTGAAGCTTTCAACTTTATCTCTGGCATTTTTTCCAAGAAGAAGAAGTTCGTATCGTATGGATAGCTATCCCCATCTAAGTCGTATCTCCGCGTTGCATTTATCTCAAACCCAATTTTACCTTGCTGGGTAAAAGAAAATGTGGAGCGTAGTTCCTTATCAGAAGGGGTTCCTTCATATTCAAGATTTGACCCCTCTATGTTTAGGCGCAAATTACCCAGATTTTTAAGCTGATAACTGTAAAGGAGGTTAGTATAAGAGCTTCTTGAGGTGTAAAAACCGCTGATATCCTGCATGCGAAAGTTGAGGTTGAGATTTCCTCGGGATGTGGTTTGTCCTATTGAAGCATCCCAGGAGGAGGTTCTGGAGCTACCTCCATACCAAAGACTGTTCTTTTGGAAATTAGATGTGAGGTCAAAACGCCAGACTCCCTTCTCCCAATTAAATTTTCCCGCAGAAGCCCAGCTTTCTCCTTCATTACCTTTGGGGGATAGATGATAAAGGGAAAGTGATGTTTTCAAATTGGGAAAGTTCAAGGTGTGTTCTATTCCCTGCCCAATTCCCGTTCTTTCAATGTAATCGATTTTCAATATCCCGCTGGCCACTGCGGTTGATATGAAAGGGTAGGCAGTTTTAATGAAGAAGCCCTCGTAGGGGTCACTTCCTACCTGTGGTATAAAGCTGCTCCTGGATGGTGTTTTCAAAGGTATCACAAGATAGGGAAGACGAAAAATGCGTTTCCCAAGAACAACGAGAGAAATATCCTTAGCTATTAATTTATTACCGAAGAAAACATATAGTTCTTTAGCCTCCACATAATAGTGAGGATGTGGCAAGTTGCAGGTTGTTAGGGAAACTTTTACCCCTTCCAAGCTTTGAGAGCTTCCCTCGGTCTGTTCCGCATAAAGAAAAAGAGGTTCTTGCGCTCCTTGAAGCCTTTCTGGTGTTATCTCTACCTTCCCAACCTTCAGTTGCCATTTCTCCTGCTCCCAATCTAATATCAATTTTTCGCCCTTAAGCACTTCTCCTCCCTTTACGAGTGTTGCATTTCCTTCAATGGTTCCTGTGTTGTCAGAAAGATTGAGAATGGCTTTATCCCCTCGCACCTCGTAATCTTCGTATTTTATAACCACATTATCACAAATCACCTTTTCTTCGGCAGGAAGATATTTAGCTCTTTGAGCTTCTATAGTTCCCTCTCCTGCAAGGGCAGTTTGTAGAAGAAAGAGGAAAAATGTGAAGAGGAAAAGCTTTCTCGGAAATTTCATAAAGGATTACATTATTAGTCCCATTTTATTATGACCCCTAAAGCACAAGACTTATCCTCAAGAAGCAAGCGATAGATTTCCGGTGCTTCTTTATAGTTGACGCGATGAGTTATCAGGTCTTTGATATCCAATTCTCCTGCCAATAATAGGTCTTTGAACAGTTCAAAGTGGCGCTTCTGCGTCCAGGGGTTATCCAAGGTAGGATATTGGGGATGGGACATATTATGCGCTCCTATTATGATAAAGCTAGGCGAGTTGCAAAGGTCGTGGAAGTCAAAATTTGGGGTTGGACCGTAAGGACTGCTTAGAACGACAAACCTGCCCTGCGGGCGGAGTATCTCAAATTCACTTGGTATTAATTCCGGGTTACCCGTTACTTCAAAGACAACATCAGCCAACTTCCCTTTTGTTAGTCTTGATACCTCTTCCCGAACATTGGTTTTCTTGGGGTTAATGGCGATGAAGCCGGGCTTTTGGGGTAGTTTATTCAACCTCGTTTCAGCGATATCTATACCTATTACCGGTCTCGCTCCCGCGAGGTGAGCGAAACGAGCGGTCAATTGTCCGAGTAAACCGAGACCGTATACCGCAACGCTTTCCCCGAGCACTACCTTCGCTCTCCTTATGCCATTAAGACATATTTCCGCTATGGCGAAGAAGGCAACTTCCTCAGGTGATATATCAATATCAATCAATCTGAGGTTTTCCAAAGAGGATAGAACGAAGGCGGAATGAGGTGTATGACTTGCGACCGTTTTGCCAATCCAGCTATCATCTACTCCTTCACCAGCTCTAATTATCCTTCCTACATTGCTATAACCGGGGATAACGGGAAATTTGCCATAGCGAGCCCAAGCGGAGCCTGGTGGATATTTTCCCGATAGAAGGGTTAATTCAGTGCCAGTGCTTATAAGTGAGCAGATTGTCTTTATCAAAACTTCTCCTCGTCCCGGGGAAGGGATTTCTTTTTCATCCAGCTTGACCCTCTCTGGCTGTGGGAAAACAATCGTTGGGTTTTTATCCATTGTTTCTCAAACCTCCTTTTCCCATATTATACCATATAACTTCAAGAAGCATACCCACCGACAGAATGAAAATGCACAAAGTGAAGGGCATTCGTAGGTTTGAATACTGGGCAACGATGCCACCCAGAAGGGGACCCAGTAATCCTCCAGCTCCCACAATAGATTCATGTATCCCGCTCTTATGACCTTTTCCTTCCTCGCTTTCCAGACTATAAAAGAGGCTGAAGAAGTAAGCTATACCTATACAGATACCCAAAAGGGTAAAAGAAAGGAAAAATAGGGGGATAGAGCTTGACAAGATTATTATGAGAAAGCCGAGCATCATAAGGAACTGGACGATTAATAGGAAACCAAGATTATAGTGAAACATTACCATAAAGCCAACTCCGTAAGAGGAGATTGCTTGAAAGATAGCCATTGTGAAGGTGAGCAAACCGATTGTAAAGGGTGAGATGTTCAATTCAACTGCTAATTTGGGGAAGAGATATCGCAAAGTTCCTATCGTGAACCAGCCGACGAAATTGGCAGTCCAACCGATAAGGATGAAAGGATTTCTTTTGCTCTCTCCACTATTGGGTTCGTCATTTACCTCTTTCACTTCCTGAGGAGGGGAGACTTTTGGGCAAAAGAAAAGGAAAAAGATGATTAATAAGCAGGAGAAGGCGATGGAAAACAAGGGGAAGCGCCAATCTTTTTGAAAAAGATATCCACCCAATAGGGAACCTATTGATAACCCCACACACCAGGAAAGATTAAAGTAACCTATAGACTTTCTTAAATCGGAGGTTGTGCGGGCAATCCACACTTCAAGGGGAGACCAGAACATGCTGGTTCCAAGACCGACCAATCCCATTATAAGGAGTATGAGGGGGATAGAGGGGAAAAAGACAAGGAAAAGAGCGGAGGAGGCGAAAAGGGCACAGCCTAAGCTTGTTAAATAAAGGGGGTTCTTTCTATCGGCAAGCCTACCAAATATAGGTGAAAAAGTGAGGTATGTTAAGGAAGAAAGGAATCCCGTGAAGCCCAGAACTACTGGTGAAGCCTGCATTTTTATTGCAAGAAGGGGTATGCAAATCATATTCAAACCGACAGCTATATCGCCAAGGAAAGCATTGAGGTAAAAGAAGATATGTCTCATATGTCTTCATAGAATTATAGCAAATCACTCAGAAGAGGGACTATTTTTCTTGAGCCAGCCTTTTCAGCTCCTTTAGATATTTCCAACCTTCATCAGTTAATTCCCAGATTCCCTTTGGAGTATCAGCTCGCAAATATCCTTGCTCTTTAAGTTGCAAGCGAACCCAATGTGCCCGGTTTTCCCAAAAATATTGACCGCTTTGCAGTATCTTTCTATCATCATCCGTCACTCTATCTTTTATTTTTTCGTACACTCTATCCAGAACATTCTTAGCTTTTCCTTTCCCGCCCATCTCAGCTAAGGCTTCAAGTATCGGGAGCCTATATTCTGAAAATGGGAGGTGCTGCTCATTATCTGATACCTGAGGAGGATGTTCCGAGATATCAAGCAACCGCTCTACATCTTCCTTATATTTTTCAGGGATGACTACATCGTCGAGCATAATATCCTCACGATATTTTCGTGAGATGCTCCAAGGGTATTTGCGAAACCCCGATGGCTCAAGGATTGCCGTATTCTTGCGATTCAGAAACCTTATTTCCCTTACCTTGAAAGAAAGAAAAAGACCATTTTTCGCCTGGGCTTTCAGATAGATTCTTTGAGGAGTTATTTTTTTTATTATTCCTTCCTCACTTCTCCTTTTTCCAATAGTGTCCACTACGGGCGCTTTTTCAATTTCGCTCTCAGAGGCGAAAATATCCATTATAAAACCTCCTTGTAATGTTTTTTAAATTTTATCTTTTCTTCAAAGTTCATCAATATTTTCCAATTTTTTGCTATTTTGAATAAAATTATTAAAAATGAATAAAAGAGCTATCGTTCTCTTGTCAGGTGGACTGGATTCTGCTCTTGCTCTGCGACTCCTTATGGAGCAAGGGATAGATGTCATCGCTGTCCATTTTGTGAGCCCTTTTTTCCGTTCTTCCTGGGCAGTCAGGCTTGCGCAAGAATGGAATGTCCCCCTCGTTGAAATAGATATAACGGAGGATATCCTCAAGCTACTTAAATCTCCTCCTCACGGCTTCGGTTCCCAGATGAACCCTTGTATAGACTGCCACGCCCTTATGTTGAGGAAAGCTAAAGAGCTTATGGAGAAATTTAATGCGAGTTTTGTAGCAACGGGAGAGGTTCTTGGGGAAAGACCTATGTCCCAAAACAAAGGTTCATTGCGAATTGTGGAAAAGGAAAGTGGACTTGAAGGGTTGCTCCTTCGCCCTCTTTCAGCAAAACTTCTACCACCCACTATTCCCGAAAAGGAGGGATTGGTAGATAGAGAAAAGCTCCTTGATATTAAGGGAAGAAGCAGAAAGATACAGATGGAGTTGGTAGACAGATTCGGGATTAAGGATTACCCTTCTCCCGCAGGAGGGTGTCTTCTCACTGACCCTCAATTTGCAAAGCGCCTTAAAGACCTTATGGACAACGATGAACTTTCAAAGGATAATGTCAACCTTCTCAAAATAGGAAGACACTTCCGATTGGGGAAGGGATTGAAATTGGTAGTCGGGAGGAACAAAGAAGAAAACCAGAAATTGAAGGAACTTGTTAGGGAAGATGATGTTTTTCTGGAAGCTATAAGCCACAAGGGTCCCGATGCTATATTGAGGGGGCAAGTAAGTGAAGAGGATGTTGAATTGGCAGGAAGAATTTTGGCTAGATACTCGGATTTAGGGGAAGGGGAAAAATTGAGAGTGAAGGTAAGTAGGAAGGGGGAGGAGAGGATGATAGAGGTAGATAAATTAGAAGAAAAAGAAATCAGAAAATGGATGATTTGAGGAAGTTAACCATAATTGTTTTTTTGTTTTTCTCCCTTTTCTCTTATTGCGATTTAAGAATCGTTGCGGTAGGGGATGTTATGCTGGGGAGCACCTATCCAGATCAATGCCTACCCACACAGAAAGAATTGGAGAAGATAACAAAGGAGCTCAATTCTCTTATGCCAGAAGCGGAAATAAAATTGTTCAATTTGGAGGGAACTCTTATAGAACAAGGCAAACCGGCAAAAAAGGGGAAGCAAGTTTATCATTTTGCTATACCGCCAAGCTATGCACGATACTTCAAAATGATGGGGTTCAATGTGGCGAGCATAAACAACAATCACATAATGGATTTCGGTTGGGAAGGTTGCCTAAACACTATGAAGATTCTCGAAAGCCATGGGATAAATTGCACTGGACCAAAAGGCAAAATAGCAGAATTTTCTCTCTCGGGAAGGAGAATAGCCATAATTGCGTTTGGATATCTTTACGATGATAGATTCTACTCTATTCTTGATATTGAGAGTTCCAAGCAAACTATAAGAGCCCTGAAAAGGAAACACGATATAATAATAGTATCCTTTCATGGTGGAGCGGAAGGAAATCCAAAAATAGAGAACAGGATGGAGGAATACTTGGGGGAGAAGAGAGGGAATGTGGTAGCTTTTTGCAGGGCGGTTGTGGACGCTGGAGCAAGCCTCGTCATAGGGCACGGTCCTCATCTACCACGGGCAATAGAGCTTTATAAAGGGAAATTAATAGTATATAGTCTCGGAAACTTCTTCACATATGGAAGATTTGATATCAGGGGAGCTTATGGGTATGCCCCAATGCTTTATGTTGTTTTGGACAACGAGGGCAACTTCAAAGAAGGATTGATAATTCCCTTTGTTCAGAGGGGTAGAGGCATACCCCATTATGATAAGAATGGCAAGGCTATTAGATGGATTAAAGGGCTAACGGAGCGATATTTTCCGAACACAACCCTAGAAATAAACGATGATGGATCAATAAAAAAGTGAAACGGGGAGGAATAAACCTCCCCGTTTCACTCAGCACCGAGCTATATCCTTAGCAACAGCCTTACCAGTCAGCTGGATAGACGTAGCCCCCGTTGGGCCAATCGGTCCACGGCCCCGCGGTCGGGTGAATCTTCAGCCGGTTGTTTTGATATTCAGATACGAATGCCCTATTGGATAGCCACTTCACATGTCCGTCTGCGAACAAGATGTTAATTCCTTTGCTATGGGCGTCGTGCCGGTAATCGTGTGCTTCTATGACTCTCCCCGGCATCCAGTGCCAGTCGCAAATTAGTCCCGCTATTGCATCTGCTACTGCCAAAGTAACCGCTGGCTCGGGAACCTGAGCAAGGGAGGTGCCGTAATGCAGAACCTCGTTCATCCCGTAGCTCAATCCTTTTGGAGGGTAGGGTGTCGGTGGGCGTCCGCTATCCCGTCCATCCCACCACCAGGTATTGAAGGGGTCACCATCGCTTGGACAGACGAAGATATCCCAATTTTTAAGGTATGGTTGTAGTAAGTAGGGGAAAAGTTCGCCGTGGTGCAGACCATCGGCGCTCCAGACGAAGTAGGGATATCTTTCGTCCCAGTCTTGGGAATACATTGCAAGGGCAGTGCCTATTTGTTTAAGATTACTCATACAGGACGATTTTCTCGCAGCTTCCCTGGCACGGGAGAAGACGGGAAAGAGTATAGCCGCTAATATGGCGATGATGGCTATGACGACGAGCAGCTCTATAAGGGTGAAGCCTCTGCGTCTCATTTTTATTTCACCTCCTTTCTTTTTTTAATAAATAATAACGATTATCTTTTTCAATACGGTGTCACTAATTTTAAAATTTGTGTCCGCTACTAATATGAGAGAAATAACTTTGCAGAAACAAAGCTTAACGGACAAAATAAGGGAGAAAAGAGGTAAGAGAAAAGGGAAGCGAGTTTTGTAATTTAAAAAAAAATTTTTTAAATTTTAAACGCTATTGGACGATTATCGCAAAATAGAAAGACAGGTTATATGGGGCGCGACCCACAGGTCGCGCCCCAATATAGAATTTAACCTTTTATCGTCGCCTCAAATT
>JACIXQ010000031.1:0-16601 GCA_014360465.1 bacterium
AAGTGCCACCAGTATGGGGATTACGCGTTATCTCCCTCACGGAATGCGCCTGGCAGTCAGCCGATAAAGGATTGCCGGTCAAAATCACAACTTGGAGGTGAAAGTTTGGAAAAAGAATTTTATAGCCAAGAAGAAACTCTAAGCAGGGAGGAATTAAGAAACCTTCAAAGCGAGAGATTGAGAAAGCTTGTAGCGTATGTTTATGAAAGGATGCCTTTCTACCGTAGAAAGATGGACGAGGTTGGTGTAAAGCCATCCGATATCCGTGACATATCGGACATCAAACGCCTTCCTTTCACCACCAAGCAAGAGGTTGTGGATAACTACCCTCTAAAGCTATTAGCTGTGCAATTGGACGATGTTGTCAGGCTTCAAAGTTCCTCCGGAACCACTGGCAAAAATATATTTTTCGCATACACTAAAAACGACATAGAACTTTGGACAACCGTTATTGCTCGTTGCCTTTGGTGGGCAGGGGTAAGAAAAAACGATATTGTACAGATTGCATATGGCTACGGCTTATTCACAGGAGGATTGGGATTTCATCAGGCAGCTGAACGGTTAGGAGCTACGGTAATCCCCGCCTCTTCAGGGAATACAAAACGCCAGCTTCAAATTATGCAGGATTTAGGTAGCACCGTCCTTTGTTGTACTCCTTCCTATGCCATCTATATAGCCGAGGTAGGTAGGGAGATGGGCATCGACTTAAGGAAGTTACCATTAAGGGTCGGGATTTTCGGAGCGGAGCCCTGGTCAGAAGAGATGCGGAGGGAGATTGAAGAATCATTGGGCATAGATGCATTGAACATTTACGGGCTTTCCGAGATAATTGGACCGGGCGTCGCTTCCGAGTGCTTGTACAAAAATGGGATGCATGTAAATGAGGATGTATTCTACCCCGAGATAGTAGACCCTGAAACGGGAGAAGAGGTACCACCAGGGGAAAGCGGAGAGCTTGTTCTGACGACACTGACAAAGGAAGCAATGCCAATGCTCAGATACAGGACAAGGGATATATGTTCAATGGATCCGGAGCCCTGCCCTTGTGGAAGGATATTTCGCCGGCTTTCACGAATAAGAGGCAGAGCTGACGATATGATTATAGTGCGAGGAGTTAATGTTTTCCCCTCCCAAATTGAAAGTGTGTTGATGAGCATTGATGGAGTGGCTCCATATTATGAGATTATAGTTGATAGAGAAAAAGGAAGACTTGATACTTTGGAATTGAGGGTGGAAGTCAGCGAGACTTTCCTTTCCGATGAAATGGGGAAATTAGAGGAACTTCGGCAGCGATTGGAGGAAGCATTAGAAAGTACGCTTGATATTTCCGTTGAGGTAACACTTGCCGAGCCCAAGAGCATTCCGAGAAGCGAGGGCAAAGCGAAAAGGGTAATAGATAAGAGGGAAGCCATCTTCGGGAAAGGAGGTGAGAAAAATTGATAAGACAACTGGCTGTTTTCCTTGAAAATAAGCCAGGACGTCTCTCTGCATTGGCAGAATGCTTGAGTAATGGGGGTGTAAATATACGAGCTCTCTCTGTAGCGGAAACAAAGGACTATGGCGTGATCAGATTCATACCAGATGACCCGGTTAAAGCCAAAGAAGCCCTCAAAGCAGAAGGTTATGCCGTCATTGAGACAGAAGTTCTTGCTGTTAATGTCCCAGACAAACCGGGAGGTTTAGCCTCAGTAACTAAGCTATTAGCCGATGCTGGGATCAACATAGAATATGCTTATGCAAGCGTCATCCGGCTTGGAGAAAGCGCCATCGTAATACTCCAGGTGGATGATAAGGAGAAAGCATCTCAAATCCTGAAAAATGCCGGCATTCGTTTACTTTCTCAGGAAGATGTAAAGGAGATATGAAGATGCCCATAGCAATTGGTAGCGACCACGCAGGTTTCAATCTTAAGGAGGAGATAAAGACCTTCCTTTCCAAACAAGGTATAGATTTTGAGGACCTCGGGACTTTTGAGCCTAACCCTGTAGATTATCCCGATATTGCTTTCAAGGTAGCGGAGAAAGTAGCAAATGGTGAGTTTGAAAAGGCTATCCTTGTTTGCGGAACAGGAATAGGGATGTGTATGGCTGCCGATAAAGTAGAGGGGATCAGGTGTGCAGCTTGCTTTGATGAGACTACCGCACGCTTCGCCCGCACCCATAACGATGCCAATATTCTGGCATTGGGAGCAAGAATTTTAGGGGTGGAGTTGGCGAAGAACATCGTAAAGGTTTTTATTTCAACCCCTTTCTCGGGCGAAGAGAGACACATAAGAAGAATTAAGAAAATTGAAGAGTATGAAAAGAATAGGGAGGCGAAATATAAATGAAGAGAATATTAGAAGCTCCCTTGAAAGCCGTGGACCCAGAGGTTTATGAGGCGATAGAAGGTGAACTTGGTAGAGAAAGAAACAAACTCGAGCTTATTGCCTCGGAAAACTTCGCTCCTCGTGCCGTACTTGAAGCAGCTGGTTCGGTTATGACCAACAAGTATGCTGAGGGATATCCTGGAAGGCGGTATTACGGTGGATGTGAATATGTTGATATAGTTGAGAATCTCGCAATAGAGCGGGCGAAAACCCTTTTTCAGGCAGAGCATGCGAATGTCCAACCCCATTCGGGAACACAAGCTAATATGGCTGTTTATTTCGCCGTACTGAAGCCAGGCGACACGATTATGGGTATGAACCTTTCTCATGGAGGGCACCTTTCCCACGGCAGTTCAGTGAACTTCTCGGGGATTTTCTATAATGTGGTCTTTTATGGGGTTTCTAGGGAAACAGAGACAATAGATTATGAGGAAGTCTACCGTCTTGCCCTCCAACATAAACCGAAGATAATAATAGCTGGCGCTTCTGCTTATCCGCGTTTCATTGATTTTGAGAAATTCCGCCAAATAGCCGACGAAATCAATGCCTTCCTTATGGTGGATATGGCTCACATAGCCGGATTGGTCGCTGCGGGAATTCATCCTTCACCAGTTCCCCATTCCCACTTCGTCACCTCAACTACCCACAAAACCCTCAGGGGACCGCGTTCTGGATTCATTCTCTGCAAGGAGGAGTTTGCTAAGACGATAGATAAAATGGTTATGCCCGGTATGCAGGGAGGACCGCTTATGCACATAATCGCTGCGAAAGCTGTTTGCTTTAAATTAGCTATGAGCGAGGATTTCCGCCAGTATCAGCAAAAGATAGTTAAAAATGCCAAAGCATTGGCAAAGACACTGGCTGAGAAAGGATTTCGCATAGTTTCAGGCGGAACCGATAACCACCTTATGTTAGTGGATGTGAAATCCAAAGGATTAACGGGAAAGCAAGCAGAACTTCTTTTGGATGAAGTAGGCATCACCGTGAACAAGAACCTTATACCTTTTGATGAAGAGAAGCCGATGGTCACCTCCGGCATAAGGTTGGGAACCCCCGCGTTGACCACACGAGGTATGGGCGAGAAGGAAATGGAGGAGATAGGTGATATAATAGCGAGCGTCCTCCTACATCCTGATGATGAAGCTATTAAGAAACAAGCAAAGGAGAGAGTTGCCAGGTTGTGCAGGGAATTCCCCCTGTATGAGTACCTGGCTCAGCAGTAATGATTAAGGAAAGACCGCCCTGGGACGAATATTTTATGCAAATAGCCAGGGTAGTTGCCACTCGTTCAACCTGCCTTAGAAGACAGGTGGGAGCTATCCTGGTCAAGGATAAAAGGATCCTTGCCACTGGTTATAATGGTGCACCACGAGGGCTTCCCCACTGCTTGGAAGTTGGTTGCCTTAGGGAACAGATGGGAATCCCCTCAGGAGAAAGACAGGAGTTATGCAGGGGGCTCCACGCTGAACAGAATGCGATTATCCAAGCTGCCTACTATGGGGTCTCCATAGCCGGTTCCACTCTCTACTGCACACACCAACCTTGTATAACCTGCGCCAAAATGCTAATAAATGCAGGGGTTCAAAAAATCATTTACGAACAGCCCTATCCTGACGAATTGGCGGAGCAAATGTTAAAAGAAGCGGGTGTGGAGTTGATAAATATAAAATGAAATCATCTCTTCTTATACCGTTCTTGCTATCATTCTTTCTTTCCTTTTTATTCACACCCCTCTCTATGTGGCTCGCAAGAAAAGTGGGAGCAGTAGCAGTTCCTGATGAACGAAGGAAACACAAGGGACATATACCTCAATTGGGAGGATTAGCCATCTTCTTTTCTTTTGTCTTTACTTCGTTGATTTACAATAGACTCGGATTAATAGCTTGGAGCAGTGGATATAGTGCCGTTCTGATTGGAGGGGCGTTAATAGTCCTGTTAGGGATGCTCGATGATATTTATGAACTGCCTCCTTATATCAAATTCATAGGACAAGCTTTTGCTGCGCTTATTGCAATTTCCTTCGGTCTTAAAGTTACTGTTATTTCCTCACCATTCAGCAATAGATTGGTAGAGCTTGGCTGGATAGGGACATTGGCAACATTTTTATGGATAGTAGGAATAGTCAATGCTGTTAACTTCATTGATGGCTTGGATGGCTTGGCAGCAGGGATATGTAGCATTTCTTCGGTTGCCTTGTTAATTTTAGCCCTTCTTCTTCACAGGTTTGAAGTAGCACTTCTATTTTCCACTTTAGCAGGTGCCTCCCTTGGCTTCCTTCCCTATAATTTTTATCCTGCGAAAACATTTATGGGTGATACAGGCGCTATGTTTCTCGGGTATGCAATTTCCCTCTTAGCTGTTATGGGTGCGGTTAAAACAGCGCTTCTTGTATCAATAGGCGTTCCCTTTTTCGTCCTCGCCATTCCGATAATTGACGCTATATTCGTCACTTCAAAAAGGATTGCGAATAGACGTTCTCCTTTCGTGGGTGATAGGGGACATATACATTTCACTCTATTAGATATGGGTTATACCGAAAGGGAAGTGGTTCTTATCCTCTATTTTGCCACTATAATCTTTTCGGGATTGGCTCTATTCCTTGCGAGGAGCTGAAATATGAAGATTGTCTGTGTAGTGGGCACAAGACCTGACACAATAAAAATGGCACCTGTGATTAAAAAACTACAGGACGATGGGAGGTTTATAGTCAAAGTCCTTGCATCAGCACAGCACCGGGAGATGTTGGATATAGTTTTGCGAGATTTTGACATAACTCCTGATTACGACTTGAATGTTATGAGAAAACTGCAAAGTCTGGAGGACCTATCAGCCAGATTATTGAAGAAAATCGGGAAAGTTATAAGGGAAGAGAGTCCTGACATAGTAATCGTCCAAGGGGATACAACCACTTCTTTTATCTCGGCTCTTTCTGCCTTTTATCATAAGGTTCCCGTTGCCCATCTTGAGGCTGGGCTTAGAACCAATGATAAGTATGCTCCATTCCCGGAAGAAATAAATAGGAGATTGATAACCCACATAGCGGACCTCCATTTTGCTCCAACGGAAAAAGCCAGGGATAATTTGTTAAGGGAAGGGATAGAGAAAGAGAAAATCTTCGTCACGGGGAACACAGTCATAGATGCTTTGGAAATAGCCCTACAAAAGCCCTGCCAACTGCCGGTTAAGCCGAAAGGACGCTTTATAATCCTCACAATTCACAGGAGAGAGAACTGGGGAGAACCGATAGAAAGGGTGGCGAGAGCGATTCGTAGATTGCTTACCGAATTCCCTGATTTAGAAGTAATTTTCCCAATGCACAAAAATCCCATCGTTCGCAATGCTGTTAAACCATTGCTCAGGGTTGAAAGGGCCTATCTTTTGGAACCGCTTCCTTTCATACCATTCGCTCACCTTATGCAAAATTCCTATTTCATACTAACAGATTCAGGCGGCATCCAAGAAGAGGCATCCTACATAGGAAAACCTGTTCTTATCTTGAGAGAGGTTACGGAACGCCCTGAAGTAATTGAAGCAGGTTGTGGACTTTTAGTAGGGACAGATGAGGAGAGAATAATTGAGGAATGCCGTAAATTATTGCTTTACCCGGAACAATATCAGAGAATGGCTAAAAAGGTCAAGATTTTCGGTGATGGCAAAGCATCAGAGCGTGTCCACCAGGTGCTTCTAAGCTATTTTGGTTTACGGAAGGAGGGTGTAGAAGAGTTTAAACCACAATGTTAGGAAGAAGAGAATTTTTCACGGTCTTTCTTTGGCGTCTCATTCTCCTCGCGGGAATAGGTTATCTCCTTTGGAGATTAACCTCTCTCATTGTCATCGTTTTGCTCTCTGTAATTTTATATTATTGTTTAGCACCTTTCATAAAATGGCTTTGCAGGAGGAAATTCTGGAGAAAAACAACTATGAACACAAGGCGCCTGATAAGCGCTATATTGGTCATCCTGGCATTTCTTTTGGTGACAATTGCTTCTGTCTATTTCCTTGTCAGCCCGTTGGTAAGCGAAGCAAGAGACCTCCAAGTTAATATAACCCTGTATACAAAGGTTCTTATAAAGTTTGCTGAAAATATTCAGCAGAAATTCTTAAGGCTACCTCCCCAGTTTCAGAAAGTCATAACCGACCAGCTGACCCAATTGAGCGAGCAAGCGCGCCGAGCCATTGCCTTCATTATGGAGAAAACGGTTTCAGCCATAGGTAAAATATGGGAGGTTTTTCTTATCCCTATAATCGCCTTTTACCTCGCCATAGGTGCCAAGGGACTTCGCCGCGAACTTTTCCTCTTCATCCCGAGAAAATACACCCGCGAAGCCTTAATGATATTGAACGCTATGGACAAGGCTATGCGGCAATATATAGTAGGACAATTCATAGCTTGTTTGATACTTTGGATAACTGTTTGGGGAGTTCTCACGCTAATGGGTATAGATTTCCCTCTCTTTCTTGGGGTTATAGCTGGAGCCACGAGGGCGATTCCCATAATTGGTCCAATCATTGGCGGTGCTCCAGTGGTACTCCTGGGGCTTGTAAAATCACCCCTTTGGGGGTTGTATTCTTTCCTCTTTTTCTCCTTCCTACAATTCATTGATGCAAAGATAATACTTCCACTTTTCATCGGACACCAAATGAGACTTCACCCTGTTTCAATAATCATCGCCATTTTCATAGGCGGGGAATTTTTCGGCATTTTGGGTATGTTTATGGCTACACCAATTGCGGCAGCGATAAAATCGCTCTTCCAAATTTACTACACCCACGGAGCGAAGTCAAGATGAAGGGTTTAATCCTTTCGGGTGGAAAAGGAACAAGAATGAGACCCCTTACCTATACCGCCGCTAAACAATTGCTTCCCGTAGCAAACAAGCCCGTCCTATTTTATACTATAGAAATGATGCTGGAGGCGGGTATTCGGGACATAGGCATCGTGGTTGGAGAAACAAAAGGTGAAATAATAAAAGCAGTGGGAAATGGTTCTCGCTGGGGAATTAAGATCACCTATATTGAACAGGAAACTCCCGCCGGATTAGCCCATGCTGTGAAAGTATCAAGACATTTCCTTGGTGATGAACCATTCGTTATGCTCCTTGGTGATAACATAATAAAAGCGGGAATTAAGGATTTCGTTGAGGAATTCGTAAAGGTTAAGCCTGATGCTCTTATCCTTTTATCTCCAATAAAGAATCCAGAACGCTTCGGTGTTGCCGTGATAGAAAATGGAAAAATTGTTCGGCTATTGGAAAAACCATTTCCTCCACCAAGCAACCTTGCTTTAGTTGGTTGCTATATTTTCAATAAGAACATCTTCTCCGCTTGCTCGGAGATAAAGCCATCTCAAAGAGGCGAATTGGAGATAACCGATGCTATACAGTGGTTGATAGACAGGGGTTATGATGTGAGATACCATATAATTAAGGGATGGTGGAAGGATACAGGCATGGCTGATGATTTACTGGAGGCAAATAGATTGATATTGGAAGAGATAGAAGAAGATATAAGGGGAGAAATAGACGATTTGACAAAGATTATGGGAAAGGTGAAAATCGGAATAGGAAGTAAGATAATAAACAGCGTGCTGAGAGGTCCTTTAGTGATAGGTGAAAATTGCATGATTGAGAATTCTTATATCGGTCCTTTTACATCTATAGGAAATGCTGTATATATCAAGGAAACGGAGATAGAGCATTCTATAATTTTAGATAATTGCAAGATACATCTGCAGGGGAGGATAGAGGATACAATCCTTGGTAGGGGTGTTGTTGTGAGGAAGGTGGATAGAAGACCTTTGAGTTATAAATTCATCGTTGGTGACCAGAGCATTATAGAGGTGATGTAAATGGGACTGATAGAAGGAGTCAAAGTGAAGGTGCTCAAACCAATCCCTGATGATAGGGGTTGGTTAATGGAGATACTGCGCTCCGACGACGAAATCTACGAAAAATTCGGGCAGGTCTATTTGACCGTTTGTTATAAAGGTGTAGTAAAAGCGTGGCATTATCACAAGATTCAAACCGACCATTTCGCGGTTATTAAGGGTATGGCGCAGGTCGCTCTTTATGATATGAGGGAGGATTCCCCTACAAGAGGGGAGATAAACGAGTTTTTTATGGGCATCCTTAACCCGATACTGATAAAAATCCCTCCAATGGTAGCTCACGGATTCAAGGCGATTGGAGAAGATGATGCTTATATAATCAATATCCCTACTGAACCTTACAATTATGAGAAACCCGATGAATACCGCCTTCCCTGGAATGACCCTCAAATTCCCTATAGCTGGGAGGTGAGATTCCGATGATTTCCCAAACTCTTACGGTCTCTCTTGCCTATGGGGAGAGAGAAATATCTGTTGAACTTCCCGCAAATCGGGTCACCGCCATTCTGACCAGCAAAGAGGTGCCCGCTATAACCGATGTTGAAGATAAAGTAAGGGAGATGTTGGATAAACCGATAGCCTCGCCTCCCTTACGAGAATTAGCTAAGGGTAAGAAAACAGCCTGCGTTGTGATATCAGACATTACCCGCCCTGTTCCAAATAAAGTCATTTTACCACCCCTTCTCCACTATCTTGAAGACGCAGGTATTAAAAGGGAGAATATCCTAATACTCATCGCCACTGGATTGCACCGACCTAATCTCGGGGAAGAGCTTGAGAGAATGGTAGGTAAGGAAGTGGTTGATAACTACAGGATTGAAAACCACAACGCAAGGGATAAGTCCCAGCAGAAGTATATCGGAACGACCCAAAGAGGAACAGAAATATGGATAAATAAGCTGTATCTTGAGTCCGATTTGAAGATACTCACTGGTCTCATAGAGCCTCATTTTATGGCTGGTTATTCTGGAGGGAGAAAGAGTATTTGCCCCGGAATAGCTGGCGTTGACACTGTCAAGATTCAGCACGGTCCACACTTCCTGGAACATCCCAATGCCGACAACGGAATCGTTGAGGGGAATCCATTCCACGAGGAGGCGCTGGAAATCGCTAAAAAAGTTGGCGTTGATTTCATTTTGAATGTGACCATAAATAAAAGAAGACAGGTTACGGGCATCTTCGCGGGTCAATTGGAGAAAGCATGGGAGGAAGGTGTTAGGTTTGTTGAAAGCTATGTCAAAGTTGGTATAGATGCTCCCGTTGACATCGTTCTCACTCACGGCGGAGGAGCCCCCCTTGATGCTACATTCTACCAGACGGTCAAGGGAATGGTCGGGGCTCTTCCCATCTTAAAACCAGGAGGTAGCATAGTTATAGTTTCTTCCTGCTCTGAAGGAGTGGGAAGCGAAGAGTTTAGAACCCTGCTCTGGCAATCGGAATCTCTTGAGAAAACGGTACAGAGGATGTATGACCCCGCCAATTTCATAATAGACCAATGGGAAGTTGAAATGTTAGCGAAGGTTTACAAAAAAGCAAAGGATGTATACTTATATACAGATGGTCTCACACCTGAGGAGATTGAGCACTGCTTTGTAAAATCCACAAAAAACATAGAGAAGACGATAAACGAACTTCTTGAAGCCTATGGAAAAGATGCGAAAATCGCTGTGATTTCCGAAGGACCATATATAATACCATATATAAAATATGAATGACGATCTCATAACCTGCCCCTACTGTGAAGCGATTAACAAGAGAGATAGCAGATATTGCCGAAATTGCGGCGCCCGCATTCCCACCGCTACAGTAAAGGAAATAGCTCAGATACTTTTGTCAGCGAGTTTAAATTTAGCCAATGGTAGATTTATAGAGGCAGAAAGGGAATGCAAATGGATAATAGAACAAGACCCTTTCAATGCCGATGCTCACTCGCTATTGGGAGATATCTACGAGAGGAAGGGCGAGATAATCCTCGCAATTGAGGAATATAGAGAGGCTATAAGGCTCGCCCCCGGAGAGCGTTTTTACCGTTCCCGCTTAGAGGAGCTGGGTAGAAGAAAGAACCACAAGCTACCATCTCTTAAAAAGTATCTTCTTTATATATTTTTCATTCCCGCTTTGATTTTTTTGATGTATCGCCTTCTCTCTCTTTTGCTCAGCCAAGGTCACCCATAACTTGAGTAAAAGGAGCGGAAATGACATCAAGGGAACGCGTAAAAAGAGCCGTTTTATTTCAGGGACCGGATAGGGTTCCATATGAATTGCCCGAACCTTGGGGAAGTGATTTCCTCTGGGTTGGATGTGACCCCGACCCTGATTGGCAACCAAGAATCAAAACGGAGACAAGATGGGAGGACGAATGGGGATGTATCTGGGGAAGGCTACCAAGCGACACAATAACGATGGGGCAAGTGATTTATCATCCTCTTGACGATTATTCCAAACTTGCGAATTACAAATTTCCCGATTACGCAAAGAAGGAGAGATATGAGAGGGCGAAAAGAGTTGTCGAGGCAAACGAGGGAAATAAATTCGTGATAGCGGATATCCCCCTAAGCTTGATTCATAGACTGGAATATCTCAGGGGGCACGAGTCGGCTTGGACCGACCCTTACCTTTATCCTGAGAAAATGGATAAGCTTCTTGACATAATCTGTGAGATAAGTATGACCGCTGTTGAAAGGTTTGCTGAAATAGGTGTGGATGGAATAATTTCCGCCGATGATTGGGGACTTCAAAATCGCTTGATGGTAAAGCCCGAGATTTGGCAACAGTTCTGGCAGCCTAAATACAAGAAAGTTTATAGCTTCGCAAGGAGCAAAGGGTTACTTACATTTCTTCATAGCTGTGGCTACATAATAGATATTCTTGATGGATTAATAGACGCCGGGTTGAATGTTATCCAAATGGACCAACAGGAGAATATGGGGGTTGAAAATCTGTCCAAGAGATTCGGTGGGCGACTTTGTTTCTGGTGTCAAGTGGATATCCAGAACACGATGGTTAAAGGAAGCATTGAGGATATAAGGAATTACGCCAAGCTCCTAATAGATAGCTTCGGCAGGTTCAATGGGGGATTCATTGCCAAGTGGTATCCTTCTCCCCAGGCTGTGGGTCACAGTTGGGAGAAAATCAAGGCTATGGCTGAGACCTTCGTGGAATATGGCGGACAGGTCTATAAACAGAATACTTAACTCATTAATTAGATTGCTCTTTAATTAAAAAAGGATTATAATGTATTTGATATGGAAGATATCCTTGAATGGCTTATTGAAGAAGCTAATAATAAAGGTTGTTCCTTTGCGGAGGCACGCTATGTTAAAAAGCGTTCCTCCTCAATTAGAGCTCAGGACGGCAGGATTGAAGAGCTAACCCAGAGGGAATCGGCTGGTGTTGCCATAAGGGTAATTAAGGATGGATGCTGGGGTTTCGCTTCCAGTGCCTCGCTCGAGAAAGGGCGGTTGGCAGAGGCTCTTTACGATGCTATTGCTTCCGCATCTTTTTTGAAAGGTTCAACTGAGGAGAAAGCAGAGGTTAAGGAAATCCCTCCCACTGTGGGTAGAAAAGAGCTTAAATGCAAGATTTCACCCGAAGATGTAGTAGTGGAGGATAAAGCGCAGAGGGTCTTAGAATGGGAAAGAGAGGCAAGGGGAGTTGATTCCGAACGGATAAACAATACAGTGGTATCCTTGAGCGATGTGGTTAGGGAGGAAATGGTCTTCAACAGCTTTGGAACTCGGGTAGGAAGCAAGTTAGTTCATACTTTAGCAAGCGTGTTCGTTTCTGCATCGGAAGGGGAAATCAGGCAAAGTGCCTATGAGAGAAAGGGAGGAGCGAAGGGATACGAATTGGTAGAAGAGATAGAGCCGGAGGAGTTTTCCCTAAAGGCGGCAAACAAGGCAATCCAGCTCCTCTCCGCTTCACCGCCCCCAGCTGGTGTATTCCCTGCCATATTGGACCCTGAAGTCGTTGGTTTATTCGTCCACGAGGCATTGGGACACAACTCAGAAGCCGATGCCGTTTGGTCGGGACAATCTATAATCAAAGATAAGAAAGGACAAGCTATCGCCGCTCCCTGCGTTACAATCATTGATGATGCAACAATTGAAGAGGCTTTTGGCTTTTACTTCTACGATTCAGAAGGCACACCAGCGAGAAAAAATGTAATAATCAAAGATGGTATCCTTATGGATTATCTATATAACCTTGAAACTGCCGCAAAGCTGGAAGCTAATCCCACAGGAAATGCCCGAGCTGAGGGGTATGAAGTTCCTCCCATAGTAAGGATGAGCAATACCTTTATGGCGCCCGGCGATTGGACATTTGAGGAAATGCTGAAAGAGATAAAGGAAGGGGTCTATCTTAAAGGAGGGAGATGGGGATATGTTTATCCTGAGCGGGGACAATTCACATTTAATGTAGAGGAAGCCTGGCTCATTAAGGACGGCGAATTGAAGGAACATCTGCGAGATGTTTCTATGTCCGGAATGACCCTGGAAACCCTCAAGAAGATAAAAGGTGTTTCAAGGGATTTCAAGCTCGCTTCACCAGGATACTGCGGTAAGAATGGACAAACTGCTTTCGTTGATAACGGCGGTCCTTATATTCTTGTTGAGGAGATAACAGTGGGAGGCAGAAGATAAAAATGAAAGATGATTTACTTGATATTGCCCTAAAGACAATAGAAAAACTAAAAGGAAGGATAGACCAGGCGGATGTTTTCCTTGAAAGAAGAAAAGTGATATCCCTTGAAATGAAGAAATCCTCTTTCTCGCAGATTGAGGTCAGCTATGATGAAGGACTCTCGGTGAGGGCTTTTTATAAAGGGGGTAGAGGTTTTTCCTCTTGTTCCCCCCTCATTGAAGAGAACATTGATAAAGTCGTTGAATCAGCTATCGCTTTAGCACGTTCCGCTCAGCCTGACCCCGATTTCAAATCACTCCCTTCAGCGGAAGAAGGGAAAGAAGTTAAGGGACTATATGATGAGAAGGTGGCAGAATTATCACCAAATGAATTGGTGGATTGGGGAAAGGAAATTCTGGAAAGTGCGCAATCTGTGGAGAAGACAGCTATTATTTCAGGAGGAATATCCTCCTCTTATGTGGAATTCGCCATAGCTAACACCGAAGGAGTGGCAATAGAGGATAAACGAACCAGTATTGGAGCAGGTGTAATGGTTATCCTCAACAAAGGTGAGGAAGTGGCTTCATACTTTGATTTTGACCAAGCGAGAAGGTTGCAAGATTTCAACCCTGTGGATATTGGGGAGAAAGCCTGCCTGCAGGCGAAGGAGTTCTTTGGAGCTAAACAAGCTCCCACAGGTTCCTATCCCGTCGTTTTCTCTTATCTTGCCTCCTCAGGAATCGTTGGGGCTATAGCTGGTGCCGCGATAGCCGAGGAAATACAAAGGAAGAGATCATATTTGGTTGGTAAAAAAGGGGAAAAAATTGCCTGGGAAGGCTTAACGATAAGAGATTTGCCACTAATAGAAGGAGGGTTGGCTTCAAGCAGCTACGATGGTGAAGGAGTGCCCCACAAAGAGCTAACATTAATAGAAGATGGAATATTGAAGAACTATTTCCATAATTCCTACACAGCAGGGAAGGCACAGGAGGAAAATACAGGACACGCTTCCCGAGGTTCCTACAGATACGGGGTAGGTATCTCCCCTACCAATCTGCAGGTAGACTTGGGAGACTGGTCATTGGATGAGATGATAAAGGATATGAAAAATGGCATCCTGATATTACAAACATCAATACAACCCAACCCCGTAAGTGGTGATGTGTCCGGTCCGATAGATTTCGGCTTTATGGTTGAAAATGGAGAGAAAACATATCCCTTGAAGAACACGATGCTCGGCTTTAATATGCTGGACCTTCTCCAGAAAATAGACGCCATCTCCCGCGACTACAGGGAAGAGCCCGGGGTGAAGATGCCAGCTATAAGGGTTCAAAATCTGAGAATAGGAGGTGGTAGATGATGGAAAAGCTCGTAATAGAAGGAGGAAAGCGATTAGCAGGGAATGTCAAAGTTAGCGGTAGTAAAAACGCGGCGCTATCCATACTGGTGGCATCACTTTTAATCAAGGGTAAAACTATTTTATACAATGTCCCCCGAATAGGTGATGTCTGGACGATGTTGGATATGTTGAGGGAATTGGGGGTGAAGGTCAGCGTTGAAAAAGAATTTGTGGAGATAGATGCCAGCGTAATCGAAAAATATGAGGCACCTTACGAATTGGTAAAAAAGATGAGAGCTTCTTTTAATGTTCTTGGACCCGTTCTTGCCCGTTGCGGTAGGGCACGTGTCCCTTTACCCGGGGGCTGTGATATCGGAACTCGTCCCGTTGATTATCATCTGAAGGGACTTCAGGCAATGGGTGCTGAGATAAAGATGGAACACGGATATGTTGAGGCAATTGCTCCTCATCTTAAAGGAACGGAGATATATTTTGATTTTCCCAGCGTTGGAGCTACTTGTCATCTCGCCACCACCGCAGCCGTAGCCGAAGGTATAACTTATATCAGAAATGCTGCCGAGGAGCCCGAAATACACGACCTCTTTAATTTTCTCAACAATGCAGGTGCCCAAATAAGATACATAGATTCAAGAGAGATAGAAATTAAAGGAGTTGAAAGCCTAAAGGAAACCTCTTACAGCATAATGCCTGATAGGATGGAAGCAGGGACCTTTATGATAGCTGCCGCCATAACCGAGGGCGATGTTACCATAGAGGGAATAGACCCTCAATATCTTAAGCCAGTGATTGATAAATTGCGTGAGGTGGGTTGTGAGGTTTTGGAGTTTGAAAATGCTGTCAGAGTGATTGGCAGGAAGCCGATAAAACCTACTAATATAGTGACTTTTCCCCATCCCGGCTTTCCCACGGATATGCAACAACCATTTACCGCTCTTCTAACCATCGCTGACGGTATCTCTATGGTTACTGAAACGGTTTACGATAGTCGGTTTAAATATTTAAGCGAGCTTGCAAGGATGGGGGCAGATGTGAAAGTTGAGGGACGCACCGCGATAGTCAAGGGGGTTCCGGAGCTCACTGGTGCGCCGGTTACTATTACCGACCTCCGGGCAGGTGCTGCCCTCGTAATCGCTGCCCTTGCTGCGAAGGGGATTAGCGAGCTCAGCGGATTGGAAAACCTTGATAGAGGATATGAAGATTTAGAAGGTAAATTAAACTCCTTGGGAGCTTCCATAAAACGCATTAGAGAAGAAAGCAAGGAATGGGTGCTTTGACACCTGAATTTGGTATAGACTTAGGCACTTACAGCACCATCGTTTACTCCAAAGGTAGAGGTATAGTATTAAGGGAACCGACAGTTGTAGCGAAAAATATACAAAGTGGTGAAGTCCTCGCAATCGGCGAGGAAGCCTATATCATGCTGGGAAGAACCCCAGATAATATCACCGCAACACGCCCGCTTGTAGGTGGTGTAATCGGTGATTATACAACCACGGAGCAAATGCTTCGTTTACTTATTAAGAAATTGTGTAGGTATCGCTTTCTTTTCAGACCTCGTGTTGTTATAAGCGTCCATACAGGAGCAACAGGAGTTGAACGAAGGGCAGTTATAGACGCCTGCAAGGAAGCTGGAGCTGGAGAGGTTTATCCAATTGACGAGATAATGGCTGCCGCACTTGGTGCGGGTCTGCCCATAGATACTCCCACTGGAAATATGGTTGTTGACATAGGGGGAGGAACGACAAGCATTGGGGTTGTTTCCCTCTGGGGGATAGTTGTGCGCACCTCGGTGCGTCAAGCAGGAATAGATATGGATGAGGCAATAATTAGGCATTTGAGAAGGAAAAACAATTTGATGATTGGGGAACGCACCGCGGAAGAAATCAAAATCAAAATAGGCTCTTTGATTAAATATGACGATGACCCACCTTCAATGGAGGTTAGAGGAAGAGATTTGCTGACGGGCTTGCCTCAAACTGTTGAAGTTAATGCCAATGAGATAAGGGAAGCACTGTTAGAGGTAGTGCAGGTGATAGAGGAAAAGGTCAAGGAGGTATTGGAGCGAACGCCTCCTGAACTTGCTGCGGATATAGCAGAGAGAGGTATAGTTCTTACCGGCGGAGGTTCACTCTTACGGGGAATGGACGAATACCTTTCTCAGTCAACGGGCATAAAATTCAGGCTCGTTGAGGACCCTGTTTCCTGCGTGGCAATAGGAACGGGAAAGATTCTTGAGAATCTCAACGAGTATCGCAAAAAGGGATATATCACCCCGGGATGATAGGCTGGTCTACTAATTAAGATGAGGTGATACTGTCTCTGAAGAAAGCGATAATCGGCGGCGGGGGGAGGAGTGGCTCCTC
>JACIXQ010000031.1:16611-25771 GCA_014360465.1 bacterium
AGAATCTCAACGAGTATCGCAAAAAGGGATATATCACTCCCGGATGATAGGCTGTATAATAATTAAGATGAGGTGATACTTTCTATGAAGAAAGCGATAATCGTCGGCTGTGGTAGGATTGGCTCCTCAGTAGCCCAGTCCCTCGTCGAGCAGGGCTGGGATGTCGCGGTTATTGATAGGAACCCTGATGCCTTTCGCCGGCTTCCTGAGGATTTTCCGGGAAAGAAAATCGTCGGCATCGGAATTGATATGGAAGCCTTAAAGGCTGCCGGGATTGAAAATGCGGATGTTGTGCTTGCCCTTACAAACGGTGATAACACCAACGCTATGGTCGCACAGATGGCCAGGGATATCTTCAAAGTCCCCTTCATATTGGCAAGGATAAATGACCCTCTACGCGCTGATACATATCGGGAACTCGGCATACCAACAATCTGCCAGACAACGATTATTTCCAATATCATCCTGGAGAGATTGCAAAAGGAGGTTAAATGACAATGTATGTGATAATCGTTGGAGGCGGGAAAGTAGGCTTTAACCTTGCAAAGGAACTTCTCCGAGATGGGTATGAGGTTCTCTTAATAGAGAAAGATAAAAATCGTTGGGCGATGCTTGAGCGTGTTCTGGGAGAGGCTGTTTTCCTGGGTGATGGCTGTGAAATGCGCACACTGCAGGAAGTTGGTTGCGCCCGCGCAGATGTCGTTGTAGCAGTCACAGGACACGACGAGGATAACCTCACAATATGCCAGCTGGCAAAACGAAAATTCAATGTTCCACGCGTAATAGCGAGAGTGAATATGCCCCAAAACGAAGCAGTTCTCAAGGCTCTGGGAGTTGACGACACCATATGTGGCACAAGAATCATATATCACCTTATAAAACAAGAAATAGAAGTGAACCAGATTCATCTCCTCGCTACTCTGAAAGGAGGCGGTCTGGACATCGTGGAAATAAATGTTTATGATAACTCGCCTGTGGTCGGCAAAAGCTTGAAGGATATAACCTTCCCTCCAAGATGCCTTGTATTGTCCATTCTACGAGGCTCGGAGGTTATTGTCCCTTCAGGGCAAACCATCATTGAGAAAGGCGATAAGATTATCAGCGTTATAGACCACGACCAGGTTGAAGAACTTAAAAATCTCCTCGTTTCTAAGAGGGAGTGAGCTAAAAAATGGGGTTAGTCACACTTGTTGACCTTCTGAAGGATGCTGATAGTAGGAAATATGCCGTTGGTGGCTTCGTCCTCGTCAATCTTGAATGGCTCCAGGCTGTGGCTGAAGCTGCCCAAAGAAAACAATCTCCACTCTGCCTTTGTATAGCCCAAGTCCATTTCGATTTCGTTGATATGGAAGCTCTCGCTCCCGCAATTCATCAAGCAAGCAAACAACTTCCCGTTCCCGTCGCTGTACATCTCGACCACGGAAAAACGCTTGATGCTATTATGAGGGCAATAAAATGCGGATTTACTTCCGTTATGTTTGACGGCTCTGACTTACCTTTTGAAGAAAATGTTGAGATGACCAGGAGAATAGTAGACTTCGCCCATTCCGTTGGTGTCTCCGTGGAAGCCGAGCTCGGAGCCGTTGGCGGAGGATACGGTAAGGTTGAAGGTGGTGAGGCTCCCCCACCTGAACTCCTCACTGACCCCCTTCAAGCAGCCGAATTCGTCAGGAGAACAAATTGCGATGCGCTCGCAGTGGCAATCGGAACAGTCCACGGAAAATATAAGGGAAAACCCAAACTTGATTTTGAACGCCTCAAGAAAATAAGGGAGTTGACAGATGTTCCACTTGTCCTTCACGGCGGCTCGGGTATACCTCCGGAGGATGTGAAGAGGGCTATCGAGCTCGGTGTGAGAAAGATAAACATTTATTATGATATGCAGAAATCCGCTACAGATAGGATAAGGGAACTGATAAACAGAGATGGGGAAAATGTTACCTATCCAGATATTATGTCCGCCTGTAAGCAGGGGGTGCGAGAAGCAGTGGAATATTATATGGATGTTTTCGCATCATCAGGAAAATGTTCTGCACCTAATATCCTCTGCAGGAATTGTCAAGCCTGCTCTCACGCGGAAAGAGTTTCCCTTTCACTAAGTGATGAAGAACTCGCCCGTAGAATCGCCATAGCAGTTGCGGAAGCCCTGAAAGGAGGTAATCCTCAATGATTAGGCTCATACAGGTAGGAGTAGGAGGGTTTGGCTGGTCCTGGACCGATATAGTTCTCAACAACAAGCAAGTTCAACTGACAGCGCTCGTTGACATTAACGAGGAGATATTGAACAGGGCTTTAACGGAGAGAGGACTCCCAAAAGAAATGGGATTTACAAACCTTGCGGAAGCTATTGAGAAGAAGCCCGCCGATGCCGTTCTCCTTGTGACGCCGCCGGCAACACATAAGGAGCTTGCTAATATCGCCCTGGAAGCGGGTTTGAATGTTCTTTGTGAGAAGCCTCTCGCTGATAATATGGATGATGCGAAGCAGATGGCGGAACTCGCTGAGAAGATGGGGAAAATTCTTATGGTTAGCCAGAATTATCGTTTCAGTAGACAGGCAAGGACAGCGAAAAGGGCAGTTGATGAATTGGAAGGATTGAGCTATGTTCAGATATCATTTCATAAGGCGCCACACTTTGGAGGCTTTCGGGAAAAAATGCCATATCCCCTTCTTATAGATATGTCCATCCACCATTTTGACCTCCTTCGTTTTCTCACATCCTCCAACCCCCAAAGGGTTCAAGCCTTCTCCTGGCGCCCCAAATGGTCCTGGTTTGAGGGCGACCCTTGTCTGATGATGTTCATAGAGATGGATAGAGATATAAAGGCAGGTTATTTTGGCTCCTGGGTAAGCGGTGGAGCCGAAACACCCTGGGATGGCGTTTGGAGGCTTCAGGGCTACGAGACGGCTATCCTCTGGAATGAGATGGGTATATTAAGGGCAAAAGGGGAACAGATTATCCCCATTGAGCCACTCCCTATGCCCATTGAGGGGAGAGACCTCGTTCTGGAGACATTCAGAGAGGCGGTTGAAAAAGGGGAACAGCCCGAGTGCAACGCAAGGGATAATCTTTGGAGCCTCGCTATGGTCTTTTCAGCCCTTGAATCAATAAAGAGTGGTAAACCTGTTGCTATAGCGGATTACCTACGATGAAGGTCCGTGAGCTTCATAGGTGGGATATCTCAAGAGAAGAAGCGTTAGAAATCCAGCGAAAGCTCGCTAAACACCTAATCTTTCAACCTGATTTTGACATCAAAGATGTGAAATTAGTCGCCGGAATAGATGTCGCCTTCCTCGCAGACAAGTCCATCGCTTCCATCGTAGTGATGAGTTTTCCCGAATTGGAAGTGGTGGAAAAGGAGATAGCAGTCGTAAAGACTAATTTCCCTTATATCCCCGGTCTGCTCGCTTTTCGGGAAGCGCCACCAATCATTGAATGTGCAAAGAGGATAAAAAGCGAACCAGATGTTCTCCTAATAGATGGTCAAGGGATAGCCCATCCGAGAAGGTTCGGCATCGCCTGTCACATCGGGATACTGCTTGATAAACCTTCAATAGGCTGTGCCAAATCTTGGCTTTTGGGTGAAAGGCAGGGCTATCCACCACTTCCTCCCATTCCCAAGGAAAAGGGAGCCATAGTCCCTTTGAGCGATGGAAAGGATATAGTTGCTGTCGCCCTGAGAAGTGCCCCGGGCAAACCCCCGATATTCATCTCCTGCGGGCACAAGATAGACCTTGAAACAGCGATAGAGATAGTAAGGAAAACGATAAAGGATGGGCAGCGTCTGCCCGCACCCCTTCTATCCGCCCACAATTTAGCAACAGCGAGTAAAAAGGGCGGACAGGGGACACTTTTCATATGAAAGGAGGTGTTAAAGATGAAACAAAAAGCATTAATCATAGGCATCACAGCACTTCTGGGTCTTGTGGTCTTCTGCCTTGCCCAGAACGATAAAGAAGTAAACAACAAAACGGAACTCGCTACTCTCAAAGTGGGAGAAAGCTTAGCATTGCCCTCGCCTCGTTTGAAGGGCGATATGTCCCTTGAGGAGGCTCTTGCCAAACGCAGGTCAATCAGAACATTCACAGGCACACCATTATCCCTTCAGGAAATTTCCCAACTGCTCTGGGCTGCACAAGGTATAACCGAGCCCAACAGGGGATTGAGAACAGCTCCCTCCGCTGGCGCTACATATCCTTACGAGGTCTACATCGTATTGAAGGAAGGAGTTTTCCATTACATCCCAAAAGGTCATAAGATAGAGAAGATAAAGGATGGAGATTTGAGAGGCGAGCTTTCCACAGCTGCATTCGGGCAAGCCTCGGTAAGGGATGCAGAGCTCGTCTTCGTCCTCTCGGCAATCTACGAGCGGACATCACGCTATGGTGAAAGGGCTAAGATGTTCGTAGATATTGAGGCAGGACACATCGCCCAAAACATACTTCTACAAGCAGTCGCTTTGAAATTGGGCTCGGTGCCAGTGGGTGCTTTTGACCCCAAAAAGGTAAAGGAAGTTACCGGTATACCGGAAGGAGAAATCGTCTACCTCATTCCAGTCGGGCATCCTCGTTGAAACTCTCCTCACAATAGGTTGATTCCCTCTATAAAAGAATTAAAAGCTATCTCTATTGAGAACCTCAGCAAGAGGGTAGGGGATAGACATATCTTGAATTCCATCAACCTTACCCTTGAAATCGGCGAATTTTTCGGCATTCTTGGACCCGCAGGGGCAGGAAAAACAACACTTTTAAGGATTCTCGCTGGTTTGGAAAAAGCAGATGCGGGAAAGATAAAACTGTTTGGAACCGAGCTTAAAGGCAAAGCCCATATGACCTTCAGAAAACTTGGGGTATGGCTGGAAGAGGATGTTCTCATAGATAGCTTATCACTCTGGCAGAACCTTTGGTTTTTCTCCGCTCTTCTCGGTATCTCTTATAAATCGCGTAAAGCAAAGATAAGCAATTATCTTATGGAAACAGGACTTTGGGAGCTGAGAAAAAGAGATGTTGCTACGCTTTCTAAAAAAGAGAGAGGGCTGGTAAACCTCGTAAGGGTTTTATTGAACGAACCAGCCCTCCTTATCCTTGACGAGCCGGAAAGCTCCCTTGATTCCCAGGGGCTTAACTTCCTCTTAAAAAAGATAACAAAATTAAGGGAAAACAACAACACCACAATTCTCTGGGCATCATCACGAAGTGAATGGTTTGAACAGGCTGACAGAGTTGCTATTATAAAGCAAGGTGAAATAATAGCTTGCGATACTCCGTTCAATCTGAAGAAAATCATCGCTAAGGAGTTTCCTCAGAACAACGCTTCATTCCAAACGATATCGCTTGAAAAAGTCTACCTTTCCCTTACAGGGGAGAAAAATGCCTTACCTTGAAGTCGCGTTTCTCGTTTTCTGGATGGAGTTCAGCTGGGCTATAAGGATGAAACTTTACATAGCCTACATCGCCATTCCACCATTCTTCTATCTCATTACATACGCCATTCAGCACTTTGGTGGAGTTTATTCTCCTTTTGATTTTCTCTGGGGTGCGGTAGCTTCAGCTTATCTTCTTACCTCTTTCATCATTTCCCTCGGTTTCGTTCAGCGCGGAAAAAGCTTCTGGAATCTCAGCAAACTCGCAGGTTCACCACCCATCTATATCTACTGCGGTGAACTATCATTCTCCGCTTTCGTTTCCCTCGGTCAATCGCTTATATTCTTCTATCTAATTCGCGTTGGCACTGGCGTAGGCGGATTGGGAAGCTTCATCCTCTTCCTTCTTTTTACAATGATTTTTTCCCTTCTCTTCACCTCCATCTTCCTTTTGCTTTCCCGCCTCGTCAAATTCAATCTGGCTAAATTCTTCTATCTTGCCATAGGATTGTTCATTTTGCTCCTGATTTTCTCCAATCTTTTCATCCCCATAAATTCCCTTCCTTTTCCTATCCGCTTACTTGCCTTTCTCAACCCGCTTACTTATGGGGTTAGTGGGATAAGCAAAATTTTTACCCCTAAAGGAGACTTGCCTTCCCTCGGTTTGCCCTTAATATTTGGAATCTATATAGCGTTATCCGCTCTTTCTCTCTATTTGCTTTCCAAACAGGAAAGGCAATAGGAAGATGTTTTATTCAACAAAACTTATCTATTTCCCTCTTTGTCGCTTAATCCTCGGTATCTAAGATAAAGGTTCGCCAACTCGTCGGGACGCACAAACAGGAAATTCTTTTCCTCCAACCTTTCCTTTATCTCCTTCAGCATCCCCATATCATATCCCCAATTCCAGATGAAAACATTTACGAAGCAAGGCGGTTTCCTGTTTCCGACCGTCTCAAGCACCTGGTTCACGATGTAGCTAATAGCTTCCTCTCTTCCTGTAGGTCCCCAATTCGTCAAAGCGTGAAAAACGGGAACGCCATCAATTATGTAATCCGCTTTATCGTAGGTCATATCACCCCTTCGGCTATAATCGGGAAAGAGAGGAACCCTCAGCGTTTTCGCATATTTCTCTATCAGCTCGGGCTTTGTCATCCCCATAGTCCAGCATCCCTGAAGCCCAAGCTTATTAATGTAGGTCTTGGTTAGATTCAAAAAGTCAGATAGAACGGCATCCGGATTGACGAAGCGAGAGCCGTATTCATCGGGATACATATAGCCGATACCGGAGACAGCACAGAGAAAGCTATCCAAAGGAGAAGCACTCTCAAGGTAGTAAAGGGCTATTCCGGGGATAAATTCCACAGCGGTAGGACCGAGGGTCCAACCAAGGGGGAGTGTGCCCCTTTCCGGTCTATCCCATCCAGGTGGAACGAATCCTCCCCACCAGCAGGTTATATTGTCTCCGTCCGAAATGAGGAATGTCGCATAGTTTCTCGTACGGTCAAGGGGGATAGACCTTGGTGGTTTGGGCTTGGGGAATTCCTTAACTTTTATCCCACTGTGGAAGGATAGGTTGGTAAAGGTGCTTGCAACCGTGAATTTGCCAAACTGACTTCCAAGGGAAACACCTGGTCCTTCCTGTATACCGACCCCTTCGCCAGCCCAGGGAAAACCGAGAATAGGGATGTTAACGGGGAGCTGGGCATATGCCTTCTCAATTGCCAACTTCTCCCGCACTGGGTCGCAATCTGGACGAGCCCCATCAACCCATCCCGTAATCCAGAAACAGAAGACCTTGAAAGCTACAACATAATCCCAGACATTGGTGTCATAGGGGTAGAGAAATGCAGCAACCCTCTTATCCATTTTGGGAAGGAGCTTCTCCACAGCCCATTCAAGGGAATCGTAAGTTGTCTTCCAACGCCCCCGCAGGTCCTCAACTACTACCAGACTCAATTTCCTTGCCATAGTCTCATCTGCAACGATGAGATCGTTAAGGGAAGCGAGCATCATCGCTATATGGATGCCCGTATAGAGCTTGTCATCGTAGATTATCCCGCCTTTATATTCTGTTTGAAAGATACCGAAAGCTTGCCAAGGGTCTTGGAGATGGATTGCCCTTTTTATCAGCCCTCTTTTGAGATACCATTCAAGCCAGAAGTTATCCCTATCGTTCAATATCAAGTAAAGGCGGGGCTTCCTGCGATTGGCGAGTCCTTGAAGGGAGAGGAAAGAGAACTGTTGATTCAATGGAAGGTGCCTGATATCAGCCACATAGACATCGTCGGGTGCCTCCTCCGGCTTTGGCACGAAATCCCTGGTTCTATTGGGCAGGAAAATGGGCTTAATCTCCTGGATTGGCTTTGGCGGCTTGAAAGCGAGCTTCACCCTCTTAACTATTCCTTCAAATCTTTTCCTGCTTAGCAACCCTTTCTCCACAAGGATGAAAGCGGAACCGTTGGCAATTATGGATTGGACAAGATATGTGCTCATAAGGTCCAAAGGGGAGAAAAGTTGAGTTCCAGCCCACATATCTATGGCTCCCTTGAATTGAGGGCATCTGTGGTAAATAAAAGCGCTCACATAACCTTCCAGCTTATCATCCCTATAAAGACCGATGACTCCTTTGACGGAATCATCGGATGGTAAGCTCGTTTCGTCCAGTAATTGATACCAACCCGAGCGGTCCTTCAAGGGAAGATAATCTAACCCCAAACCGCTTGCCCGCATATACCTCAACTCAAATCTTCCACTCCGCGGTGGTTCGGCGAATGAGCCAGTTCCCACGAAGTTATGGGTGAGGTATTTCATATCGTGCCCCAGGTCTATGAATAAATTGCCTGGTTTTTCAAAAGAGGGATTGGCAAGGAGGTTCTGGCTACTATTTTCCCTAACGAGCTTGATGTCATCAAAAATGACCACGCTTTTTTCCTCGCGAAGTTGTGGAGACACATCCACATAAGTTGTCCCTTCGGGAGCTTGAACGGTCTTCTCTATATAAGTCCAGTCCCTCGCGTTTTTGGGGATGGAAGGACCATCCTGTCCGATGAAACCCCTATCGGAGAAGAAGCGGACAAAAAGCTTATCCTCCTCCCCCGAGAACTCGTTTGATTTGACCCAAGCAGAAATGGTGAACCTCTCACCACCTCTTGCAGGTATCTTCTCAGACCAAATGCCAATCCAATCTCCACCTCTTTTCTCTATCCTTATAGCCCATTTGCCACTTTTAGCTTCGTTCACCACACTTACCCTTCTATCACCCTGGGCAATTGGCACATTTGCTTCCCAGCTATCGGGAAAGGCAATGCAGGGATGACAGAAGGGAACGCCTGTTGAGATGATTGAACCTCCTTCCTTATGAAATTTGATGATATTGTCAACCGCCGATAGGGGAAAAGTATTGCCGTAAAGATGGATGAATATGGCATACCTCTGGGCATTGAACTTCTCGGGATTGGAGAGTTCCTCAAGGTTAAGGAGGTCAGTTTCCAGACCTAACTTATTCAAGAAATCAGCCAGCGAATTCGGCTTTAGAGCCCAGGATACCATATAATAAGGGAATCCTGGCTGATAAAAAATAGCTATCCTGCCCTCGCTTGCTCCCCAAAGAAGGTGGATTGCGAGGCAAAAGGGCAAGAACTTTCTCAGCATATCGTTCACCTCTCTTAAATTATCCTTGAAAAAGCAAGCGAAGTCCATTATTTTCTTCGTTCAATTCGTCCCTTAAAATCGCCTTTCCTAATAATAAATTTTTTTTAAAAGCTTATTTAATTGCTTCCCAAAATCTAAATCCA
>JACIXQ010000032.1 GCA_014360465.1 bacterium
ATCCAGGATGCTTTTCTTCAACAAATGGAGTTTCAAGCATTGGTTGAAAAATATGGTGAGGATAATGCTAAGTATCTTATGGAGGTAATGGGCGAGTGGCAGAGGAGATATAAGAGGGCAGCGTTCATCTCTATGAACCTTTTGGATGAAGATGAGTATAAAGAATATGTCGCCTCCCTCGCTATTCAGAACGGCTGGGATCATGAGGTACTGATGGGGAATATGGACCTTCTTGAACGGTTCATCAATTTTGATTTGAACTCAAACGATTTCCTCATCGTTCCACCCAACAGGAAAATAGTCCCTTCTTACGATGAAGAAGTGATTAAGACAGAGGACTGAGCTATGTCCATCCAGATGCTCTTTCTATCCCTTATCATCGGCTGGATTAGAAAGGGTAGCTTGAAGAACTTCGTTAATCTACATCTTCGTGCTTTCTACCTGCTTTATTTAGCTTTTTTCCTCCAGTTGCTCGCCTTCATACTTCATTACAGGCTTAAGTCGAGCGATTTATTTCTCGTTCCTTTCTTATATACAATCTCTTTCGTCCCCCTGATTCTTTGGACAATTTTCAATCGCCATTACTGGGAGATGTGGCTTCTCGCATTCGGACTAATTCTTAATTTTCTTGTTATATCTATTAATGGTGGGAAAATGCCCATCTATCGCCCGGCTCTTCAATACATCAGGGCTGAGGAGAAATTCGTCTCCGCGATGAAAAAAGGAGGTTATTATCGCTACAAACTATCGGAGGGAAACGAGCCTTTATTTTTCCTTTCCGATTACATCCCCTGGCCACCTCGTTTCATTCTTGACAATATAGACCTTTACATCCTACCTCGGAGAAATGTCTTCAGCCCAGGGGATTTGATTATGAGCCTAGGAATTTGCTTTTTGATTCAAAGAGGTATGCTGATCAAGGATGAAGAAGAGAAAATTTGACCCAATTCCTTTCTTCATCATAGCTATCGCTTTCATACTCAGGCTGGTGGGTATAAAATGGGGATTGCCCAATCAGTGGCATTACTTCTCCTATCATCCCGATGAAATCCTCATCATCGGTGCCTCTTCCAATGTGGATATCTTCCATCTCCAGCTTGACCCAAAGTTCTACAATTATGGAAGCCTATATATCTTCATTGTTTCCCTCCTCAACACCTTGGGAGCATTATTGGGATTTATAAATGGCGGTCCAATTTATGTTCAGCTATCCAAAATGATTCTTTTAGGAAGGATAGCCTCAGCGATTATGGGTTCAGCTACCGTCTGGCTGATATACATCATAGGGAGGAAGATTTACGACGAGGATGTTGGAAAGGCAGGAGCTTTTTTGCTTGCTCTTGCTCCCCTCCATATGGTTCATTCCCATTATACAGCCGTTGATGTTCCAACCACATTCTTCGTCACCCTTTCCTTTTTGTTTTCTGCCCTCCTTCTTATGAAACCCAAAAATAGCTACTATTTTTGGGGAGGTCTTTTCGTTGGATTCGCCACCGCTACAAAATACAATGCTATTTTGAGCGTTATCCCTTTGCTATATCTTCTTTTCAAGCAAGGTTTCTCCTCAAAGAGGCTTGCCTTATTGAGCTTTGGTGTGATATCTGGCTTTTTGCTTGGTTGTCCCGGTAGTCTGCTCAATTTCCCCAAATTTAAGCATGATTTTCTTTACGAGATGCGTCATACAAGATTGGGACACGGTGACCTTTTCGTAGCTACTGGACCTGGCTGGCTTTACAACTTGAGAACTTTATTTTTCACCCTGGGTGCACCTATTTTCTTCACCGTAATAGCTGGACTGATATTCGCGCTTATAAGACACTCGCCTGGCGATTTACTCATTATCTCGTTCGTCGTTCCTTATTTTCTGCTTATCAGCTTCTCCAATGTTCGTTTTGCCCGTTATCTTATCCCTATTCTCCCTTTTATACTTTTGCTCTCGGCTCGTTTTTTCCTTCCCTCAAAGAAGAACCTGCTGAGGGAAATAGGGATTTTCGCTTTCATTCTGGTATCTATATATACTTCCCTCCTTTCCCTTGCATATCTTCGCAGTTTGATTGGAGATGACCCTCGTGATTTGGCAGGGAACTGGCTTAGAAAGAATTTAAAAAGGGGAGAGAAAGTTGGCTTGCTTCAAACTCCTTGGTTCTATTCACCGGCTTTTATCCCTTATAATGGTGGACCGATGAGCCAGAGGGATTTCTTGAGATGGGTTGAAAAAGCACCCTGGAAGGTTCAAGTGATAGGTTGGGATGCGGGCAGGCTTATCTCGGAGGCTCCTCGGAGGTTCGTAGTTTCCAATTTTGAATATATCCATCCTTTAAGGCTGAAGAGAGCATCGGCCATTGAATTCTGGAGAACCCTTGAGGAGAGATATGGGCTTGAAATAGTTTTCAAGCGAGGGCTTTCTTTTGCGGGTCTTCGCTTTCCTTTTGTCGAAGAAGCGGTTCCTGAGGATGTCCTCTACACATTCCCCGAAATAAGGATTTACAAACTCAAATAATAAAATGTAAAATTGTTTTCAATATGCACAGGAAGTTTAAGAATAGAAGGAAAAAAGTCGGATTGCCTCCAGGTAGCCTCGTTTATATAGGCGAGCCGAAGGATGAGGTTAAGATAAGGGTTATAAACTACGATAAAGAAAACATCGAAAAGAAAGAATTTAAGAGAATTTACGATTGTTCCCTCCTAAAAGCTAATGGAGGCGTAACCTGGATTGATGTTGTGGGCATCCATCAGGTGGAAATCGTGCAAAAGATAGGCGAATGTTTTGAACTCCATCCACTCGTTTTGGAGGATATCCTCGCTACAGACCAACGACCTAAAATTGAGGAGTTTCCAAATTATATCTTTGTCGTCTTTAAAGTCTTCCATTTCAAAGATGGTGGTGAATTGGAACCAGAACAAATATGCTTCGTCCTCTTCCCCAATCTCCTCATCTCCTTTCAGGAAAGGGAAAGCAGAATCTTCCAATCCATAGAGAAGCGGCTTAATAACAGCAAGGATATAATCCGCACACAAGGAGTGGATTACCTTTTTTATTCTCTTCTTGATGCCGTTATAGATGATTATTTCTTAGTAGTTGATAAACTGGGAGAGGAAATAGAGCCTCTGGAGGAAAAGGCAATCACCCAGCCTATTCCACCTACAATCCAGTCAATCCATCACTTGAGAAGAAGGGTTTTACTTCTACGGGAAAACCTTTGGGCTTTGCGGGATATCATAGCCCATTACGAAAGAGGGCTTTCAGACCTTGTCAGCAAGGAGCTCACGCTCTATTTCCGGGACTTACGCGACCATATCTTCAACTCAATGGAGACTACCGAGACGATAAGGGAGATGCTTGCCAGCGTGCTGGATATCTATCTTTCCAGTGTTAGTAACCGTCTGAACGAAATTATGAAGATACTTACCGTTATCGCCACAATCTTTATGCCGCTTACATTCATCGTCGGAATCTATGGGATGAACTTGAAGTATATGCCGGAGATAAACTGGAAGTGGACCTATCCCATCGTATGGGCTGTTATGCTTTTGACTGCAGGCGGTATGTATGTCTATTTTAAGAGAAAGGGTTGGCTTTGAGAAGCGAAGAGAAAAGGAAGTTAAGCCCAAATCTAAAGATATCTTTATTGCTTATAGCACTGGTTATTTTTGATAAATTAGTATTAAACCTGGTAAGGGGAATGGGTTCGGTCATCAGCTTACCTGCATGGATGCTGTCTGTGATAGAGGGCTTTATTCTCTCCTGCACCCTATTTTGCATAGGCTTAAGCCTACACAGGTTTAAGCGGTATCCAGCGAGGGAAATTTGGCTCTTTTCAATTATAGTGTTTTTTACAATCATCGTTTTCCCTCCCATAATTTTCAAGATGATGGTTTATCTCTCTCCCAGCGGACAAAAACTACCTACCGCTTTACTTGAATATGGCATCCTTTTACAACCTTATCTTGTATATTTTCTCAGCTGTGGTTTGGCAAGCCTGATTTTGAAATGGAGTGTTATCCAGAGGAGATGGCTTTATGCTGGTTTGCTTGGATTTGGTTCTTTCTTTTATTTTTCCCTATGCGATGTTATCCCGATTATCAAGGATTTTGATTTGACGAGTTTTTTCATCGTCATCTTCTACTCCCTTTCAACCTCTCTTGGAGGGATGCTCGGTGGGTTTATAGCTGATAATATGGCCGAAAGGAGAAGGGTTGGAAACGAACGCTAAATAGTTCTTTTAAAAATTTCGGGAAAATATTGGATTCCTATAGTATTTTGACATCTTGGCTGACTTGGTTATAATTAAGATTTAAATGAATGCACAGTTCTTCGGCTATGTTGTCTTCTTCACCTTCGCTGGAATAGCCTTCGCGCTTGCTGCCTTGCTTACCTCCTGGTTCCTCCGTCCCTGGAGGGCAAGAGGGGAGAAACTCACAACTTATGAATGTGGTGAAGAACCGATAGGCACAGGCTGGCATAGATACAATGTCCGCTATTACACATTTGCCCTTCTTTTCCTCGTCTTTGATATAGCGGGAATTTTCCTCCTTCTCTTTGCACTTATCTACAAGGAGTCAATCAAAGTGGGAACGGGTTCTTCCCTCTTTTGGGAAGTTTTGCTCTTTCTCTTCATCCTGCTCATTGCCTGGATTTACGCTTGGAGAAAGGGGAATTTGGAATGGGTGTGATAGAGAAGCTACCGCTACCAAGGATAATAAGGGTTCCCGCGAACGACCTTTTCAGCTGGGCAAGGCGTAATAGTCTCTGGCCGCTTACCTACGGGCTCGCTTGCTGTGCCATTGAGATGATGGCGACGGGAGCTTCTCGCTTCGACCTTGACCGTTTTGGCGCATCGGTGTTCAGGGCTACCCCACGCCAAGCGGATGTGATGATTGTTGCTGGAACTGTTACAAAGAAAATGGCAAGGCGGTTGAGAAGGCTCTGGGAAGAGATGCCCGACCCCAAATGGGTTATAGCTATGGGAGCCTGTGCTATCTCTGGTGGCGGTTTCTATGACTCATATTATGTAGTGCAGGGTGTGGACAAAATAGTGCCTGTTGATGTCTATATCCCCGGCTGCCCTCCCTCTCCAGAGGCTTTGATAAATGGTATACTTACCCTTCAGGAGAAAATAAGAAGAGAACCCGCATTCATTTGATAAATCAGGAGGCGAATAGAATTGGATAAGGAGTTTTTGGAAGAATTCAAAAAAGAATTCCCAGGGGTGGAAATAAAGGAAATAGATGGGAAGCCCACTGTCATAGTGGATAAGGAAGAAATCGTTTCCGTCTGCGATTTCCTCAAAAAGAGAGGATATGTCCTCCCTGTTTCCATAAGTGGAGTAGAGCTGGAGGACAGATTCGAGATAGTCTATCATCTTTTCTCCATATCCCGCGCCACCTGGTGCGTCGTTGAGACCTTCACTTCCAAGGATGACCCCTTTGTTCCTTCCATCTACGAAGTTTTTCGAGGAGCAGATTGGCAGGAACGAGAGATATACGATATGTTCGGCATCGTCTTTGAGGGACATCCTGACCTTCGCAGAATCCTCCTTGAAGAGGGCGAAGACGACTACTTCCCCCTTCGCAAGGACTTCCGAGAAGATGGCTCTCCGAACTGAGGAAATAATCGTCAATGTAGGTCCTCAGCATCCCTCAACTCATGGGGTTCTAAGGCTTTTGGTTACCCTATCTGGCGAGACAATCATCAAGGTTGACCCTGTCATCGGTTACCTCCACAGAGGGATGGAGAAGATAGCAGAGAAGCGGACATATATCCAGTATCTACCCTTTACCGATAGGTGGGATTATCTTGCCCCGATGTTCAACAATATGGTTTATACACTTGCCGTAGAGAAACTGATGAACCTGGAAGTGCCTCCAAGGGCTCAATACCTACGGGTAATAGCAATGGAGCTTAATAGAATAGCGAGTCACTTGGTATGGTTCGCAACTTTTGCCCTGGATTTAAGCGCCGTAACTATGTCCGCCTATATGTATGGTTTCAGAGAGAGAGAAGAGATACTCGACCTGTTGGAGAGACTCAGTGGTGGAAGAATGCTATATTCTTATATCTGCCCAGGAGGGGTGAGAGGAGATGCCGATGATGAATTCCTTCGTCAGTTGGATAAGTTTCTTGATAAATTCCCTAAAAAAATAGAAGAATATGAGACATTTTTGAGCCAAAACAAGGTATTTGAGTTCAGGACAAAAGGCGTTGGAGTCCTGCCCCTTGAAACGGCTTTGAACTATGGGGTAACAGGTCCCTGTTTGCGAGGTTCTGGCTTAGCCTTTGATATAAGGAAGGTCCAGCCATATTGCGTTTATGACCAATTCGTTTTTGATGTTCCCATTGGAGACAATGGTGACTGTTATGATAGATACAAAGTGAGGATACAAGAGATGCGGGAGGCAGTGAAGATAATTAGGCAGGCTATGGAAATGATGCCAAAGGGAGAGATTAAGAAGAAGTTACCCCCTCAATTTAAGGTGCCCGAAGGCGAAACATTTGCCTTAATAGAATCACCAAGAGGTGCTCTTGGAGTTTATCTCGTTAGCAATGGAGGAACGAAGCCTTATAGACTGAAGATTCGTGCTCCTTCCTTCAGCAATCTCTCTGTGATAAACGAAATTGCGAGAGGAGCGAAGGTTCAAGATTTAATCGCCATCTTAGGAAGCCTTGACATCCTCCTTGGCGAGATAGACAGGTAGTCTTTTCAAAATATTGAATCAGCAATTCAAATATCCAGAGGTTTAATCTTTAAACTTCCTATTAATTCTCTAATATCATCTATGCCTTCTTCTTCCATAAATTTCCTTATTCCATCAAGTATTTCAGCTGGTATTGAGGGGTTTATCAAACAAGCTGTTCCAATTTCCACAGCGCTTGCCCCAGCGATGAGAAATTCCAGAGCGTCCTCGGCATTCATTATTCCGCCACACCCAACTACAGGAATTCTCACCGCCCTTGCTACCTCGTAAACCATTCTAAGAGCTATGGGTTTTATTGCCGGTCCAGATAATCCTCCCATCAAGGTGCCGAGACGGGATGAGCGCGCCCTTATATCTATTGCCATAGCCAGAAATGTATTGACCAATGAAATAGCATCAGCACCACCTTCCTCACCAGCCAGAGCTGTCTCCACTATATCCCGAGCCTGGGGTGTGAGCTTGGGCATAACCCATAGGGATGAAGCATCCTTCACCTCTCTAACAATTCGGAAAACCGTCTCCGCATCTCTACCGAAATGCATACCACCCCTCTGAACATTAGGGCAAGATAAGTTCAGCTCTATCCCGGCAATTCCTTTCCCCCTTAGCCTCTCAGCCATCAGAGGAAAATCAGCCTCTGTTTCGCCCGAGATGCTGACGATAATGGGCACTCCGAGTTCCATATAGCGAGGTAGTTCTTCTTCTATGAACCGCTCAATGCCAACATTTTGCAAGCCTATGGAATTTATTAGTCCAGCCGCTGTCTCCAAAAGCCGAGGTGGAGGATTTCCTTCCCTCGGACGAGGGGTTACGGTCTTCGTTATTATCGCACCTATTGCCTCTATGGGAAAGTAGGAAGCGGAATCAGGGGAGAAAACACCGGAAGCTATTATGATTGGATTCTCCAATACCAGATTTCCCAGTTGAATTGAGAGCTTCAAATTATTACTTCCTCCCCTGGCATAACCGGTCCATCTTTGCAAACCATCTTATAGCCCTTCTTCGTTTTAACAGCGCAACCCAGACAGGCGCCGAAACCGCAAGCCATCCTCTCTTCGAGCGAGATATATGATGGAACCCCAACATCCTTCGCTATCGTTACCACTTCACGCAACATTCCCATCGGGCCACAAGCGAATATTACATCGTGCCCTTTGAGAAATTCTTTTAGCCGTGTAGTGACTAATCCTCTTTCTCCTTCTGAACCATCCTCTGTGAAGGGTATAACCCTTGCTATCTTGGTCAAATCCTCAAGTCCATATAATTCGCTCTTGCTTCTTGCCCCAAAGAGGAGAATTGGGAAGGAAAGCTTTTTGAGAAGAAAATGTAAGGGCGCAATTCCTATCCCTCCGGCAACGAGCAAGGGGTTCTTGTACATCCTATAGGGAAAGGGATTGCCCAGCGGTCCGAGCACATCCAGTTCATCTCCTTCTCTCACTAAGGATAAAAGTTTAGTCCCTTTCCCTATGATACGGATTAGGAGTAGAAAATTATCTTCCTCAACATCGTAGATGCTAAGCGGTCGGCGAAGGAGGGGTTCATATATAGATGAACATCTGAGATTCACGAATTGCCCTGGTAAGGATTCTTCCGCGATAATAGGTTCGCGTAATTTCAATAGGAAAACATCATCGGACAGAAACCTCTTACTGATGACCTTTGCTTTAAATGAGCCCTTCATTTTTTTCAAATAAATCTTAACATCTTTAAAAATCTAATGCCAATCAATTTGCTCTTAAATTCAACTTTCATTATATTTTCAATAAAGATTTGCTTCTAACAAACTTTATGGATTCTCCTCATTTTTAAACCTTATTAAATAGCCAAAAAAGAGGAGTTATAGATATGTGAGATAGGAATGCGGATTTACTTTAAATTTAAAGCTGGTGATTGATTTTGGAACAACGCAGTGGAAGGAAATCCGATGTACAAATTTGGGATTTCGGCGAATTCCTCCATAACTGGAGCATAGCTTATGTATCCTTTGCCGGTGTAAGGACTCTTGGCTTTAGCCCAGAAGGAAATCTCCTAGCATCTGGCTCCGATGACGGGATGGTAAAACTTTGGAGTTTTCCCGAAGGCAAGGAAATTTTTACACTGAAGCACACCGATAGGGTTTGGTTCGTATCCTTCAGCCCAAAGGGTAATTATCTCGCCTCCGGCTCCGAGGATGGTAGAGCCAAAATCATTGATGTAAAAAGGCTAAAATTGATAGCAGAGCTTAGGCATAATAGTGGCATTTGGCAAATTATCTTCAGCCCAGACGAGGAGCTCCTTGCTTTTGGTGCCTATCAAGAAGTGCACATCTGGGCATTGAGAAAAAGAAAAATACTTGATAACCTCTACCACAGTCATTGGGTAAATTCTGTCTCTTTTAGTCCAGATGGAAATTTCCTTACAGTGGGGCTGGAAAACGGAACTATAAAAGTTTGGAGGATTGAAAGGAGGATTTGGAAATGAGTAAATTTCCCATAATCTGTTGCCTTTTACTTACCAGCTTCCTTTTTTCCCAAGGGAATCAGGAGATAATTTCCTCTAAAAGGGCTTGTATCTGCTTGAACGGTCAATGGCGCTTTATGCCCGCGAAGAGCGTTAACTCCGTCACTCAATCAGAATGGGGTTCCATCTGGGTGCCGGGCAGCTGGAATGGTAGCTGGCGCCTTCCGGGAATCATTGAAAAAGGGAATGGACCTTCTTGGTCCGATGTTGACCTTCTTACCCTTGGTAGAGCCTGGTATGAGAAAACCGTTCAAATTCCCGCTGAATGGGAAGGGCGAGCCATCCTGCTCAGGTTAGAAAGAGTTAGCACAGATGCCATTGTCTACGCAAACGGAATTGAGTGCGGAAAAGTTGAATGGCCATTTGGTCAAGTTGATATAACTAAGGCTGTCAAAGCGGGAGAGGATGCCACGATAAGGATACTTGTAGCCTCATCAAAAGATGAAGACGAGGCTAAAGCACTTCTTGACCTCTCCAATCCGAACTATTCAACAAATTCACAGCTTGATACACGGGGAATAATCGGGGAGGTTTTCCTTGAAAGCCGCCCTAAAGGAGGATATATAAAGGATGTCTTCATACAAACATCGGTTCGTAAAAAAAGCCTGATATTGGATGTAGAGCTCTCGGATATTGAAAAAGGAGGTAAAGCCGATGTAATAGCTCGTGTTCTAAGCGAAGATGGAAGGGAGGAAAAAAGATTCACATCCCAAATAAATTTGGATGGTTCTCCTCAGCAGAAGTTCCAACTTACTTGGCGCTGGGATAATCCTAAATTATGGGATTACCGCCAGCCTTACCTCTACAAGCTCCTTCTCCAGATAAAGGGGGAGGGGATAGATGATGAATGGGGTGGAACTTTTGGCTTCAGGGAGTTCTGGATAGAGGGGAAGAGATTTTTCCTAAATGGAACGGAGATCCGACTCCGTCCAATCTGCGCCGGAGACGAGTGGAACTCGTGCGCCGGCGTTCTTGAAGTGATAGAGGCAATGCTTGAGGGATATCTTGAAACGGGCTTCAACATCGTAGAACTCTGGCCTTGGAATCACGATGAGCGTGGGAGGACGCATTTTCGGGAACTATGGTGCGAAATAGCGGATAGAAAGGGAATCTTGATGATGGCTCCCGCCCTTGATATGAGCCCTTATATAACCTGGAGCGACCTCAATCATTGGTGGCAACCAGGGGTGAAGGAGAGATACGAAAAAAGGATGTCCGACGAGCTTAAAAGATTTCGTAATCATCCCTCCGTTGTCATCTGGACAACCACTCCAAACTTCGCTGGCTACGACTGGCAAGACCAGAATCCTCGCTATATCGGAAGGAAGAACTGGTATGAAGGTAAAAATCCCTCAACTGATAAACACTGGGGAGCGATAAGGGAAGGTATCTCCCTTATAAAAAAATACGACCCCACGCGTCCCGTCCTCGTTCATCACGGTGTTTATAACGGCGACATATTCGCTCCAAATACTTACCTCAACCTCATTCCCCTTCAGGAAAGGGAGGAATGGCTAAGCCATTGGGTAAAATACGGCGATATGCCTTACCTCCCCATAGAGTTCGGCACTCCTTTCCACTGCACATTTATGCGGGGAAGAGATGGCTTCAGCAACGCTATAATAAGCGAACCATTGATGACAGAATTTTCCGCTATCTACCTTGGGAAAAAAGCCTACGAACTGGAAACAAATGAATACCGTTCCAAAATAATAGAACGCTATCAGGGAGACCAGCTATATTCCAATTGGCAAGGAGCTCCCGAACTGGTAGGTGCGCCGGCTTTTCAGGCTGTGGAGAAGCTTTTCATTCGCAATACCTGGAGAAGCTGGCGAACATTTGGGATAACTGGAGGAATGGTTCCCTGGGCGGATGGCATCTTCTGGGATGGTAAGCCAGGAGAAATAAACCTTCCTCCTTTTGAGGAAGGAAGAAGAGGAATGTTCAGGGAGAAAGTACCGATTTCCTATATTTACTATCTCCGACCAGAGGGAAATGTTATCCGCCCCGCTTTGGAAACAATTAGAGAGGTTGATGGACCCACCCTCGCCTGGATAGCCGGACCCAAAGAGGCTTTCACAGCTAAGGACCATAATTTCTTTGTGGGTGAGAAGGTGGAAAAGCAAGTTATTTTGATAAATGATGAGAGAAAAACAGTCCCTTATAGCTTCAGCTGGGAAGCGTTCCTGAATGACAAAATTATAGGAAAAGGGAGCGGTAAGGGAGAGATAAAGCCGGCTTCAAATCTTTCCTTCCCCATAAAGTTCAAACTTCCTCCAAGGATTGACGGAGATAAAGTTGATGGGAAAATCGTTCTGAAAGCAAAAATTGGAGATTACGAACACAAAGACGAGTTCGAATTTCGCGTCTTCCGACCTTTGGAACCGAAAAGAGAAAAGCTTTATATATTTGACCCTGTTGGAGAAACGGCAAAGCTCTTGAAAGAGTTGGGCTATGAGGTTCAGCTCGTTCAGGAGAAAATCCCAAAGGAAACATCCACTATCATCATTGGCAGAAAAGTGCTTTCAAAGGGTTTCAAACTACCTTTCGACCTTGAAGCTTTCGTTAGAGAGGGTGGAAAGGCTCTGATAATGTCCCAGGACCCAGAGTGGATGAGGAACAATTTCGGGTTCCGGGTGGCTCGCCACCTCTCAAGAAGAGTTTTCATCGTTGATGCCAATCATCCCATTGTTCAGGGGCTGGATGATGAGGATTTAAGGGACTGGCGAGGTAGCAGTAATCTCGTTGACGATTATCCGGAGTATAAGATGGAGGAGATTCCTGCATATGGCTGGCATTGGGGGAATAGGGGAGCTGTGACAAGCGCCGCCATTGAGAAACCCCATAGGGGAGGTTGGCGTCCCATTCTTGAATGCGAGTTTGATTTAGCTTATTCTCCCCTTATGGAGCTGAATTACGGCAAGGGGTTGCTCATTCTCTCAACTCTTGACCTTGAGGACCATTCCTCGCTTGACCCAGCAAGCAATAGGCTCTCTCACCAACTAATACAATATCTGCTCAAAGGAGGAAGCTCTTCCCCAAAGGTTGAAAGGGCAATTTATATCGGTGGAGAGAAGGGAGAAAAACTTCTAAATTTCCTCGGCGTCAATTTTGGGAAAGCCGACGGGATTAAAGGCAATGAAGAACTACTGATAATAGGCGAAGAGTCAAATTTGGGTGAAACAGCTTTGAGAAAATATATTGAAAGCGGTGGCAAAGTCCTCTTTTTGCCGAGAGAAAAGCCAGTTGCACCATTGGGAGTAAAGCTTGAAAATAAAGGAAGATTCCATGGTTCATTGAATGTTCCAAAATGGGGAGAATGCGCCGGTTTAAGTCCATCCGACCTACGCTGGAGGACCGATTATTCCGCCTGGTTGATAACTGATGGTTGTGAAATTGGAGCAGATGGTCTTCTTGGCAAGTTAAGGATTGGCAAGGGAGTGGCGATATATTGCCAAATTGACCCAATGCACTTCAATACGAAAGAAAGGGTTATAAATGGCAATTTCGAGCAAGAGCTTAACCGTTGGACATTGGGCATATATGGTAATGCAAAGGCAGAAATGACCATAGATTCGGATATACCTCAAGGTTTGAAACGGGAGCAACCAACAGCAAAAGCGGTTAAAATTACCGTTAGTCAAAAAAGCGACCAGCCTTGGCATGTTCAATTTCGTCAACCAGTAGGGATGATTGAGAAGGGCAGGAATTATATCTTGAGCTTCTGGGCGAAAGCCGATAAAGACTGCAAAGCCAATGTCGCCCTTATAATGGACCACGAACCATTCAATATAGTTGATTTCGTTAAGGCTCTTGATTTGACCACTCAATGGCGTCACTTCCAATTCACCATAGAGGCTTCCACCAATGATAAGGTGAGGATAGAATTTCAGCTTGCAAATGAAACAGCTTCTTATTGGCTTACAGGTATATCTTTTCGTCCTTTAGGCGAAGATAATTCGGAAGATATCGTCGCTACATATTTTCGCTTTACCCGCTGGCGCACAACCCGTGCTATTTCCCAAATTCTTGCAAATCTCGGTGCCAGCTTCAAAAGCGATTCCCTCATATTCCAGCCGATGCCGCGGGAGATTTCACTTGCTGGAAAATGGAAGGTAAAGATGACCGTCAAATTACCTCCAGCTACTTCTGCAGACCAGATACACCCTGACCCGGGAATGAGCGAGGAAGCGAAGATACTCGTTGGAAAAAATCCTCCCGAAGAAGGGTGGGAGAGCGTGAATGTTCCCGGATTGTGGCAAGAATTCCAGAATTGGGATGGAGAAGCTGTTTTCTCTCTTGTTGTTGATATACCGCCTCAATGGGCTGGTCGCGACCTGCTCCTTTCACTTGGAGCAATTGATGATTACGATTCAACTTTCTTCAATGGAGAACTGGTTGGGAAGACAGATAACACGACGCCCAACTGGTGGTCTGTTCCTCGTCAGTATGTCGTGCCAGGAAGGTTGGTAAAAGCAGGGAAAAACACCATAGCGGTGCGCGTATTTGATAACTACGGCGGTGGAGGATTTGCCGGGAAAACCCAAGAGCTATTTTTAAAGCCCAAGGACTACCCATTTCCCGTTGATTTCTATCATCCTGATTACCGTAGCGATTTCCCACTTGGGGATGACCCTTATCGCTATTACCGATGGTGAGAGGTGACGAGAGATTATTAAGAGAAAGATAAAAAATCGGGGAGAATTGATATTCTGGAGCGACGGCAAGGATATATATTTTCAGTATTTGGGGCAATGGGTGAAATTAAATAACGAAGATACCGTGTGGCTACTATTGGATTTAATGGTTGCCTCGGGGAAAAAACTTGACCAAATAAAAGCCGATCTATCTTCGCCTTTCCTTGTGGAATACAAGAGCCCGGTAGAGAGGGAGATGGAGTATTTAGAATCCTTGAATGACCCTAATCGCCCCTTCTGGGTGCCGCCTCCAATGCCTCCCTCTGGTGTTGGTTGTTCCGCTTGGTTAATATATCTTATTGTCTCGGTTCTCTGGGCGGGTGCGATGTTATTGCTATTTAAGTTCCTCGGTGGAATCTTCAAATGAGGGGTTTGTATATTTTCAATTAAAAAACCTGGGCGGGCTTTCAGCCCGCCCAGGTTAAGGAAATCGTATCTATCTCTTCCTTAAGCCAACCCGCACTTCTTCAGCAATCGTTCCCACTTCCTGTCCACTTCCGCCTGGAGTTCATCTATCAGATGGCGATTCTCCGGGGTGAACAGGTGACGGAATCTTCTCTGTAACTTCAGCCATTCCTCAATCGGCTTCTTCTCCTTCGGGCGATATGTCAACCTGTATTCCCCATTCACTACCTCGTAAAGTGGCCAGAAACAGGTATCTACCGCCAACCTGGCTAACTCTATCGCCATATCAGCCTCAAAAGTCCAGCCAAGCCTGCAGGGTTGGAGGACATTTATGAATGAGGGACCATCAACTGCCAGAGCCTTTTGCACTTTCGTAATTAGGTCGTTCCAATGAGCGGGAGTGCTTTGGGCAACATAGGGGATATCGTGGGCTACCACTATCTCTGTTAAGTCCTTTCTCTTCTGCGTTTTGCCGGGGATAACTTTACCAGCAGGGCTCGTGGTTGTATAAGCATAGGTGGGAGTTGCCCCAGAGCGCTGAATCCCTGTGTTCATATATGCCTGGTTATCGTAGCAAACATAGAGGAGTCTGTGTCCACGCTCAAGAGCCCCAGATAAAGCCTGAAGCCCGATGTCATATGTTCCTCCATCACCGCCAAATGCCACGAAGCGTATGTCCTTATCCAAGACGCCCCTCTTTTTCAATGCTCTGTATGCAGCTTCAATTCCGGAAAGAGTTGAAGCGGCATTCTCAAAGGCGCAATGCATCCAGGGAACCTGCCAGGCGGTGTAGGGGAAAATCGTTGTGGCAACTTCCATACAACCAGTTGCAATGACGACTACGACAGGTGTATCGGCAGCAAGAAGAACCTGTCTTGCTACCTGGGGAAAAGCACAACCGCTGCAAGCCCGATGTCCTGATGTTAAAGGTGAAGGTTTTTTCGCTAAATCTCTCAATCTTGCCATCTTTATGACCCTCCTTTACTCTCTGACTCCGAGATAACGGTAGAAATCCTCAACCTTGCCCGTCTCTGCTATGGGCACGAGCTCATTGAAGACCTTCTTGATGTCCTCAATGCTCACATCTCTGCCACCCAATCCATAAATGTAATTTACAATTGGCGGTCTATCCCCAAGGTCATAAAGACAGGAACGAACCTCATGGAAAACCGGACCGCCAACCGCAGACATACCCTCAGCTCTATCCATAACCGCTACAGCCTTCTTTCCTCTCAAAGCGGTTTGAATATATTTCCAGGGGAAAGGACGAAAGACCCTTATCTTGAGAAGTCCGGCTTTCAATCCTTCATCTCTCAGTTCGTCAATAGCATCCTTAGCTGTGCCGCATGTTGAACCAAGGGCAACGATAGCCAATTCAGCATCATCAAGACGATAAGTTTCTATCGCCTCATAGCGCCGACCCGTTAGCTTCTCGAAATCCTCCCCTATTTTCAAAATGGTGGGCATAGCTGTCCGCATCGCCTCGGATTGGGCACGCTTGTGTTCCATATAGTAATCCTGCAAGTCAAGGGCTCCCACGGTTATTGGATGTTCAACATCAAGCAGTTTATAAGGGGTTTTCCTTTCACCCACAAATGCCTGCACCACTTCTTTTGGTAGCGTTTCCACTACTTCTACACCATGGGATATGATGAATCCATCGTAGTTAACCATAACGGGCAGAAACACTTCTTCAGCTATTCTAACAGCCTGGAGGACATTGTCGTAAACTTCCTGAGCGTTCTCGCAGAAAAGCTGTATCCATCCCGAATCCCTCGCTCCCATTGCGTCGGAATGGTCGCCGTGAATATTTATCGGTGCAGATAGGGCACGGTTAATGACACACATAACGATAGGCAAGCGTAGACCGGAAGCTATGTATAGAACCTCCCACATCAGGGCAAGACCCTGGGAGGAGGTCGCCGTCATCGTGCGAGCACCCGCAGCAGCCGCTCCCACACAGGCTGACATAGCCGAATGCTCGCTTTCCACGGTGACGAGCTCGGTATCCACAAGTCCATCTGCGACATACTGGGCAAATGTCTGCATCAGCTCGGTCTGAGGAGTGATCGGATATGCAGCTACTACATCGGGGTTTATCTGCCTCATAGCGTAGGCAGCTGCCTCATTTCCCGTTAAAGCCATCAATTCCTTTGCTACTTGTGACATCCCTCTCCCTCCTTTACCTCAGTTCGTCTACCATTTCAATTGCCTTCTCGGGTTTGGCGGGACACTCTCGCGCGCAAATCCCGCAACCCTTGCAGTAATCGTAGTCAAAATCTGCTCGTTTGCCATCCTCCGTTACTAAGATGGCATCATCTGGGCAATAAATCCAGCAGAATAGGCACTGAATGCACCTTTCAGGGTGCCAGACGGGCTTCTTGCCTGTGCGCCAAGTGCCGGTTTTATAGGCGCGTGAAGTCCCTCCCTCGGGAATGATCCCTCCGATTGGGAGCTCTTTCCAACTATGCAATCTGTCCGTCAACTTCATTCACTTTTCACCTCCTGGTAGGCTCTTTGATATAGTTTGAGATTGGCTTCTATGACCTCCGGACGATGGGCAAACTTTCGCTCCAGCTCCTTCCTGATATGTGCCAGGAAATCCTCAAGGTTGGTCAGACCTGTAACCTTTATCAAAGCTCCCAGCATAGGGACGCTTGCAAGGTCACGCTTAAGCTCTTCTTGGGCAAGCTGGGACGCATTGAGGGTATAAATTTTTCTTCCCTTTATGTTGTATTTTTCCCTCACCGTTTTGGGGTCCTCAACAGTATTGACGAGTATTATCCCATCCTCCTTCAAGCCATCAAGGGTGGAAGGGTCGGCGAGAAGGGAAGGGTCAAGGATAATAACCACATCGGGGTTTTTGATTGAGGTGTGGAGCCTTATCGGTTTTGAAGAAATGCGGTCGTAGGAACGCATCGGGGCGCCCATTCGCTCGGGACCATATTCGGGGAAAGCTTGGACATAAGTGCCTTCGCCCATAAGGGACTCGGCGAGGAGTAGGGCGGCGGTTTTAGCGCCCTGCCCACCACGGGCATGCCAGCGTATTTCTAACATATCCTGCATATAAAAGCTCGCCTCCTTATCAAGATGCCATTTTGAAAAAAAGAAAATTTAAATTCAATTATATTGAATACTATGTTAAAGGGCAAACACTAATTTTTGCAAAAATTGGAAGGAATAGAGAAATACAAAAAGAAGGAAAAAAATCAGAATCTACCCATAAGCGTCAGAGCAAGTCCCGTGTTCCCAGTCCTGCCAAACTCAATGTAGCGAAGCTCAACACCGAACTTGTCTGTCCCATAGCCTAAGGCAAGTTGTCCACCCAAATCCAGCTCGGAATCGCTATCGCTCGTTCCTCCCATCTCCACCTTCACTTTTAGGTAATTGAAACCAATCCCATAAACATAATAGAAATTCTTCCCACTATTACGATATCGCGTGTTATACATCAGGGGGATATTTGTCACCGAGGCTCTATAAGGATAACCTTCAAATTCACCGTTATGGCTATTGTGAATATAGTCAAGGCTGATATACTCCGTCCGTACTTCGCGATAAGCCTGGTATTCATTTATCTGAAGGAAGATACCGGTCAAAAGCCAGCTATTTCCATAAAGGTCCCTTACAGAGGAACTTGAAGGGTAGAAGTATCCTATATTGAGACCGATTTCGCTCCCTTTAGCCGAAGGTAGCACAGGATAGACAAACAAAGATAGAATAGAAAGCAAGATGATTTTCTTCATTTCCTTACCTTCTTTCCAATTGATTTGAATCCTACTATTAATCTATCTCAACTGCCTTCTCCGCTATCACCTTCTTGAACCAGAGTGCGCTATCCTTCAATATTCTTCGCTGGGTGGCATAATCGGTATAGACAATGCCAAATCGCTTTGTGAAGCCATGCGCCCATTCAAAGTTGTCCATCAGGCTCCAGATGAAGTAGCCAGCCAACCTCGCTCCATCTTCTATTGCTCTATGTGCCTGGGCGAAATGCTTCTTTAGGTAATCAACCCTCTTGGGGTCATGAACGCCTCCATCAGGAGATATCTCATCGGCGAAGGCAGCTCCATTCTCGGTAATATAGAGTTTAGGAGGATTATAATCCTTTTGAACCCTCATAAGAATCTCGTATAACCCTGGAGGATATATCTCCCAGCCCATCTCGGTAAACTCAGCCCCTTCAGGAGCAACTCCTTCAACTTGGAGAGGTTTAGCCGATGCATTGAACTTCATAATGCTCCGTGTGTAATAATTGACGCCGAGAAAATCAACCCTGCGAGATATGATTGCCATATCGCCTGGTTGAACCTCGGGAAGGAAAATGGGACTTAACTCCATTATGTCTGGGGGATAATGTCCCCTAAAGATAGGGTCAAGGAACCAGCGATTGAGGAAGCCATCATGTCTCACAGCGGCGATTTTGTCGTTTTCTGTATCCGATGCGGGATGAACGGGAGAAAGATTGAGGGTTATTCCTACCTCTCCATCCGGGCAGATGTCGCGAATGACCTCCACTGCCAGACCATGGGAAAGGAGCAGATGATGAGCTACTTGAACAGCTACCCTTTCGTTCTTCAGACCGGGGGCGTGTTCGCCCCAACCATAGCCAATCCAAGCGACTACCCAGGGCTCGTTATGGGTTATCCAATGCTTGACCCTATCTCCCAATTTATGAACGACGATGCTCGCATATTCCGCAAAGTAATATGCTGTATCCCTAACAGCCCAACCTCCTTCATCTTGCAAAGCCTGGGGTAAGTCCCAATGGTAGAGTGTGATGAAAGGAGTGATTCCTGCTTTCAGAAGGGCATCTACAAGCCGGTCATAGAATTCCATACCCAAGGGGTTGAATCTCCCTTTGCCCTGGGGAAGCACCCGCGGCCAGGAGATGGAAAACCTGTAAGCATTGCAACCTATGTCCTTCATCAGAGCGACATCCTGCTCCCAGAGATGGTAATGGTCGCAGGCAACATCTCCCGTGGAGCCATCCCTTATCTTCCCACAAGTATGAGAGAAAGTGTCCCAAATTGATAGTCCCTTGCCGTCCTCGTTCCAGCCTCCCTCTATTTGATAGGAAGCTGTGGCAGTTCCAAAATAGAAATCGCTGGGAAAAACGAGTTTTTTCGCCATTGGCACAAACCTCCTTTCTTAAAAAATTTTGCTATGTTTCTTGAGATTTTGCAAGAAAAATCAAGGTTTGAGGGAGCGAAGGAAGTACCATATCCTAAGAAAGAACAAATTGAGGACATCCTTTACCGAAGGGGAGACGAGAATGAGGACGAACACGGGGATCAGAGCCGAGATTATCAGGAGAGCAATGTGAATTTTTTTCAAACTTCTTCTATATAAATAGCTTACTCCCTTTGCATCCACCAGCTTTGAGCCGACCCTTAGTCGGGTTAGGAATGTGCTCGCCATCCCTTTTCTCCCTTTTTCAAGAAAATCCAGCAGGTCATAGTGGGAGCCCACCGCCACTATCAGCTTTGCTCCTTTCTCATGGGCAAGAAGTAAGGCGAGGTCCTCGCTCATTCCCGGAAAGGCTATCTCCTTGAATTCCAATCCCATTCTTTTCAACCTCTCCACCCCAGGAGAGGGCTTATCAGGAGTAGGATATGCATGAGCTATCAACTCCGCTCCGCTACGAAGGGCAGATTCCGAAACGCTATCCATATCACCGATAACAATGTCGGGCTTATAGCCCATCTCTAAAATTGCATCCGCACCGCCATCAACGCCAATCAAAATCGGCTTTATATCCTCAATATAGAAACGCAGTGCTCTCAAATCCTCTTTGTAGCTCTTCCCCCTTACAACAACAAGCACTTCCCTATCAGCTATCTTTGTCTTCAAAGGAGGAAAAGGAATCTCTTCACTGAGGAAAATCTCCTTTTCTTCTTCAAGATATTGAAGGGTATTACGAACGAAATCCTCTAATATTTCGCCGAGCTTACTACGCCCTTCATTAATTTTCGCCTCTACTTCTTCAATGGTCAACCATTTCCCCCTACCGATTACCTTCCCATTTAGGAGAAGCTCTTCTCCCCTTATCTCAACTAATTTCCCCTCGATTTCCTCTCCTATTTCACCATCTTCAACCTCCAAAATTGGGATGGAATTCTTCAAAAGATAAAGGGCACCGCCTGCCGGGTATTCCCCAGAAACAGATGGGGAAAGGTTGACGATTGCTGAAGGCTTCTTCTCCAATAGGAGCTGGGCGGAGGTTATATCTATATCCTTATGGTTCAAAACAGCTATTTCACCCCTCTTTAATCTGGTTATCAACCTCTTTGTCATCCTATCTATCCTTGCTCTTCCGCGAATAACCATCTTAAGCCCCGCCGTATTTCTCAAGTAGCTCCTTGGCGTGTCGCTGGACTACGGATGTGGAGTCGCTTCCTCCCAACATTCTGGCAAGCTCCATCACCCTATCATCCCCCTCTAACTTCTCTATAACGACTTCCGTATGGTAATCGTCTCCAAGTTTTTTTACCCTGAAATGATGGTTGGCGAAACAAGCTATCTGGGGAAGATGAGTGACCACTATGACTTGCCTCCCCTTGCTTAATCTTTTCAATTTTTCGCCAAGCACGAACCCCATCTCGCCACCTATCCCTTGGTCTATCTCATCGAAGACCATTATCGGCACGGGGTCAGCTTCCCGAAGGGCGCTCTTAGCCGATAGCATAAAGCGGGATAACTCTCCTCCGGAGGCTATTTTATGCAGGGGATGAAGTGGTTCACCTGGATTGGCACTGAATAGGAACTCCACTCTATCCGCTCCCTTGCTATCGATCTCCTTCGGCGTTATTGACACCTCAAACTTCGCCTTCTCCATTCCCAATTCCCTGAGATGCTTCAGCACCATCTCCTGCAGGGAGTGAGCCGATTTTTTCCTGAGTTCGGATAGAATGCTAACCTCCTTCTCCAGCTCTTTTTCAAGAGCACTTATCTCCTTCTCCAAGCTTTCTATCTTTTCCTCACTCTGAGAAAGGGCTTCCATCTCCTTTTCTATCTTATCCCTGTAGGCAAGGATTTCCCCGATACTGTTCCCATACTTCTTTTTCAGTCGTGATATGAGGTAGAGCCTTTCTTCTATTTCCTCCAGCCTCTGGGGATTGAACTCTATATCGCTGACATAGGAACTCAGAAGTGAGGCGACTTCATCAACTATTGAATAGGCGGAGCGAAGCGATTGAAGCCATTCTTTAAGCTTCTCATCGTATGCGGATGCCTCCTCAATGAGAACTTCAACTCTCCCGAGCAAATCCTCAACCGATGGCTCCTTCCCTTTTAGCAGGGCAAAGGCAAGGGAAAGATTTTGATATATCTTCTCTGCATTGGAAAGGATAAGGGATTCCTTCTTCAACTCCTCTTCTTCCCCGGGGATTAAATTCGCTTCCTTTATTTCCTTGAGTTGATACTCATAGAGCGATAGAAGCTTTTCTTTTTCCCGCATCCTTTCAGAAATTTCTTCATATTCCTTCCTCTTGTCTTGCAATTGGGAATAAAGCTTGGAGACCTTCGCCCTCTGTTCAAGTATGCCTTTGCCCCATCTATCCAGGACTTCAAGATGGTAGGATTGTCTAAGGAGCGATTGGTGCTCATGCTGACCGTGGATATCAACGAGGAGGTCTCCCAATTTGCTGAGAAACTGGAGGGGAACTATCCTACCCATAATCCTTGCTATACCCCTGCCACTGCTGAATTCCCTTGTGATTACAAGGAAATCCTCAGCGAGAAATCCCGCTTCTTCCAGCATCTCCTTAATCTGAGGAACGGAGGAAATATCAAATGTTCCCTCTATCAATGTTCCCTCCCTAAACATAACGGGGTCTATCTTTCCTCCAGCAAGTGAATTGAGGGCATCAATGACTATTGATTTACCGGCGCCCGTTTCGCCTGTCAGCACATTAAAGCCTGCTCCGAAATCAACCCTTAGCTCTTTTATTATTGCGAAATCCCTTATGTAAAGTTCGTATAGCAGTTGTTACTCCACTCCTTTTCTCGCTCCCCAGCGAAGGCGGGAGCGGACTTTCTTATAAAAGGAGTGAGCAGATGAGAGGACGAATTTCGCGTAAAAGGGAGCTTTCGTCACCAATACTAACTCGTCCCCAATCGGAATACCCTCTTGTCCATCAACCGTGAGGAAGTGGGAATTGGAATTAGGATGACGGACACGGATGGTAATCTCCTCTTCAGGCTTGAGGACAAGCGGACGCGCGCTCAAGGTATGGGGACAGATAGGAGTGAGGATTATCAACTCAAGGCAGGGTTGTATGATAGGTCCTCCCGCTGAAAGGGAATAAGCTGTTGAGCCTGTAGGGGTGGAGAGGATTATCCCATCTGCGGGATAGACAGCGAGAAGCTCACCTTTTACCCTTGTTTCTAAATGAAGGATGCGTGAAAGTCCTCCCTTGCTTATGACGACATCGTTCAGAGCATAGAAAGTTCTATCCTTTGCCTGGGCAACGAGCATCATCCTGTTCTCTATGATGTTTTTGCCCTGAAAGAAGTCGTCCACTGCCTGAGAAGCTTCCCAGTAGGAGAACTCAGCGAGGAAGCCGAAACGCCCGAGATTAACCCCCAGAAGGGGCAAACCCCGCGGTGCAGCGAAATGGCTAGCAGAAAGAATTGTGCCATCACCACCACCCACGAGGACAAGCTTAAGCTCCTCTTCCTCTCCCTTTTTCAATGCGAGGGAGGGAAGAGCCAGTAGTTCCGCTACCTCGGGGAGAAACCGGACCTGGTAGCCTTTATCAATAAGATTATGGGCTAGTCTCAAGCCTTTACCCATAGCTGGCTTTTTGTCCTTTGAAAGCCAGATGAGAATTTTTTCTTTCATTTCATCTCCTTGGGTTGGCTTTGAACCTTGGAACTTCCTAATTCCTTCTCCAGACGCTCAGCGTTCGCTTTAGCCTCCTCAAATTTAGGGTCCTTTTGAAGCGCTGATTTATAATATTTCAGAGCAGTCTCCAAATCCCCGAGTTTCTCGTAGACGACGCCAAGGTTGTTATAAGGGTATGGGAAATCGGGATTGAGATTTATCGCCTTCTTATATGTCTCAATCGCTTCCTGAAACCTGCCGAGACGGTCGAGACAGATTCCAAGGTTGTTGAGGACGCTGATATTCTTAGGGTCAAGGGTAATAGCCGTTTTAAACGCTTCAACGGCGGATTGATAATCATATTTATCCATATATATCTCACCGAGGAGTGAATAAGCGGATGGCATTTTGACATCCAAGGAGATGACCTTTTTAATCATCTCTAATGCCTCATCAAGACGGGAAAGGGCGACGAGAACGAGCGCCTTGTTGAAGTAGGGGAGGGGAGAATTGGGATTTAGCTGGATGGCTCTATCCAGATAGTTGATGGCTTCCTCGTGCTTCTGCTGTTTATAAAGGACAACAGCGAGGTTGTTCAGAACATCAAAGTCATTGGGAGAAAGGTTCAAAGCCTTTTTGTATTCCTCTTCAGCAGATTTCAAATCACCCTTTTTGCTATAAGCCATTCCAAGTAGGAAATAGGGATAATAATCGTTTCCCTGTGCTGTCGTCTTAAGGATGTTGATAGCATCATCTATCTGCCCCTTATCAATGAGCATCTTGCCAACAAAGGTAGCCAAATTCTGGTCCGATTGTAGGTTGGGCAGAGCCTTGCGGATGTTTTCCGCAGCTTGTTTGTTATCGCCTTTATCCCAGAGGCAAAGGGCAAGGTTCAAATAGTATTCTGGGGCAGGGGAAAGGTTCAAAGCCTTCTGGAATTCCTTGAGCGCCTCATCAAGAAGTCCTTTCCTTCGTAGGGCAATTCCGAGAGTATCGTGATAGAGGGCGTTGTTTGGGGAAAGGCGCACAGCTGTTTGAAGGGCGGAGATGGCATCATCAATATTCCCTTTCTGTAAATAAACACAACCGAGATTATAGAAAGCATCGCTGAATGATGGCTTCGCCTGAACCGCTTTTTGGAAAGCCTCAATTGCCTTATCATAATTTTCCAGAGCAATATAAAGGCTACCCAGGTTGCTCCAAGCTTCGGCAAGCCGAGGATTGATTGATACTGCTTTTTCAAGATTTTCCTGGGCATCCCCATACTTCTCCAACTTTAGCTGGATGAAGCCAAGCCAGGAGAGAGTATATGGATTGCTCGGGTCCTCGTTTAGCGCTTCCTTGAATTTCCCTTCTGCCTCTTGTAGCTTTCCCTCCTGAAAAAGCTTCACGCCTTCATTAAATGGGTTCGTTTTCCCATATAGAATGAGCGCCAAAAGAATTAATAAAACCGAAAGCTTCTTCACATTAACTGAACCTCCATCTATTAAGATTATAGCACAAAAGCCGGTTTTAGTGTAGAATCTGGGGAATCCCAGAAAATATTTGATTTTTCCGAAAGATTTTCATCGGATTCATCATATTGTAAAAAGTAATCTCTAAGCTTCTCTGGAAACCCGATAAGAAATTAAAAAAATGGGGAATATTTTGACGCAATGACCTATGAGAATTTAAAATGCTAAGTGAACATTTATGGTCGTGAAAGGAATCGGCATTGATTTAATAGAGATAGAAAGGATAAAAAAATCCCTGCAAAATCCTC
>JACIXQ010000033.1 GCA_014360465.1 bacterium
GAAAAACTAAAGGCAATGAGAGCTAATATAGACTTATTTGAACTATCAGAACGGATTGAGATGTTGGAGAAAAGACTTGACAAAGCATATCAAATAAAGGTAAGGAGGTATAACAATGAATAAACGGAACAAGCTTTCAAAGCAATTTATTTTTGAGGAAAGACGTTTGAAAGATTATCGTCATTACAGGAGTAAAGGAGGAAGAATTTGAATTTTTAAGAGGAAAATCCTGTTCGGATAGCGAATTTTTATTTAAGAAAAGCTCAAATAAAAGCTTGAAAAGATACCTTCAAAGTTTATCTTGGCTTTCCCTACCGCTTATGGTCCGTGCTATGAGGTAAAGCCAGGTAGCGATATGGACTATTTACTCCTAATTACAAAGGTAATAACCTTTTTTTACTTCCAGCAGGAGACTATATGTTTTAAGCCCACCCTGTTCCTTATTTGCTGGAATGCCTCCTCTATCTCTTCAGGTGGATGGATGTGGGCATCGCTTAGGACAAGGTCATCGGCTTTCACCAATTCTTTCCTTAAAAGGTCTATCGCTTTTTTGAAGTAATATTGGATGGGCTTTGGCTTATGGGGAGGGGTTGTTGAATAAATACACGCACCCTTTATTTCCAACTGTTTCTCATATATTTCAAAAGGTTCAACTTCCCCCATAGCTCCCATAGGCGAAACCCCGAAAACGAGGATTTTCCCTCCCTTCCTCGCCATACCTACTGCAGCACCGAGGGCTGTCGGGGAGCCCGCAGTCTCAATAATGCATTCAATCCCTTCTCCACCGGTGAGCTCGAATATCTTCTCCAAACCATCGCTCTTCAAGTTCACGAAAGCATCGCCGATGTTGAGCTTTTTTGCGGTTTCCAATCTCCCATCATCTACATCAACAATGACAACAAGTGAAGGCATAAAGAGACGGATGAGCCTGGCGAAGAGAGTGCCGATAGGTCCCGCTCCCATTACTGCCATCGACATACCCGGTTCGGGTTGAAGTCTTTCAGCTCCCCATAGTATACACGCGAGAGGCTCAACGAGATATCCCCTTTTTGACCAAAACTCCTTATCCCTGTCGGGTAGCTTCACCACTTGCTCGGCAGGAAGCTTACAATATTGGGCAAAACCTCCATTAAAGTGGACACCTATATGTTGAACCTTTTCGCATAGAGCGGATATAAACTGCTGGCAGAAATGGCAAGTTCCTCCTTCCCGCCTCCAGCTCCTTGCCTCGCCGTGCAGACAAACTATGTTCGGGTCAGCAACAACCAGGTCACCTTCCTCTATCGGTTCCATCCCCAAGCTGATTCTTCTTTCGTTGCACCTCTCTGTAACTCCAACAATCTCTCCCCAGAACTCGTGCCCCAAGATGACCTCATCGGGAATGAATCTTGGGTCCCTAAAACGTCCCGCTGATACTGTCAGGTCCGTTTGACAGATACCACAAGACTCCACCTTCATCAAAACTTCCCCATCTTCGGGAAGTGGAACAGGCATTTCCCGCATTGTAGGCAACCATCTGCCATCTTCTGTCTTTTTGAATACTGCTGCTTTCATCATTTTTCTCCTCCTTTTCGTTCGGAATAAATAGGCTCTTGGCTAACTACCCTTTAGTAATTCTTTCCCCGTACTCCTCACATTGCTGGAGGAGTTTCTCATCGGGTACTGCCACTGCAAGCGGACCCTCTTCAACATCCATGCCGTGGATTTCCAGCGCTACCTTTAGAGCCAAGATTGCATCCTTGCCGTCTTTCAGAGTAGCTGAGGAAGCGAAACATCCTCCCTTTTTCCCTTTCAATTTGCCATAGTGGACAACGGAATCATCTATAAACTTCTTCATCTGCCATGACATATTGGCAAAATAGCAGGGTGCACCGAGGATTATCACATCTGCATCCAGTAGGTCGTCGGGCTTGGCTTCCTCCACCTTCTTCAAGACAACTTCTCCGTTTCTCTCTGCGCCCTTTGCTATTGCCTTCGCCATCCTCTCGCATATCCCATCCACAGAGTGGTAGATTATCAGCGTTTTCATAGGCAAGAACCTCCCTTCTTCAATTCATTAAATCATTTCCGCCAGCTGGCGGAAATGACCCTTAAGTGTGAGATACAGCTCTTTATAAAGTTTATACAACCTCTCATAAACCTCAACCTCTTCCTTGACAGGTTCTGTTTTCTCCCTCAGGAATATTGTGGCTTTACAAGCTTCCTCCACCGAGGAATAAAACCCCACACCGACGCTGGCGAGAAGTGCTACCCCGAAAGAAGGACCCTCCTCAAGGTTGAGGATATAGTTGGGCATATTGAATATGCTCGCGGTGATTCTCCTCCAGAGGGGGCTTCTTGCTCCTCCACCTATCATCCTTATTTCCTCAACGGGAATGTCCATCTCCTTCATAATTTCATAGGAATCACGCAAACCAAAGGAGACACCTTCCATAACAGCCCTTGCAAGATACCCCTTCGTGCATCTGTATGTCAAACCGAAGAAAACGCCACGGGCATAAGGGTCAGCGTGGGGCGTTCTCTCGCCTGTTAAGTAGGGAAGGAAAACGAGCCCCTCACAGCCTGCAGGGGCTCTTTCCGCTTCCTTATTGATGAGCTCGTATTCGTCAACTCCGATAAGTCTCGCTACAGCCCTTTCCGGTTCTCCCAAAGCATCCCTGAACCAGCGATAGGAACCTCCCGCGGAAAGCATAACCCCCATAACATGCCATTTCCCTGGGACTGCGTGGCAAAAAGTATGAAGGCGAAGCCCCTTATCTATCACCGGTTCTTCTGTGAAGGCAAAGACAACACCAGAGGTTCCCAGGCTAACGAAAATCTTACCTTTCTCCACAACTCCTGCACCCACTCCACCCGCTGCCTGGTCCCCTCCGCCACCCACAACTGGTATTCCTTGAGGAAGCCCAGTTTCCCGAGATGCTATCTCAGAAAGTCGCCCGGTTATCTCGGGTGATTCGTAGACGGTCGGTAGGATGTCCATTGAAAGCCCTATCCCCTCGACCATCTCTTTTGACCACCGCCGATTCTTCACATCGAACAAGCTCGTGCCCGAAGCATCGGAAACCTCGCTGGCATATTCACCGGTAAGTCTATAGCGTATATAATCCTTGGGAAGGAGGACCTTGGACAATTTCTCGAAGTTTTGTGGCTCCTTGTTCCTAAGCCAGATTATCTTTGGAGCAGTGAAGCCTGTTAATACAGGATTACAGGTATATTCAACGACCTTTTCCTTGCCGATTTTATTTGTAATCCATTCACATTCCTCCGCCGTTCGTTGGTCGCACCAAAGGATAGCTGGTCTTATCACCTTCCCATTCTTGTCAAGGAAGACCGAACCATGCATCTGTCCTGAGAGACCGATGCCCTTGACCTCCTTAGGGTCCATTCCTTTCGCTATCGCTTCCCTTATACCCTCAACAGCAGCACGCCACCAATCCTCGGGGTCCTGCTCAGCCCAGCCTGGCTGGGGCGTGAGCATAGGGTATTCCTTGGATACGCTCGCTTTTATCTCTCCTTTCTCATCTATCGCAAGAACGCGAGTGGAAGTGGTGCCAACATCAATTCCTAAAAACAGCGGCATAGAAGAACCCCCTTTCTATGGTTTTATAAAATTATATTTTACTGTCATTCTATATCAAGACATTTGTTTTTGAATTTGTTAATTACTAGGGCAACACTCCCCAAAACCACCTTTTAGAATCCCTTCTATTAAATTGATTTTTTCCACCTTGATGATAGAATTTTTAGAGAGAGGTGATCTCAATGTTGAGAAAGTGGTTCGCTTTGCTGATTTTCCTTCTTATTCCCTCCCTATGGGCTTCGGGGGTAGTACTGGATTTAAACGATGTCTCTATAAAAGATGCCCTATCCCAGTTAGCGAAACAAACGGGCAAGGAGATAATAGCCGATGATTCCCTTCAGGTCAAGATAACCGCTAGTGTGAGATGCTCATCTCTTGAGGAGGCATTGAAAGCTTTATCCATCCTTTATCCCAGGATGAGGTGGGCTACTTTGAGCTTTCCCGCAAAGGAGAAGATATCAAATGAGGACCTTATCTTGACAGCAAAAGCCTTACAATCCATTAAGCTTTCCAAACTCATTTTGAAGGGGGAGGATGGAGATGTGCTGTTCAGCAAAGCGGAAAGGGCGTCGTTTACAGACAAGGATTTCAAAACTGTATATGTCGTCTGGGCGGAAACTCCAAGCCCTCAGTCTCTTCTTTCAACCCAGCGAATAAAGCTCACCCCTCAGGACTACCTCAATCTGAACTGGATGATGCTCAACGCCTTCCTCTCTATGAGCCCGGAGGAAAGAAAACAAGTCCTTCTTTCCAGCTTCAATATGATGCTCCAAGACCCTACACTTCTTCAGAGGATAATGCAGGAATCCTTCGCCACTATGATGACCTTTACGCCAGAGGAGATGGGGAAATTGATAGGCGCCTCCTTCCAGGCTATGCAGTCAATACCACCCGAGTTCTGGCAGCAGATGATGCAAATGTCCGCACAGTTGATGCAACAGCTTGGTCCCCAGCTTCAGCAAATGTCACCCCAACTTCCCCAGACGACACCTCCAAATGGTGGTGGTGAGCAATAGCGGAGTATTTACTTGCTGTAGATATAGGTAACTCCACAATCCATATCGGAATATTCAAAGAGGACCAACTCGTTGGCTCCTTCAAACTCTCCTCCCGCCGCCTGCTAACTGCGGATGAGTTTATGTTGATGACCGAAAACCTACTCAAGCGGCAGGGAATTGACCTTAAAGCGGGAGGGGAGGTCGTTGCTGGAAGCGTTGTTCCCTCCCTCAACGGAATCGTCAGAGAGGCTTTTGCCTCCTGTGGGCTGAAAACCAATTTTATGGGTGAGGATTTCCCTCCACCCATTCCCATACTTTACAAGAATCCCGAAGAAGTTGGAATGGACAGATTAGCAAATGCCATAGCTTGCATAGAGCTATATGGCACGCCGGCAATCATCGTTGATTTCGGCACAGCCATCACCTTTGATGTTATCTCTCCCCAAGGTGAATATGAAGGAGGAATAATTGCTCCAGGAGTTGAGATATCGCTTCAGGGTCTCTTCTCCGCCACAGCTCGCCTCCCAAAAGTGGAGATAGATGTTCCACAGGAGGTCATCGGAAAAACAACGAAGGAAGCGATAAGGAGCGGGGTAGTCCTTGGAACGGTAAGCCTTGTAGAAGGTTTGCTCGCGAGAATTAAGGAGCAGATAGGACCCTCAATAGTCGTCCTTACGGGAGGGATGGGTGAATTTTTCGCTAACCAGCTTCGCTCATCCTGTATCGTGGATCCATACTTAACATTGGAGGGATTAAGACTTGCCTGGAAAAAGAGTGGTTAGCGTCAGTCTCGGTTCATCAAAAAGGGATAGCAGGGTTGAGATAGAGCTCGCAGGCATCCCCTATGTTATGGAGAGACGGGGAACGGACGGCGATTTTCAAAAGGCACTGAACTTGATAAGGGAGTTGGATGGCAATGTGGATGCCATAGGACTGGGAGGTATAGACCTTTACCTCATAACTGGCTGGAGAAAATATGTGATAAAAGATGCCAAGAAGCTTGCCGATGCAGCCAAGGTTACACCGGTTGCCGATGGAGCATTCCTCAAACTTGCCCTGGAGAAAGAAGCAATCAACGGCTTGCAGAGGGAAGGTATAATCAACTTTAAGGAATGCCGTGTTCTTCAGATAACAGCCGTGGATAGGTTTGGTATGGCATCGGCTTTAGCCTCTTTGGCAAAGGAGATTGTTTTCGGCGATTTGATGTTCGCCTTCGGCGTCCGCATCCCTATGCGCTCCATAAGAGCGGTCAATATCCTCGGTTTTCTTTTCCTTCCCTTCATCTGCCGACTTCCCTTCAAGATGCTATATCCAGTTGGGGAAGAGCAGGAAAAACCATCAAAGCCGAAGTTCGTTGATTTCTTCCAGTGGGCAGATGTCATAGCGGGTGATTTCCATTACATCAAACGCTATTCCCCTCCAGAGCTTCCCGGAAAAATAATCATAACCAACACCACAACAGTTCAAGATGTTCAACTTCTCAAACAGAAAGGTGTCAAGATGCTCATAACGACCACTCCCGCCATTCAAGGGAGGAGCTTCGGGGTCAATGTGTGGGAAGGTGCGGTGGTGAGCTACCTCGGCAAGCCAGCTGCCGAAATATCAGAAGAGGAGTATCTGCAGGTAATGCGTTCCTTTGGCTGGAAGCCAAGAGTGGAGGTGCTATCTTGAGCAAATTCGCCTTTATCATACACCCAATCTCCGCAGAGGATATAAAGAAAAGCATAAAACCACTCTCCATCTTACCTGAGCGTATTCTTGAAGCGATAACAAAGCATATCCCTCCCTTCAAAGTATCGACTATAAGAGGCATCCGCTCTCTCACGGGTGCGGAAACAGAAGGCTGGTTCATCGCCATTCCCTTCACTCCTCGTCAGTTCCTCTCCTATCCCCTTGACTTCGTTTATAAAAGGCTCATCCAAGCTGGTAGACTGGCGGAAGAGCTCGGGGCAAAGATAGTAGGGCTGGGGGCATTCACATCAGTTGTGGGAGACGGAGGTATCACACTCGCTCAAAATATCGATATCGGTGTTACTACAGGAAACTCCTACACGGTAGTTACAGCTGTTGAGGGCGCAATCGAGGCGGCAAAACTCGTAGGGATAGAACCAAAGGAAGCAATCACAGCGGTGGTGGGCGCAACTGGCTCAATCGGGTTCACCTCGGCGCGACTCCTCGCCCGCCAGGTTCCCAAAATGAATTTAATCGGAAGAAATGTGGAAAAGCTGGAGAAAGTGAAGGAGACCATAGAAAAAGAAACGGATTGCCAGGTTGAGATTCATACCGATATAAGAGAGGGTTTAAAGGAAGCAGACATCGTTCTGACAGTAACATCTGCTATGGAGGAGATAATCTTCCCTGAGGATTTGAAAAAAGGCGCCGTGGTATGCGATGTCGCTCGCCCGAGAGATGTATCCAAGAGGGTTGAAGAGGAACGAAGGGATGTGCTTGTGATAGAAGGCGGCGTGGTGGAGGTGCCCGGGAATGTAGATTTTGGCTTTGATTTCGGCTTCCCACCAAGAACCGCCTATGCCTGTATGGCTGAAACGATGATTCTCGCTTTGGAGGATTACGATAGAAGCTTCACCCTTGGCAAGGAGGTAACGCTTGAACAGGCTGACCTAATAGCAAGCCTGGCAAAAAAGCACGGCTTCAAGCTCGCTGGCTTCCGCAGCTTTGAGAAACCCGTCCTCCCAGAGAGAATTGAGGAAGTTCGCAGATTAGCTGGTAGATAATTATGGAGGATAAAAAACAAATTCACCTGGGTAGTTTCAAGGTAGACCAAATCTACTGTGGGGATGCCCTTGAGCTGATGAAGGGAATTCCCGATGCGACGATTGACCTTGTCATAACAGACCCACCTTTTGCCATAGATTTCCGAGCAAATAGGAGCAACTATAATCGGGCACAAGAAAGGGTTTTGGAGGGCTATAACGAGATTCCCAGAGAAAAGTATTACGATTTTACCCTCACTTGGATGAAAGAGGTCCACAGGATTTTGAAAGAAACTGGCAGTATGTTCGTTTTCTCCGGTTGGACGAATCTCAAGGATATCCTTAACGCTATAGATGAAGTGGGCTTTGTCACGATAAACCATCTCATCTGGAAGTATCAATTCGGCGTTTTCACTAAAAGAAGGTTCGTAACAAGCCATTATCACATCTTATTCGTCGCCAAAAACGAGAATAAATACAAATTCAATAAGATAGAACATTATCCTGAGGATGTTTGGGTTGTAAAGAGGGAATATTGGACGGGAAAAATCAAAACACCAACAAAATTGCCTCTGGCGCTTGTCAAGAAGATAATCCTATTCGCTAGCGATGAAGGAGACATAGTTTTTGACCCATTCATAGGCTCCGGAACCGTTGCGGTTGCAGCAAAGATTTTAAAACGCCACTTTCTCGGCTTTGAAATAGTACCGCAATATTATCGCTTGGCTTTGGAAAGACTCTCTAATGCCTCAGCTGAGCTCTTCCAAACCACACAAGAAGATATTAAAGATGTTTAAAGCCGAAAGGGAAACATTTAAGAAAGTTAAATATAAAATCCAGGGATCTTCACAAGAGAAGGTGGAATTTGAAAAAGCGCTGGAAAAACTACTATATGAATATGATACATCAAATTGGGAGAACAGATTCGTAGTAGGTGGAGCATTGGAGGTTTTATTTTGCGCCCTATTGAATTCTCTTGGCTTTTATTGCCGATGGATAAATGAAGCAAGGTTCGATCTGCAAATAGAGGATGTTAAATTTTCTTTGAAGAGCAATTTCACGGGATCGGGAAATATCAGACTGATAAATGTCCTTAGTGAAGAAAAAGTTAGCTGGAAAGAAGCCACACTATTCTTCATCAGTGAGCTGGGAATTTGCTATGCTGACCCTTGTATGAAGTTGGAAACAAAGATGAAAGGCGATGCATTGGTTATAGATACCTCACAAATCAAGAGTTTTGTCCAGGAGCTACAAGATTGGTTGATAGAAATAAAGATTCCCAGAAAACCCAAGAGAAACACTGCGTTGAAAACCGCCAGCTTTGATGTGGCTAAAGCAATCCTACTCGAAATGAACAGCCAATATCTTTTGAAGAATCTTCCCAGCCTGAAGGAGGATGAACTATGACAAAGAGAGAGATGAATTTGCGAATCTTCCAGGGAAAACCCATTCCTCACCCCTTCTTCCAACCGAGATTGGAACCCTGGTTCGCATGGCATAAACAATTCGGCAAGCTCCCGCCACGCTATCAGGATAAGAGCCTTCTTGAACTCTACGATGAATTGGATATCTCTATGAGATATGTCCATTATTACACGGGAATGCCCGACCCTGTTGAGGTGAGATATAGCGAGAAGGTCAAGATAAGATATGAGATAGGCGAGCTTGAAGGTAGGGAGATAATAGAAACCCCTTATGGGGAGCTCGTGAGGAAGCTAAAAAGAAATCCCGATGGGGTTTGGCACACAGTTAAGTTTCCCGTTGGCAATTCCCTTGACGAGCTAAGGGGATTGAGATGGCTTTATCAAAACACAACCTATCATTTCTCAGAGGAGAAATTCCTTCAGGGAAGCGAGTTCATCGGTGACAGGGGAGAGCCCCAATTCTGGGTGCCCAAAAGCCCTTATCAGGCACTTGCCCAAATCTGGATGGGACTGGAAGGACTAATCTACGCCCTCTATGACCACAGGGGAGAGGTAGAGGACCTTATGCAGGCAATAGATGATTCCTATGATTCACTCTATGAGGAGATAATCTCCTCCGGAATGGTCAGGATTATTAACTTCGGCGAGAACATCCACGACCAGCTGTTGTCCCCTGGATATTTTGAGCGATACCTCATTCCCTTTTATGAAAAACGCTCGGGGCAATTGCGAAAGGCGGGAATCTTCACCCACATCCATATAGATGGTTACTTCAAAAATCTCTTGAAATATCTGAAAAATTTACCATTTGATGGCTACGAAGCGCTCACTCCATTGCCCCAGGGAGATGTCAGTCTGGAGGAGATCAAAGAGCATATAGGGGATAAGATTTTGCTGGATGGACTGCCTGCTGTCCTATTTTCTCCCGAGATTTATCCCTCCAGGGAACCGCTTCAGGAGTTTACGGAGAAAATCATAGAGATGTTCCATCCAAGGCTCGTGCTGGGAGTCTCTGATGAGGTGCCCGAAGGTGGTGGCGAGGAAGCTCTGGAAAGGGTTAGATGGGTCTCTGAATATTGCAAGAAATGGTCATGCTAATTTTGAAGAATAGTTTATAATAGGTAATAGGGATGATGAAGAAAAAGGTAAAAGAAGAAAAGACTAACATTTATAAGTCTCACAATCCTGTGCTTCAGGGGTTGGAATTTACGCCTTCTCCCGAGCGCGGAACGGTGATACTGAACAGGGAGAAGTTTATAGAAATCCTTTCCCAATTGCTTTCTTCAAACGACTTAAACCACATCAGATATGAGGTTGCCTCGCTCAAAGCCGTTATATCAGGTATCCACAAGGATGATAAATTCCTCTTAAATATAGACAGAGAAGGTGATACCGTCTCCCGTAGGAAGGATGTTCTTCTTTCTGAGCTGGGACAAATCCTGGAAGCTCAAACCATAGAGAGGGCAAAATACTATCTGAATAGATTGTTGAAGGGAATCCAAAAAGCAAAAACATCCAAGATAAACGATATAGACCTCTCTCGCTGGAAAGAATATGAGGAGATAATCACAGATAGCTTATGGATACTGGACAAGAGGGACTCCTCTGGTGCCCATTTGGCTTGGTATTGGGGAAATTTTATCCCCCAGATTCCCCACCAGATGATGCTGAGATACACAAAAATGGGTGAATGGGTGCTTGATGTTTTTGCGGGAAGCGGAACGACACTTATTGAATGCAGAAGACTTGGAAGGCACGGCATAGGAATTGAACTGAACGAGGAAGTGGCGAGGAAAGCTCGGGAATTAATAGAAAAAGAACCAAATATCTATAATGTTGTTTCTGAACTTGTAGTTGGTGATAGCAGAGTCATAGATATCAGTGCACTATTGAAAAGCTACAATACGGAAAAGGTGCAACTGCTCATTATGCATCCGCCTTACCATGATATAATAAAATTCTCCAATGACCCGAGGGACCTCTCCAATGCAAAAAGCATAGAAGAATTCTTGAAAATGTTCGGTGAGGTTGTAGATAATTCTGCTCCTAATCTTGAAAGAGGAAGATTTCTCGTGCTTGTTATCGGCGATAAATACTCAAAAGGAGAGTGGATACCACTTGGGTTTTACTGCATGGAGGAAGTGCTCAAACGTGGCTTTGAGTTGAAAAGCATAATCGTCAAGAACTTTGAAGAAACAAGAGGAAAAAGAAACCAGAAAGAATTGTGGCGCTATAGGGCGCTTGTCGGCGGATTCTATATTTTCAAGCACGAATATATAATGCTTTTCAAGAAAAAATAGCATGGTATTGCTCAGCGAAAAGGAAAGTTTACAGCTTAAACTCAACTGTATTCCATTGCCTTATCTACAGGAACTCGCTTCTCTTTTAGGGCTTCCTCCTCCCAGGCAAGCCTCCAAAATTATAACGCTCTTAATAGAGAAGAAGCCGGACATAAATGCTATAGACCGTTTCATTAAGATAAAATATCAGGAGAAAATCCAGAAGAGAAGGGAAATCATAAGCGATGAAGAATTAAAAGCCGAATTGTTGAAAGTTAAAACTTTCTCTTGGGGAGTTATACAGGGGCAATTGGACCAGAAGATACAAACCGAATATGTCAGGAAAATACCGAGATATGAGGAATTATTGCACCAGGTCCAAGCAAGGCTCCATAAGGATATAACGAACTATTGCATCTGCACATGGTTTAATCACTGGACAACTGTCCTCATAGAGGAGCATATAGCTTCACATCCTAAAGTAATTCCAGCACTTAAGAATATCAAAGACATTGACCTCTTCTTTGGTGGACAACCATTTGACCTAAAAGTTACATATCTGCCGAGAGGATATTCACCGCAGAAGGCACTTGAAAACCCCAAGGAATTGGCAAAATGGATGTATGAAAACCAAGGTGAGCAAAGATTTGGTGCAGGGAACAGGATGTTCATAGTACTTTTTAATAAAGATGACCCAGAGAAAAGCTGGAAACTGAAAAGGGAATTCCCTTTGTTATTTCAAAAATAAAAACGAATTTTTGGAAAGCGAGACCGTCTCGGAGGAAGACATTACAATCTAACCTTTTAGATAAGTTTCGTCTTGACCAAAAGCGTCAAATTCTTTAAAAATAAACCAATCACCCAGCACCTCCCTTCTCAAACTAAATTTAAATTAAATTTTAAGGAGGTTGAGAGTATGAAACTGCTTGAAGGAAAGGTTGCGCTAATCACGGGGGCGAGCAAGGGAATTGGCAGAGCTATCGCTTTGGCTATGGCTGATGTTGGTGCGGATGTCATTGCCACAGCCCGAACGGAAGAGGAATTACAAGAACTTTGTGAGGATATAAGGAGAAAAGGAAGAAAAGCTGAATATATAGTCGCCGACCTGAGAAGCACTGAAGAAGCAAAAGCAATGGCAAGGAAAGCCCTGCAAATCTTCGGGAGGGTTGACATACTGGTCAATAATGCCGGTGTGAGTTATCCCCAACCAGCCTTGGAGACAACGGAGGATAGATGGGATGAAACCTTTCAGATAAACCTCAAATCTCTTTTCTTCCTCACTCAAATCATCGCCAAAGCGATGATAGAGCAAGGAGGAGGAAAGATAATAAACATCTCCTCCCAAGCAGGATTGGTCGGTCTGGAGGACCACGCAGCCTATTGCGCCACCAAAAGTGGTCTCATCCTTCTCACCAAGGTCCTCGCTATAGAGTGGGGCAAATACAAGATAAATGTGAATGCAGTTGCGCCCACGATAATAATGACGCCTATGGCGGAGAAAGCTTGGGCTGATGTAAAGAAACGAGAGGAAGCTTTAAAGAAGATACCGATTGGAAGATTTGGACAACCTGAGGATGTGGTTGGAGCCGTTATCTTCCTCGCTTCATCCTACGCCGACCTCATAACTGGGGCAGTCCTGCCCATAGATGGGGGCTATACGGCTCAGTAAAAGCCCTATTGAACCTTATCTTTGTTTTCCAGCCACCACTTTTCCCATTCAGCGGGGTCGGAACCGAAATCCTGCTTCGTTATCCCTCTGAGAGCGGCGGCTGCGAGTCCAAGAGCTTGAGGGTCTCTCTCCGTTCGCAGAAAAGCAATCAATGGTTCAATCGCCGGTCTTCCTATGCTTATCAATCCCGAAACAGCATATTCCCTGACTATACTCGCATCGTCCTTAAGAGCGGATAAGAGAGGACCAATTGCCATCGGGTCCTTCAATCTGAACCAGAAAATCTCCCCTATCTTTGCTTTATCCAAGCTTGGGTCAGTTTTGAGAGCCTTCATAATCACGGGGATGGCAGGAGCCCCCATCTCCGCCAGACCGCTAAGCGCCTGAAAAGCTATATTTATGTCTGCATCTTTCAGGAGAGGAAGCAGAAGCTCGGCTGAACGAGTGCTCCTTACCTTTCCAAGAGCTTGGACTGCTACATAGCGAAGGTTCTTGTCATCCGATTTAAGATAGCCTGATAGGACATCAATCGCTCTCTCGTCGCCGATTTCCCCCAAACTCTCAATAATGACCCGAGAAAGGGTCGGCTCATTGGATTTCCGAAGGATTTCACTCAACGGCTCAACTGCCTCCCTCGCCTTCAATTTCCCCAGCGCCACTATGGAAGCTCCTCTCAACCATTCGTTTTCATCTTTCAAAGTTTCCAATAAAACCTCCGTGGCACGGGGGTTTCCCATTTCCCCGAGGACGGATATAATCCTGTAACTAAATTCTGTAGTGTTCTTTTTGCTCCTGAGCATATCGCATAAAGCCTCCACAGCATCTTTGTCCTTCGTCTCTATTAAGCCCCATTCCACCGCATTGACGATATCTCCGTCCTTGTCTTGAAAGGCTTTGAGAAGCGGTTTCACACCAAAATACTTATAAATGATAAGTGCAAGCTTCTCCCCCAATGAATGCTGCGCACCAAAGGCGAGGGAAGTGAGAGCGGATGAGGGAGTGCGATAGGTATTGATGAAGATATCCGATGCTTCCTTCTGCTCGCTATAAAGGTTCTTGAAGTATTCCACCGCTTCTACGGGGTCAATATCCCAGGGTTCGTAATGGATATTGAAGGATTGAACACTGCTTTCCCCATTCAATTCAAATACAATTTTCCCTGAAATCATCCCGCCAGTATATAGATAGCCAGATTTTTTATATTTCCTCCCCATCGCTTTCCCTTTTGCCTCTATCCTGAGAAGGGCGTCGTAATTCTGGGAATCATCAGAGAGGATTTCAACACCCGCAAATCCAAGTAGGCGAGCTATCTTTTCCTTATAGGGGACGATTGTTCCATCGGGTTCGTTTGACTGGTTGACCACTATCTTTATCCTCTTTATCGCTTTCGCCTCATTTTGGGCATCCTTTCTTTCCGCAAGGATTGGGGAAAGCGACCAAAAAAGGAGGAAAAAAAGCAAGAAGGTGTAGCATCTTCCTAATATCCCTCACCTCTTTTCCGTGGTTCTTTTCTTATATTCCTCCCACCAAACTCGCCATCTTCCCATATCATAGCCGTAGTCCTCATGAACTATAGCTTTAAGGGCATTTCTTGCGGATTCCCTCACATCCTTATTCTCGTCTATAAGAAGGTCTATCAGGGGTTCAACTCCCTCTTTTGCTTCCAGCAAGCCGAGAGCTTCAGCAGCACCTATCCTAACCTTAGGGTCTGGGTCTTTGAGGGTTGGAATTATCGCTTGAACAGCTCGGGCGACATCTATCTGGGATAAAGCTTTCGCTACATTGCTTTTTACCGATTGGTCTTTGCATTTCACAAGGAATAGGGCGAGAGGTTCCACAGCCTCCGGTGGTTTCCACTTGAGGAGTGCATCCACAGCATTTATCTGCACGGAATAATCGGGGTCGTATTTTATTGCATCACAGAGGGCTCGGATGGCGATTGGATCGGAGGAGAGAGCTAAAAGGCTAACAGCACCAAGCCTTACGCTTGCGCTTTCGTCGTTCTTAGAGAGATAAGCTAAATCCTTTATCACAGGAGCAATGTGTCCGATTTCCCTCAATGCGTCAATAGCTGCTTCACGCATGCTTTCTACATCTGAATAAAGAAAACGACCTATAGCTTCTACGCAAGAGGGGTCCTTGAACCTTGCAAGGAGAAATATAGCCTCCTCAACGCTGAAGCCTCCCGAGAGGGGGCTATTCATCAAGAATTTCTTGAGAGGTTCAATAAAGCGTCTATCTTCAAATCCTTTGGTTTCTTCGCACAGTTCCCCAAGTAGCCAAATTACCTCCCCCTTTCTCCCGATGTCCACGGTTTCACTATCCAAAACTTTCAAGATTGCCTCAGCAGCTCTTGGGTCCTTCTCTCGGACCAAGATGTTAGCGATAGAGAGGACTATATCAGTATCGGGGTCATCTATAGAGGAAACGATTAGATTCTTAGCCCAATCCTCCTTTACCTCCCCAAGCGCCCAAATCATTATCCTACGCACCTGAGGGTCATCATCTTTCAAGGCGTCCATTATCCTTCCAAGGGCGGGATTCCCTATTTTAGCTAAAGCGAGGGCAGAGGGATAACGGAGATCCTCACGCTCAGAGTAGAGCATATATGGGCTTTCCTCGTAGTCATATTCCTCTTCCAGGACCCGGCGAGGTGGTTTCGTCTTCATCAGGGCGAAGAGGGGTTCTATTGCTTTTTCCTCGCCGATCTCGCCCAGTGCTATTGCTGCGGAAGCCCTCAGGGTGCTTATCTCCTTGTTATTTGTGAGAAGGGCAAGAAGGAAATTAGCAGCTTCTTTCACCTTATTAATTCCCAGACCTTTGATTGCAAGTTTTCTCTCCTCTAACCCTTCACGCTCGTTTTGGGCGATGGTGAGGAAAGGCTTGATTAGGCGATTGTCTTTGAATTCACAAAGGATTTTCAAGGCTGAAAGCCGGAGACCCTTTTTCTCCCTTTCATTTTCAACGATTGGGAGGAGCTGGTCAACGACGACTGGTCCCCTTCTTTTCAGTTGTTCTTCATAGTTATTGATTTCAGATTTTTCATTGTGTTCCACTGCGGAACGCCACTTGCTCAGAAGCTGGGGCAAAGGCATAGCGGGTGTAGGGATTTTCTGCAAAGCCTTGCTCGCCTCCGTTTGTAAATCATAACTGGCTCTACTCCACTTCAATATTTCCTGTAAGGGCTTAATAGCCCGTTCATCGCCTATCTCCCCCAAAGCTCTGGCCGCCAAGGCTCTTATTTCATCTTTCTCATATGTATTATTAAGAATCTTAATAAGTGGCTCTACTGCCCTGCTGTCTTTAATATAGGTGAAAGCCTCAACAGCGATGCGCCGCACCTCTGGCGATTTATCATTCAGGGCTGTCAGCAATCCCTCAACAGCCTTATCACCTCTTATAGTTCTTAAAAATTCTACCGCTTTCCCCCTAATCCTCGGGTCTTCGGACTTTAAACAGATAAGCAATTGCTCCGTTCCGCCGGGCTCTCTTAAACATTGCAATATAGCATTCTTCACCTCCTCATATTCGCCAAACCTTTTTGCAGCTAAACTTATAAGGGCGGGGATTGCCTTTGGTGACTTAAGCACTCCCAGTGCATGAGCCGAAATGAGCGTTATACCCTCTATCCTGCTTTGGAGAAGATAGATGAAGGGCTCGAGAAGGGGTTCGCCAATCTCCTTGAGCAGAGAGTCAAGGGGAATGTAGTAAGGGCTACCGTAGATAGGGTCGCCCTCTACATACATAATGACGAGGGCATATTTCCCGAAGACACGAAAATATATCCTTCCAAGCTTTTCCACAAGAGAGCCCGGCTGTCTAAGGGCAAGGGTAAAAGGAGCGTTTTTGGGGTCCTTGTACTGTTCTATGTTGCTTTTTTGCCACTCGGGAATTTCATCAGGTGGCTCCACTTCCCCTCTGAAGCTCTCCTCTAATTGAAAATCCTTCGCCTGGAAGGTCACCTTGCCTTCAACATAAGCGCCCATATAGAGGAGTCCCTCCGGATATGTCTTCCCAAGCGCCCGACAGTTAAGGTTAAGTTTTATCTTGGCATCGCTTAGAGTGTTTTCATCTGTCGCTGTTCGCAAACCGAGCCGGCTGAAGAAGCTTGCCAGAATGGGGATTAAGGGAAGGTTTATCCCACCCTTCACATTCTCTGCAGATACCTCACAGATAATCTGGATAGTCTCAACCTCCCTAAGAGCTGGAATCCAGAGCTCTTTTTGGCGTGCCTTTGCGACGAGGTCGTCCATCGCATCTGGAGGCTGAATGCCCGTGTAGATGGGGCTCTTGGCAGTCCCTTTCAATTCATCGCTTATTCCCGAAGAGAAAGGAACGAGTAATAGAAGGCAAAGGAGAGTAATCAACCAGAACCTCATAATTCACTTACCTCCTTTCAGAAAGAGGCTCTTTTTCTCATTCCACCATTCCTTCCAGAGGAGAAAATCATCACCGAAATCCTGATATGTTATGTTTCTCAGAGCCCAGCTGATGATAGCGGGAGAGATAACCGTTTTATCCCTGCGACTCAGGGAAAGTATAGCTTCTTCCAGAACCGATATGAGAGGTTCCACCGCCCTTACATCCTTAATCTGACCTAGCAAAACGGCTGACATCTCCCTCATATAAGTTCCTGCCTTTTTGTCCAAAAGGATAGCGATGAGTGGCTCAACCGCTGGTTGCCCTATGCGAATTATTGCCCTGTAAATCGCAAGAGGTATATCGTGTTTGGAATCATAAGGGCTGTCGTAGCTCGTGGAAACCTGCCTGAACATATCAAGCAATGGAGGAAGGGCTCTGGGGTCTCTCAATTTCCCCAGTGCGATTATCGTTGATTCCCTAACGCTTTTGTTGGGTTCTTTTAGCAAAGGGAGTAAAGATTCTACCGCCCTTTTATCCCCCAGTTCTCCCAGCGCTATGGCAGCAGCTTCCCTTACTATCGCGTAATCATCCTTGAGAGCCTCAAGCAATGGCTCAATTGCTCGCAAGCTTCCCAATTTCCCCAGGGATAGCGCGCTTGCTCGCCTAACGGCGGGATATTCATCCTTTAAAAGAGACAGTAGGGTATCAAGGGAACTTGGAACGGAGATATTGCCGAGCAGTTCTGCTCCCAGCTGACGCATCTTGGGGTTATCGCTTTGGCAGAATTTGATGAAATAGGGCAGAGCCTCGGGGGATTTATAAGATTTCAAAGCCCTGATGATTGGAGTATCTTCAAAGTGAGGCGCTTCCTCAAAGAGGGATATTAGAAGAGGCAGAGCCCTTATATCACCAAGTTCTGCGAGGGCAAGGGCGCAAGGCTCTTTACAATTCGGGTCGCTCTTTGCAAGGGAAAGCAGGATTTCCGCCGCCTTTTCCCCCTCCGTGCTTCCGAGCTTTTTGGCGCATTCTATGCGGAAGCTGAGGAGCTCTTCATTATCTTTCGCAATCTTCAAAAGAATATCCGATACCCTTGAATTACCCGTCTTGGAGAGGACATCGGCTATTTCCCTCCTCAGACCTATATTTTCTTTCTTATCCTCCAGAAGGAAGAAAATCTCTTTTGGAACCGGATATTTGAGAAAATCAATGGCGTGGAGGGCGTTTGTGCGAATTCTCAAATCCTCCTCCCTATCGGTTAAAAGAGAAAGAAGCACCTGAAAAGAACGAGGCTCGTCAATCCTTCCCAGTGCTTCAATCGCCGTCTGCCTGATTTCAAGTGGTTCCTCCCTGTTCTTTGCAATGGAAATTATCGGCTCTATCGCTGATGAGGCTTTAAGGTAACCAAGCATCTTTATTGCCTCCTGCCTCATCCTCGGTTTTGGACTCTTAAGGGCATTGAGAAGAGAGGGTATGGCAGGTTCTCCAATCTTACAAAGCACCATTTCCACATTTTGCAGAAGCGAGGAGTCATCCTCATCAAGTGATTGAACAAGCGATTCCACAGCCCTTTTATCCCCTATCATACCAAGAGCTAGGGCTATCCCACTTCTGCGGAAAGGCGAATATTCCCTATCGTTGAATAGAGTGAGGAGAGCATCCACGGCAGGAGGGCCTATTCTGACCAAGCTATCCAAACAGGTTTGGGAAAACTCCTCCTCCGACCAGGCTTTTACAAGGACATCAATCGCTTTTGGGTCCTTGGTATAGCCAAGGGCTTTAAAAGCGGAAAGCTGGATGTAAAATCTCATTTAAGGGTCAACTATTCTCGTTTGGGCTATGTTCAGTAGCTCATTTACTGCTTCTTCACCGCCAATTTTGCCTATCGCCAGAATCGCTTCCCTGCGAACTTCTTTATCCTCAAGCGTGTCCCGGGCGAGTTTGAGAAGTTTAGCCAGTGCTCTGGGCTCCTTAAGCTCTCCCAACGCGGAAGCGGCGCTGGCTCTTACTTCGCTGGATTTCTCCTCAACAGCTTCCAATAAGCGCTCAACCGCCCTTTTATCACCAAGCTTGCCAAGCCCCGAAGCTGCAAGCGACCTGACTGTTGGAGAGGGGTCCTTTAAAGCCTTCAAGAGATATTCAAAGCAAAGAGGGTTCTTCAAGTGCCCCAATATTTCCACTGCAGAGGTTCGCACTGAGGTAAGCGGGTCATCAAGGGCTGATGCCAGATATTCTATCGCCTCAGTCCCAAATTTTTCTAAAGCTCTTCTCGTAGACCTCACAACTTTCCAATCCTCATCGGCTAAAGCCGAGATGAGGCTCCTGATACCAAAGGCTTTGCCCATCAAAAAAGCAAACTTATCAACGAAGGAATCCCTATCAAGGAAAGCGTCAAGAAAAGGAGCATCACCTGGTTCGGAAGCGAATATGTTGATGTAATACCCGAATCGCTCAAGCCAATCATCCGGCGGATGCACTCCCTCAAATTCCTCACTCAGCATCTCCCCTCCTTTTCCTATAAGCTTTATGTTCCCCTTCAAAATAGCTCCAGTGTAAAGGCTCTCCTTTGCTTCCTTTATCCTTTCAAAGTCGGTGGCAAAAAGCAAAGAAGGTCTAAAAAATGGAGAAGAAGCTCCAGGGGGAAAACCCTCGTATTCCTCCATATCCTCACTGGAAGGAGGCGTTTCTTTCATCTTCTTCCAGTATTCATCAAGGGGAAAAGGGGTATAAACGAGATAACCTGTTTTATCATAATAGCCTTTGATTGGCTTCCCGTTCACTTCTATCTGCACAATTGCATCGTAATCCTCCCCTTCATCTCCCACTACTTCAATGCCTGCCCTGCTGAGAAAGCGAGAAACCACATCCTGGAATGGGAGATTCACCCCTTTAGCCTCTCCATAGGATTGAGAGACGAGAATCTTGACGCGTTTTACTCCTTCAAATGAAACCTCCTTTTGATTTCTTTCAGCGGCAAAAGAGGGGGAGACGAAGAGTATTTGTGTTAATAATAGAAGGCAAAGATTGAGAAACTTTTCCATCCTACAATACCTCCGTTCCCTTTTTAGATTTGATGAATTAAGTTGTTAATTTGTTACTTTCTGGGGGGAAATTTGCTGTAATTCCTACACTATACCGAATTTTACGAGGTCAACAATGTCTAACATCCCAATTGCATAGCCCTGTTCATCCACCACCGGAAGGTCATCAATATTCTTCTCCTGCATAATTCGCAAAGCTTCAGCAGCAAGCCTTCCCTTCTTTATCGTTATTGGGTTCTCCGTCATTATCTCTTTAGCGGGTTTATTGAGCGTTCTCTCATCTAAAATGAGGTGGCGCCTTATGTCGCCATCTGTTATTATCCCAACTAACTTCCCCTGTTTATCCACCACGCTTGCCGCGCCACCCCTTGCCCTGGTAATCGTGAAAAGGACATCCCTGACAAGGGTATCCTCATCCACCATTGCGTGGCGTTTGCCCGTTCGCATAACATCCTCAACTTTAAGAATTAATCTTCTTCCCAGAGTTCCACCCGGGTGAAGCCTTGCGAGGTCATCGCGAGTGAGTTTCCTTAGGCTCATTACCGCGATAGCCAGTGCATCACCCATCGCCATTGTTGCTGTAGTTGAGGATGTAGGGGCAATACCGAAGGGACATGCCTCCCTTTCCACCCGAACATCTATGACTATATCGGAGGAGGTAGCAATGCTTGAGCCAGGATTTCCCGTGAGGGCGATGGTCTTTATCCCGAGGCGTTTCAAAAAAGGTATGATGTTCAGAAGCTCTTCCGTCTCACCGTTGTAGGAAATCAGGACCACTACATCTTCGGTAGAAAGGAGTCCGAGTTCACCGTGCATCGCTTCGGCTGGATGGAGGAAGACAGCAGGGGTGCCGGTGGAAGCGAAAGTGCTGGCTATTTTCCTGCCCACTGCTCCAGATTTTCCTATGCCCGTTATCACAACCTTTCCCTTACAGGAAAGGATTTCCTTCACCGCCTCACAGACGGCATCGTTCAATCTTTCCCTCAGGGCGAGGACAGCTTCCCCTTCCGTTTTGAGAACATCAGCGAGTATTCGCTTGATTTGTTCGTTCTCCTCTCTCATATTTCCATCTGGGCAATTTGGGCGCCGTAGCGCCTGCATTCTTCAAGTATTTCTTCCGTGGGAGTCCCGACACAGAGGATTCCCGGGACGATTCGCATCTTATGGACCTCCAGTGCCCTTCGCAGGAAGTAGAGTGTCATTTCCCCGTCCTTCTTTGAGCCGGAGGAAACGAAATAGCCGCCTATTTTATTCGTGAATTCGCCGATGAGACTCGCCGTCTGGTCTATCAATCTCTTTATTTTCCAGCACATATTTCCGAAATAACAGGGGGAGCCAAAGATGACCGCCTGCGCAGCATTGACTATGTGAGGAGGAATCTGGTCAACGGGAGCAACGATTAGGGAACCTCCCGCTTCCTCAGCGCCCTGCCCTATTGCCTCCGCCATCTTCTCGGTATTGCCCGTCTGGCTATGATAAACGACGAGTATCCGCATTCTATGATCTGACCTCCCTTGATGTTCATTTTTTTAATATTATATGGAACCAGCCAAATCATCGCAAGTTTTTAAAAATCCATTAAACCTGAACGAATTGATATGTGATAGGAAAATGTCAAAGGCAAGATTCGCTTTTAACAATTAATCTGTCATCCTTTCTCTACTTGACAATCCTTTTGATGATGCTGTGTATCAACAAAGTACGAGAGATACAATTTGTCTGTTAGAAGTAATTGCAAGCTTACCCCTCGTTTTTTAAACGATTTTGCGAAATGGTCAGGAGGTCATAATAAAAAATGGTGGAAACTTCTATGATGAATACCCTATATAAATCCTCGTCCTCTTCAGACCAATGAAGATTATGGGGTGTTTCATAGTAAAAGACACACCATTCCATCGTGCAGTATCGCATATCAAAAAAGGTATCGGATGGGAAATCGCTGAAATCTCATCCTCGTTTAAATACATCTTTTTTAATTTTGGGGCGGGGGGCTACGCCCCCGCCCCTTCCTCTTTTATAAATTTAGAGGAACTTTTTTCACTTAAAAATTGTCAAATATAATGAGAGTGATTTAAATGACCTCTCGCTTTATAAATCTCATAGTCAATGTCCAGCCGAAAATTCTTAAATGGGACCCGAATAACCCTGCTAACTGCAATATAACTTTTTCCTACTCCCTCGCCAGCGCCCATGATAGCGATAAAATGAGAAGTAGTTTAACCATTGGCGAGCATAATGTCGTTATGACAGATGTGAACAGGTTCAAAGCCACTTATATTTTGCAGGATACAAAAAATGCCTCACAAGCGGGTGTGGATGTTTACGACCCAGACCTCCAGAAGCTTACAGGCGTAACGGATGGCACAGCGGTATCGCCAGCGGAGAATTCAATTGATATAGATGTGCAAATAGATGTCGGTGGCACTTACAGATTCCTTTTCTGGGCAATAGATGACCATCCAGAAACCGATAAAGCCCATAGAAGAAAACCAGCTTTGGAAGTAAATAAAAATCCCTGTCTCGGCACAGCGGTTGACTTTGGTATAAGTGAAACCGAAAAAGCCGCGAGAGATGCCGCTGAGTCACAAGACAGAGTTTATTTCCCCATAAAGGATGCCTTACAATATATGCAAATCGTAAATATAAAATTAGGAGATATAGTCCCAAAATGCAAAGGGAGTGGGTTAGAGAAGGAGATAGTTCCCCTTATTGCTCTACCGCAAAACAATCCTCAATTAAAACTCATTGGGGAAGGATATTATAAAGGAGTTTTGCCCCCCAAAGATAAAAAGGATTTCGTGCTTAACCCTCCGAATGCCAAGAAATTGCAGATAGACCGTCCCGCAAGCTGGGTATTACCAGTTCTACCTTATGTGAATTTGTTCACATGGGTCACCCATGCCGCAGATAACTATGGCACTACGGTACGGTTTGGAGAAAATACCAATTAAATGCTTCCGAAATAGAAAGCGCCAACCTTAACCTAAGCCATATCCGTTGCGTTATTCTACTAAACTGTACTAACTATGCGCTGACTGAGGAAGAAAGCTACCTTGCGGAAAGCTTCTTCAATGCCTTCAAAGACAAAGGGGTTCAATATGTAAACGGGATAATAGGTGGTCCTTTGCGCCTGGACAAGGCTAAGACATTTTCCAAGAAGTTCTGGGAACTTGCTACTAAAGGAATAAAGATAGGAGACCAGTGGTATCTATGTCCACTTTCCTCGGCTGCTTGGATTGCTTTCGCTACGGCTTATCCAGAGGGGAAAGAGGTTCCCAAAGGTATCACTTACCAATTCGCTAGACTTTATAATGAGCAAAAGGACACTAAGCTACTTTTTGTGGGCTGGTGAATAAAATTTTCGTAAGGAGGTGTATAAAAAAATGAGGAAATTTATGACTTTCTTTCTTTTCCTATGTTTAGTTTGTCCCTTTGCCTGGTCGTTTCTAACAGTTTATGAAGCGGAACAAGCGATAAGAGAATTTGAGGGAATACCCGGGCTACAGCTCAAATATGTAGGGCTTTCCACGGAACAATTTGGCAGTGATGAAGAACTAATTGAGTGCGAGGTTTTCTCCCCAGTACCTTGGCCCTGCTACCTTTTTGAAACCGATTACCCTGATAGATTATACGATAGATATTATACCGTTGAACCTTTCACAGGTAAGGTCCTCGTCTGGGGAGATGCCAAACTTCACGACGCAGAACCAAGCCCCTCTAGCGTAGATGAGATGCTAACACCTCAGGAGATTTATAACCTCGCTGTAAACTATATAAAGACTCGTATATGCGATAGCTTTGAACCATCCCAATATCAAGTTAAGATATTTTATGGCTTTTGGAAGTATTTTATTTACAACCCCGATAATCCCCAACCTTGGCCAACTTCCACTGAACCTCGAAGCGCTATAGAAGTGCACTTCACCCACTATGTAACAGATGGAGCAGGGGATAGAATCATAGACCACAGGGCATATTTTAGCCTCTTAATCGGAGCTTGTACGGGAAATTTAATAAAGTTTTATTATCGCTACTTCCCGATAGATATATCTCTTGTAGCTGACATAGGCTTTGACGAAGCAAGGGAAATAGCTTTGGACTCCGCGGCACTGCTGAATCCACCCCCAACTTATGCAGAGGTGAGGTTGCTTGGGAAAGGCATAGTTTTTACTGGTGATGTTCCACCAGACTGCATCTCTTATGTTTGGGGCTTCAACATTATGCTGTATTATTCTGGCGATGGAGAGAGGTCACCTCATCGGGAATCCTGGGATTTAAATGTTGACGCCCATACAGGTGAAGTGTGGTGGCTTTGGCAGGTGCTTGGTAGCAGTGGGGATGAACCAACGAGGGAAAAAATAGAGGAGTTCAAAAAAATATCAGGCTTATCAAAGAAAATGCAGTCAAAGTGGAACTGGAAAGCTGTCATTAGAAATGGAGATGTTTCCCTGTTCTTCCCATACCTGGATAGAAACAAATTTTATATCAGAGTTGAGCAAGCTTGGCTTTTCGCCGTATCAACAAAGGAGGAAGGTAAAAATGTGGTCCTTGAACATAAAGGTAAAAAGACGGAACTTACTTCTAAAGTTATTTTGCGGAGAAATGGCAAGACCTATGTTCCTCTTGATGAAGTCCTGAAGCTCGCTGGCTATTCCGCAAGGTATGTTCCCAAAGAGAAGACGATATATATTGAGAAGAAGAATGAGAAAAAGAAAGAACACAAGGTGCAGTAGTGAAGGGTTAACTCTCTCCGCTTTAGGCTATGTGCTCTGGAAGTTTCTGAAGATTTTGGGATAAACAAAACCAGGG
>JACIXQ010000034.1 GCA_014360465.1 bacterium
TTGTGGAACTACCATTTAAGTAAGGCGAACTAACTCTATTTAATCTCGGGATTGACTTGCTGGAAGCGAAGGAAAGGGATAAAACGATTGCTTAAAAGTTATTTCGCACCAAATCTAATGAATTAACAAATAGCTGTAAACTCTTTATTATTATCTCTTGAATAAGCAAAAAACTGATAAATTAGTAAAACCTAATAAATGAAGTTAGGGAAACTTCCCATAAAAAACTTAAGAGAACGGAGCGGTATAGATGAATCTTTGCCACTTACAGTTCTCAACACTTATATGCTTTCTATCCCTATTCCCTTTCACTGCAAAAGGAGATATTGTCCAGATAGAAGTTGATGGGAGAAAATTGACGGGGAGGATTTTTCCTAAAGATTTCCTCGGCGTCTACCAAACGCCTCTTTATCCTTTGGATACTATCCTGAAGTCCATTCCTTTGCTTAAGGAGCTCGGGATTAAAAATATCCGTTACGAGCTGGGTTGGGGCAAGCCCGACGCCATAGGCTGGCAAGCAATCAGCGGTTCCCTCGCCAGGTTAAAATGCGATTTCTCATTCCTAAATCCCCTTCTTAAATCCCTCAGAGAAAACGGAGTTCAACCGTTGTTCGCAATAACCTATTGTCCCAAACCCCTTCAAGTTCGCGAGGGGTGGGAAGCTTGGAAGGACCCTCCTTCTTCCTTAAAAGCTTGGAGCTATATATGCTATAAATTCGCAGAGTATGTGAAGTCCTTCCAACTGAAACCGATTTATGAGATATGGAACGAGCCCGACCTCGGACATAATGATTGGAAGGATTTTTTCTATGGCGACCCTGAGACATATCGTGATGTATACAAAGAAGCTGTTAAGGGAATCCTTAAAGCTGATGAAAGTGCGATTGTTGGTGGTGCTGGCGTTGCTTGGAACCAGGCATACAATCAAGCAATCTTAAGAAGCGGGGAAAGGGTGGATTTCATATCCGTGCACGCTTACGGACCAGAGGCACTCCAAAGGCACATAGATTGGGCTATGGGAGTTTTAGCTCAGGAAGGAAAGCAACTACCGATTTTTTTGACAGAATATTCATCCTTTCAAGAATTCGGTCTGCACTCACCAGTGAGCAGATATCCCGCGGCATCAGCCTTTTTCAGAGATTTACAAGTTATGCTCGCTTATTATCCGCGTTTGAGAAAGATTTACTGGGCACAATGGGTTGATGATGCGCTCGGGCTTTTGACGAAGGATTTACATCGCAAAGCGATTTACAATGCAATTTATATTTATCAGCGTCTTCTTCCACAGAAAGAATGCTCAGCGGAGGTAAAGGGAGAAGGAATAGGCGTTTTAGCTGGCAGGGACGAAAGAACAATAGGAATAGTTGTTTGGAACGAAAAGGAAGAAAGGAAAAGGGTACAAGTTCGGCTTGAGAATTGTCAATCCCAAGAGGGAAAGTTGCTGGTTTATCGTATAGATGCGAACCACAGCAGTTTTCTTGATAATTCAGCTTCTGAAAAGCTGGAACCCACAGAGGAAAAGGTTGTGAAGGTTCGATCTATAGTTTGGGAAGGGGAGATACAGCCTCTGGGCGTGCTTCTCTTACAGATGAATTTTAATAGATGAACCCAGCGGGGTAGGACTTTTGAGTCCTACCCCGCTGAAGTTTTTACAGTTTCTAACGGACTATATCCTGACCGCAGATGCGAAGTTGACCACCATAGGTTCGGGAAACTATTTGGTCTGCTTTATACCACTTGGCGTGCCCATCAGCGAAGATGAGATTGGACCCCCCCTGTATGACGAGCAATCTTTTCCATTGCCTTGTTCAGGTCAAAGACATTTGGAGGACACCCGCACTGCACACCGGCATCGGTTGATACATCAGGAGAGTTTCCTCCGTTAGCGAATGCCACCCTGACAACGATGTGATGGGAGGCATCGGAAGCCCAGGCACCCCAAGATGTTGCCCAGGCATCTCCTATAACCACTGTCTCAGATGGCGAAGGTTGCCGGGCAAGTTTGGAAGCGCCCAAGCAGGAAGTATTGTTTCTGTTCAATGGATTAAAGCCATCAGCCATTATGTGTTCATTAAAACCGTAGTTACAGATTATGTTTTGTCTTCCGAAATTACCAGGATAGCATCCTGCATACCATTCCCACTTCCACGATGCAGAAGGGCAAGCAAAAACCTCTATATTCTTCACATAAGGAGCTATTTGTTCAACCCAAATAGGAGCTCCCCAATACTGAGGAAATCCCCAGCAAGGCATCACCCAGACTGGAAGCTGTTCATCCCAATCCTGGGCATACATCATAAGTGCTGTTCCTAATTGTTTTGCATTTGATAAACAAGCAGATTTCCTCGCCTGTTCTCGTGCCCTACTGAAGACAGGGAACAGGATAGCTGCTAAGATGGCGATAATCGCTATCACCACCAACAGCTCTATTAAGGTAAAGCCCTTTTTCTGTTTACTTCTCAACATCTTTGTTGTGCACCTCCCTATAAGTTTTTTTCATTGTTTAGTTACAGTTTTTGCTTCAGAAGAAGGAATCAATACCGGGAACATCTTCAAATTGGAAACCAAATTTTTATTATTAACTTCAATTAGTTTAATCGGCAACAATCATTTTTCTAAAATGATTTAATGTTTAAAAAATATTATTTATGACTCCTTAACACTTTCCCTCTGCTAATATCGTCCCTATGATTAAAATTTCATTAGGGTTTACAGTGGCATTAACAGGATATATACTTAAAATCATTCTACCGGAGGTGAAATTATGATAAGGACTAATTCTGATAAGCTAATAGAGATCTCCGTACGAGGAGAAATCATACCAGCCCGCGCTTGGCTTCCCCAGATAAGCCATAGCGGAGAGCCTATGTTTCTCCCTTCAACGGGCGGTATCACCTACAATGTGAAGATAGGCGATAGCGCCTTCGGATGGGCAGGAGACCATATTGAGCCCGGCGTTACGATAAGGGCTAAGGACGAGGGAGAAAATTCCTCCCTTAATTCTCTCGCTTGCATAGGTAATATCGCGATAGTTACCAGTGGTGATGCAAAGGGAGAAAAAGGCTTTGTCACAGGGAAACATGGAGGAGCGGAGCATGTCCTCGTCTATTTCCCTCAACCTGTTCTGGAAAAACTTAATATCGGAGACCAAATACTTATAAGGGCGAAAGGACAGGGGCTAAAAATTCTTGGCTGGGACGATGTTTTCGTATTCAATATAGACCCTTCACTCCTTGATAAATTGGGGATTGAGGAAAAGGATGGCAAGCTTATAGTCCCCGTTGTCGCCGAGGTCCCCGCTCACCTTATGGGTTCTGGCATAGGTTCCACGCAGGTCTTCAGGGGCGACTACGATATTATGACTGCAGATAAGAAAGAGTTGGAAGCTTATGGCTTGCAGGAACTCAGATTGGGCGATTTCGTCCTTTTGCGAGATTGCGATAATGTTTATGGCAGAGGCTTCCTTAGGGGAGCTACCTCTATCGGGGTCATTATCCACAGCGATTGCGTGCTAACGGGACATGGACCAGGTGTCACAATAGTCCTATCAAGCAAAAAAGGATTGATTGAAGGAAGAATAGATAAAAATGCCAATTTGGTGAATTACCTGGGAATAGCCTGAAGGGAAATTCTTGCCTATTTGAAGTAGCGCTTTAGCCCAATTACCTTTCCTATAATGCGTAGCTTCCGCTCACCCGGATGGACGATTATCGGAGGATAGGCAGGATTGAGGCTCTCCAGTCGCACCTGGTTGTCCTGTTTAACGACCCTTTTGATAGTCGTCTCAAATCCGCTCTCTGTCTCCAAAGATACCACCGCTATTGAACCGCTTTCCACATCATCCTGCAACCTCACGATAATAAAGTCTCCCTGCATTATCTGGGGAGCCATACTGTCGCCAATCGCCCTTAAGGAAAATGTAGCACCGGGATACTCATCCTCGTAAATGAGAATGTATCCTAATAGGTCCTCCATAGCTTCATAGGGCTTCCCACAAGGAACCTCCGCAATAACTTTAAGAAGCCTCATCTTATTTGGCAAAGGTGGATAAATCTCGCCACTTGTGGGTAGCCCCCTGCCCCGAATAAGCAAGGCTGGGTCTACTCCAATCTCTCTTCCAATCTCCTCAAAAAGGGAATAGATGTCTATGCCGAGAGCGTTGGAAAGGCTTTCCAGGGTCCTCTGACGGGGGAATATCAACCCTCTTTCAAGGCGAGATATAACGCTCTCCGGGACGCCGGAAACACTCGCTAATTCCCTTATTCTCAAACCCTTAGCCTCGCGAAGGGTGCGTAATTTCTCGCCCAATATCTTTTTCATTCTCTCACGAGTTTCCATATCCACTTAAGAATGATAAATCTCCTTTTAATTTAAATCAACTTTTGAACAAGAACTGACCACCATAGATTCAAGATTCAAAAACAGTTCCTTTTCTCCCAAAACTACTCCCATTTCCTCTTTTCCTTGATCAAATTAGTGCAACAGCAGTTTTGAAGGCAACGCGAATTAATAAACTCAGCAATTTCGTGAATTTTTACTTGCTATATGAAAAACAACAATTAAATCGCCCTTTCCACCATCGGGACATTCGTTTCCAAGCCCCTTGAATATTAATCTTTCCCCTTCCCGCACTTTTGTTGGTATTTTTATGCTGATTTCCTCTTGCTTTCTTATCGTTCCTTTACCACCACATCTCGGGCAGGGTATTGTGGGAAGTGTGCCTCTCCCACCACAATCGGGACATCTCTCGTAGGTTATATGCTCACTGAACAAATCTATCTTCACCTTTTTCTTTCTTCCCGCACCTTTGCAAGTTGGACAGGTTTGCCAATTAGAAGAGGAGTTTAAAGTTCCCTTACCTTTACATAATTCGCAGAGCTCAAGTCGTTGGAAAGAAAGCCTCTTTTCCTTTATACCCTCTTCAGGTGCGATATAAACATCCAGGATGATATCATCGCAACTTCTATTCCCCTGGGAGGTGACGAAAGTGCTCTCAAAGTATTCCCTCCCATCACCAACTTGTGTTGTTCCGAATTTATCGTAGACTTCCCTTTTCTCTTTATTTGCAAGGACATCATATGCTTCTTTTATCAACCTGAATCTTTCAGCTTTTTCCTCATCATTGGGAAAGAGGTCAGGATGGTAGAGCTTGACCAGTTTCCTGAATGCACTCTTTATCTCCTTTAGGGAGGCATTTTTGGGGACGCCGAGAATTTCATAATAATCCTTGCCCTTAGGTTCTTTCACATTTCTATAATTATAACATCATCTCTTTTAAACCTTTAATCGCATTATAATATCTCAAAACTTCTTCCTCGTTCATAACTCCCTTTAAAATAAGGATTTCGTCAATATACATCTCCTCGCCGGAGGCGAATGAGAGCGTATTAATTTCATCCTCTTTCCTGAAACTACGGGTGAGAACCCATTTACCGACAATTTTTCCATCTTGATATAGTTTTATCTCCCTACCACAGGAAAATGTCGCAATCAGATTGTGCCATATACCTCCTTTTAGATTCAAAGTCTTCATTATATCAAAATCGTAGATGCCATTTATGTTTTGTATTCCTGAGAAATAATAGACCTGAAATACTGCTGCTGGCTTGCTCAAACCACACCAGGTATCCCCATCACCACCTCGGACAAAATTTGAGATGAACCCCTTCCCGTTAAAGGAAAATATAACGAACCCTTGTCCAGGTTTGTGGTCCTCTTTCAAAGCCCACCAGACGGATATCGTTAACGATTTGAGAGGGGACAGATGGGGTGAATGTAAGCTTATGCCACCTCCACCAAACATTGGGATTCCTTCTGAAAGAAATCCTCTGCCAAATAATCCATCAGAAATGGACTTTGGGTTTATGTTCTCCTGTATGTCCAATGGATTTAGGTTTGCTTTCCCGTTTTCTTGCTCAAAGTCATTGTAATAAATAACCAGTCCCTCTAATCCATCAGGCAAAATCCCTGCATATGAACAAGAAATCCTGAATGCCAGAAGAAATAGGAGTTTAGGGAGCTTTTTCATTCTCATTTGCTTCATCCTGCTCATCCTGTTGGTAGAATCCTGAAGACTTTGAGGTCGTGCTTTTTGATTATGAACCTGAATGTATCGTTAGACACAGCGATTTCTTCTCCATTGTCGACATCTATCACTTTGTAATTATTAAAACCGAGGATTTGGGGTTTTATATGGACTACTGCCTCCTCGTCCTTTGTGGAATAGGAGGTGATAGCGTATAGAGCCTCTTTACCAGGTAGGCAATAGACTATTCCGGGAAGGTCAGGGTTATCGGCATAGACTGGCATTGGCTTCTCATCCCAATATCTGTAGGCGACCATATCTTTATTCTCGGCTAATTTAAGGAACGGTTCTCTATATTTCTCCCATAGAGCTCCCAGCTGGGGTTCCCAAACCGCAACTGGTCCAAGGAGGTCGTGAACCAGGGTCACCCCTATGTAAGTCTTTTGCGTCCAAGGGTCACTTTCAAGAGGACCATGGTCGCTTAGTAGCACTGGCCAGGTGCCAGCAAGCTCTCCAGTTGAGACAAGGAGTATGTATTTGCGGGGAAATCTCGTCTGGACATCGCCTTCGGAATAATGCCATTCCCAGTCATATTGGACTGTTGCAAAGGAATACAGGGGGAGTATTTGAGTGCTTGTGTTATGAACCATAACGATTGGTTCCATACCGCGCTCGTTCATATAGACGAAGATGCGCTTCTGTAGTTCTCTCAATTGCCAAACACCAGTGGAAGGCATAATCGTTCCATCTTCCTTTTCGTAGGCTCCCGTCATCATCGTGTTGAAACTTGGAATGAAGAAATAATTATCATGGTAAACCCCCTTGTTGTTGGCGATATCAAAGGATTTGCCGAACCAATAGAGAGCGTAATCAATATAGGATTCGGATGGAACTATCTGAATCTCGTAAATGCTGTCTTCGCCACGGTAGGGATTGTAGTCATTAAGACACCACTCATCCATAAATGTCTGGAACTCCTCACAAGCTGAATATGAGGAACGATTATAGTAAAATACCATAGTTGCCCCATAATGGGAGCGAAGGTTATAGCGGGCGTGAGCTATGAAAGCATCAGTCCTACCATATGGTTCGAAATACTTCCTACCCTTCTGGATAACTTCCTCTATTTCCTGGTCGGAGAGCTGGCGCTTGTTCCCCTCAGCGAGCATCTTCCACAAATACATATCCTTTCCAGCGGTATAAACAGAACCACAATCGCCCAGAGCAAACCAGTTTATATCCGTGCCGAGGAGGTGGAATTTCTCCTTGAACCATCTATAGCGCCAGCCAGGTAGCCTTGGCTTGACAGGAGCGCCCAATATTCCGAATGTAATGGTGCGAGGTTTATCTATCTTTATTGGCTTATTTACAAGGTTTACTTGTAAGGTAAGAGTATCCCCCCTCCTTACCAGCTGAAGGTTGGGCTTCTGTGGGTCCCAACTCCATCCTCTATCATTTTCAGCGAACCAGCAAACTCCCCTCCTTGGATTGCCAAGGAATATATAGGTGCAGAAATTGGGAGGAAAGTTAGATGTCATTAGTTTGCTCGCATCCCAAACGACTCCCTCCCCCGAGGGGATATAGTCGCTCAAAATAACATCCCTTATCCCGTCAGCCATCGCGTGCATCATTTCTGCTTGCTCATTTTTTAAAGGAATTTCAAGAACCAAAGAATCCACCGTCTTTGAGGAGGGCAATAAAGTCAAATCTATCCTTAATGTTCCATCGTACTCAAGAGTGGAAAGAGAACTAACATTCAAATCGCCGAGTTGAAAATCAGCCTGAGCGATAACCCTATCTTGAGACTTCTCTTTAAAGTGAAGCTTCATCTTGCTCGGCTGGTAATTCTTTCCCTCAATCGTAGCGATATAGGTCATCGGTGCGGAGAGAAGCTCTTTCTTAATTCTCATCTCCTGGTCCTCCGTTTTCAGAGAAGATAGAAGACCCCATTCGTTGAGTTCGTACTCCTTCATTACGGTGAACAGTTTTTTCCCATCGACCTTGATAGGGATGAAGGGAGGATATACCCTCCTGCTCTTGCCAAGATTATTATGTTCCCATTCGGGGAAAACTTTTCTTTCAAATTTCTTCACAACCTCTCCAGGGACATTCTCGCCTTCAGCCTTAGCGACGATCTTATATCTTCCCGCAAGTGGAGGAAGTTCAAATGTCTTCTCGCATTTTCCTTCCCTAAATTCATCACTCTTGATTTTGACCTCCTTCACCAATTTTCCATTCGGCTTATCCTCTTTTACTTGAAAAATTAATGCGTTGAGTTTAGCGTCATCGGGAAGGGCAGTTATATCGGCGAGTATCTTCATCCTATTGAGATAAGGATAATAGGAGAAAAGAAAATCCACAGGGAGCTTCTTCTTTTCTGGCGAGGTCGTCCACTTCTCCGAACTTTCTGCTCGTTTCCAACTGTAGGTCCTTGAATAATAAACTGTATTACCATCCTGGGATGAAACGAGAACAGAGAGTGAAAAATTGTTCCCATCCATCGAGAGAAGTTCAAGGGTCTTGCTTTCACCTGGTTTTAAATCTATAGTTTCTTGCTTTATTTCCTCAGGTGAAGAATCCTTTCTCAAAGAAAGGCTGGCTTTAATGGGTAGGAGGTTAGGAGTAGGATTCTTCACTTCCAGCGTGCAATTTATATTACCAAAAATGGGGTCACTATTATGGGAAAATTTGGTTATTAGAGAATCATCGTTATTGAATATGAAGAGAATTTGTCCTACTGGATTGTAGCTCGCATTACCAAGGGAAGACCAAGCCCAGGGCTGTTTGAAATCCCTACAGATATTTATTGCCCATTTGCCCTCGTTGGCATTCCTTTTTTGAGCTATACTTTCTATCGGTATTTCCACCTCAGCATGCCAGAAACCATTATGGAAACCGTTGGCGATTTTGAAGTTCCCTTTCCAGCCATAATATTCTTGGGTAGTAACATTCCCCCTCGGATGGGCAAGGTAGAAGGCATAGCCAAGTGAATTGAAAAGCACCTGATATGTTATACCGTTTTCTTCCTCTGGATTTGGGTCAATCCATATCTCAATGGAGTCATCAAAGACGATTTTCTCATAAGGACCTTTCACCTCTGTTAGAATTTTCCCCTCCCTTGGAAGTTCCGAAATGATGGCGATATATATTTTGTCAACCGTTGCGCCGATGTAACCGATTACCCTTCTCGGCTCCAACCTTCCGTTATAGGAGAAGCCATCAAATTTTGCTCCATAGCTCCATTCCTTCTCCTCCACATAGCCATCAACATTGGGAGGCTGTGGCATAAGGGGAAGCCTATATATATCTGCTCCAAAAAGAATTCCACAGAGAGAAAGGATACAGACAAATAAATGGCGCATATAAAATCCTCCTTTTTAGAATCAATAGTGAGGTGGACAGAGATTGATCGGACCACCTCCAGCTTTATCCTTGATCTGGTCAGCTTTAAGCCATTTTGCGTGTCCATCAGCGAATATGAGAACCGACCCTCCTGTATGGCGGGTAAATTTATCAAGTGCTTCCCTTAGCTGGTTTGGGTCGCAAAGATTGTATTTACTCGTTATGCAACCTCCCCCGTTCCAGCAATCCGGATAATTGGCGAAAGCAACCTGACGAGCAACTCCTACTGTCCTTCCCGTTTCAAAGCCACAGGTGGCAAAATTATGCCACAGGACCATATTGCAATCCGCTATCACTGGGTCAAGGGAAGGTTCCTTCAATTGTGACAATTTGATTGCGTGTTGACCGGAATTGCAACCCCACATCGTCGTAAGGAGATAAGCATTGAAGCCCAGAGAACTATCTTGTTGTTTTCTGGTCTTCCCTGAGCTCCCGGATAGCACAAACTGTAAGCCATCCCCTGTCCTGCTCCAGCGCTGGGACATCTCCAAACATCCCAATTCTTCATATATGGTTGTAGTTGTTCCGTCGGAAACAATCCTCCTGACTGCTTGTATCCGGCAGGTTTACAAGAACGCAGAGAATAGGATTGCTGCTAAAATGGCGATAATCGCTATCACCACCAGCAGCTCTATCAATGTAAAACCTTCATTTCTTTTTCTCCTCAACAAAGTTCTCACCTCCCTCTACCAGCCTTTTCTATGCCCTATCTTACCTATATATCACTTGGTAGTCAATGGTTTCATCAATATAAAGGGAAAGTATCCTGGCTTATCTCTCCTCAAATACCTAATTGCTTACATCTCAGCGGACAGGATGAGTTATTCTCCCATCCTGAATTATCCTCCACACCCCAGTAGATAAAAAGAAGGTTATAAAGTTTAAACTTCTCACCTTTATTTGATATATTTGAAACATATTTGCGACCTCGCGATAAAGTCAAAGGGCAAGTAAAGTGGAAAAACATAACAAAATATAGACTTTTAGCAAGAAAAGAAATAAAATTATGTAAAGAGAAAAATAACTTTGATACTTTAGCGAAGACAAGGAGGAAATAATCGTATGTTCTTTTTCTCACGCTTGGCGAGCAGGTTCTCTAAAGATATGGGTATAGACCTCGGCACAGCTAACTCCCTTGTCTATGTCAAGGGAAGAGGCATTCTTCTGCGAGAGCCATCTGTTGTAGCTATAGATAAAACTTCGGGGAAAGTCCTGGCGGTCGGGGAGGAAGCTAAAAGGATGATTGGGAGAACGCCAGCCAATATAGTGGCTGTCCGTCCATTAAAAGATGGGGTAATAGCGGATTTTGATATAACCGAGAAAATGCTTTCCTATTTCATTACAAAAATTCATAAAAGACGCACACTGGTTCATCCCCAGGTCATAATAGGGATCCCTTATGGAGTGACGGAAGTGGAAAAAAGGGCGGTTCTGGATGCGGCAATAAGGGCGGGAGCAAGAGATCCTCAGCTGATAGAAGAACCTATGGCAGCAGCAATTGGCTGTGGCTTGCCTGTGACCGAACCTCGTGGCTCTATGATAGTTGATATCGGCGGGGGAACGACGGAAATCGCCGTTATATCTTTAGGGGGAATCGTTACCTGCCGTTCTATCAGAATAGCTGGTGACGAAATAGATGAAGCGATTGCCTCCTACATCAGAAGGGTTCACAACCTCCTCATCGGCGAAAGCACGGCTGAGCAGATAAAAATAAATATAGGTTCAGCCTTCCCACTTGAGGAAGAATTGCAGATGGAGGTCAAGGGAAGAGACCTGTTAACAGGATTGCCAAGGTCGGTTATCGTTCGTTCGGAGGAAATCAGGGAAGCAATAGCAGAACCACTTAACGCTATAGTTGAGGCTATAAAGCTCGCATTAGAGGCTACACCGCCAGAACTCTCAGCTGATATTATGGAACGAGGTATTGTCGTCACGGGTGGAGGTGCCCTTTTGAGAAAGATAGACGCTCTGATTGCCAAGGAAACTGGAATACCTGTTATCGTGGACGAAGATCCTCTAATATCCGTAGTTATGGGAACTGGAAAGTTTCTTGAGGAGCTGTCGCTTTCCTCGGCACTAAAAAATGTCCTTATCGGACGGTCCTCATTCTCCTAATATTCCACCTTGAAAAGAGTAACAATTGTCATTCTAATATTTTTTCTTCTTGGCTTATTGTTAGGGAATATCGGTGGACGCCTTCCCAACCCTCGTTTGAACCCATTGAGCAGAGCAATCATTTATATCATCCTGCCTTTTCAAAAAGCAACCAATTCCCTATTTTCCCTCCCACGAAGAATTATCTCCTATTTTCGGCTCAACTCAAGGCTTAGGGTAGAAAACAAAATTCTTAGAAAAGCAATTGAGGAATACAGATATCAAATCTCCCAGCTTGAAGAATCCGCGCTTGAATCACAACGTCTCAGGGAGCTGTTAGACCTTAAAAAAAGCCTTCCCTATACCACAATCACCGCTGAAGTAGTTGCGAGGATGCCCGGCTCCCATACATTCGTCATTAACAAAGGGCTAAAAGAAGGCATTCATCCTGGAAAGGCTGTGTTCACGCCTCTCGGTTTGGTGGGTCAGGTCATAAAAAGTGAAGCACACTTTGCTACTGTAATGGCGATAACTCATCCTAAAAGCGGTGTAGGTGCAATGGTGCAATCCACAAGGGAGATGGGCGTCATTCAAGGTAGAGGAGATAATATCCTTATCCTTTCTTTCCTGCCTTCCGATGCAAAATTGGAAAGAGGAGACACAGTTATAACTTCCGGTATGGGAGGGATTTATCCCAAAGGTATACCCATAGGTAGCGTAAAGAGAATCCACAAAGAAAAAGCAACTATTTCAGCCTGGGCAGAAGTGGAACCATTCGTGGATTTTAACAAAATAGAAGAAGTGCTGGTCGTTAAATGAAAAAATTTCTCCTTTTTCTTTTTGTTTTGTTCATCCTATTAGCTCAACAATCCATTTATTTGCCTTTTCACTACGGTCTTATAGACTTTGCCGTTCCCATCCTATTTGTCCTTGGCTTATGGTGCGGTCCCATCAAAGGATTGGTTTACGGTTTCCTAATAGGACTACTGCAAGCTTCCTTTTCCGGTTATATGATAGGCACTTTCCTTTTCACCCGCTCACTTGCAGGCTGGGGCGGTGGAATATTGAGAGGGTTAATCGTTAAGGATAATCCCCTGGCAGTAGCTTTTTCTGTCTTTTGGGTAAGTTTGCTTACCGATGCTATCTTCCTCCTCAGTTCCCCTCACTCCATTTCAAAATTTCTGACTTATTCACTAATTATAAAGGCATTGAGTAGTTCGCTGTTTGCTGGCTTTTTCGCCAGTATATTAAGCAGATTATATCAGGATTAAGCCCTTTAAAATACAAATTTTTCCTTGAACACTATCATCAAATTTTTACAAAGGTCTTGGCACCTTAATTTGACGATGCTATATATAAGTGTTATTTTATATTAAGTGGAAATTTTAAAAAAATATTAGAAAGGAGGTATGTGGTATGGCATTAAAACCCCTTGGAGCGAAGGTACTGGTAAAACCCGACCCTGAGGAGGAAAAGACCAAGGGAGGCATAATCCTCCCAGATACTGCCAAAAAGAAGTCACAAGAAGGTGTAGTTGTTGCTGTGGGAGAGGGGAAACTCTTAGAGAATGGACAGAGAGTTCCACTCTCTGTGAAAGTGGGCGATAGAGTGGTCTTTTCAAAGTATGGTGGGACAGAGGTAGAGATAGATGGGGAAGAGTATATTATCCTTGATGAGGACTCAATCTATGCAATTAAAGAATAAGGAGGTGTTGTGATATGGCAGCCAAGCAATTGCTTTACAGTGAAGCCGCAAGGCGTGCATTACAAAGAGGAGTAGATGCTGTAGCTGATGCTGTCAAGGTAACCCTCGGACCGAGGGGAAGAACTGTTGTCTTGGAGAAGAAATGGGGTTCTCCTACCATAACCCGTGACGGGGTTACGGTAGCGAAGGAGATAGAGCTTAAGGACCCCTTTGAAAATATGGGAGCCCAGCTGTGCCGTGAAGTTGCCTCCAAAACCAACGACATCGCCGGTGATGGAACCACCACTGCTACCCTTCTCGCCCAGATAATGGTCTCCGAAGGATTGAAGAATGTAGCAGCTGGAGCTAATCCCGTCGCACTTAAGCGTGGAATAGATAAGGCAGTGGATAAAGTCGTTGAGGAGCTCAAGAAGAGAGCAATAAAGATAGACAAGAAGGAAGACATCGCAAATGTAGCGAGCATCGCTGGAAACGATAGGGAAATTGGTAACACCATAGCCGACGCAATGGAAAAGGTTGGAAAGGACGGCGTTATCACGATTGAGGAGTCCAAGGGCTTGGAGACCACCGTTGAAGTCGTTGAGGGTATGCAGTTTGACAAAGGTTACATTTCCCCTTATATGGTGACCGATCCGGAGAGGATGGAGGCTGTTCTTGAAGACCCATACATTCTAATCCACGAGAAGAAACTCTCTTCAGCTACCGACCTCATCCCCTTACTGGAGAAGGTAGCGTCGGCGAGGAGGCCGCTTCTCATCATCGCAGAGGATGTCGAAGGTGACGCACTGGCTACTCTGGTTGTTAACAAATTACGCGGCGTCTTACTCTCAGTGGCAGTAAAAGCACCGGGATTCGGTGAGAGAAGGAAGGCTATGATGCAGGATATCGCCATCCTCACGGGAGGCACCTTCCTCTCTGAAGAGCTTGGTATGAAGTTGGAGAATGTGACGCTGGATATGCTCGGTACTGCCAAGAAGGTAGTCGTCGGAAAAGAGGAAACAACCATCATAGAGGGCGGTGGCTCCAAGGAAGCAGTTATGGGACGCATTGAGCAGATAAAGGCTGAGTTGGAGAGGACCGAATCCTCCTATGATAGGGAGAAGCTGCAGGAGAGGTTGGCTAAATTGGCTGGCGGTGTCGCTCAGATAAAGGTCGGCGCAGCGACTGAAACCGAACTCAAAGAGAAGAAGCATCGCTACGAGGATGCGCTCAATGCTACAAGAGCAGCTGTTGAGGAAGGTATAGTTGCCGGCGGTGGCACCACCTTGTTGGCTATCGCTCCACTGCTTGATGAAATAGAAGCTGAAGGCGATGAAAAAGTCGGCATCAGCATCGTCAAACGCGCTCTTGAAGAGCCAATCCGCCAGATAGCTTCCAACGCCGGATACGAAGGCTCCGTTGTTCTGGAGCATGTCAAGGCTCTTCACAAGGAGGGTAAGACCACTTGGGGCTTTGATGCCGTTACGGAAACTTATAGGGATATGATTGAAGCCGGAATTATAGACCCGGTGAAGGTCGTTCGCTCCGCCCTTGAGAACGCAGCAAGCATCGCCGGTCTACTCCTAACCACCGAAACGCTTGTAACCGAGATACCCGAAAAGGAGAAAGAGAAAGTTCCCTCCGGAGGCTATTCCGACTACGAGATGTAGCTAACGCTAACTTCAAACAGAAGAAAAAGGGGGAGACCATCTGGTCTCCCCCTTTTTCTTTCACAGAGTGACGGGCTCTTGTTTCTCCCCCGATAGAAGCCCAGCCCAGGCAACTTGTAAAGCCTTCAATGCATCCGAGGCTTTCAATGCCGCTTCCCCTTCGGATATGTTTTCAGAGAAATCCTTCAACATAAGTAGATAGATGTCTGAACCCCAATAACGCCAGTTGAAGCTCTTCGTGTTCTCATCAATATGTGAGAGCAACTGAGCGAAGAGATTGACAATGAGCGCTCCTTCTCTACCAACTATATCTATTGTGGCGTCAAAGGGGAAAGGATAAGAGTCAGGTAAACACCAAGATGGATCAAGTGTTGCGAAGACACCTCCTTTAAAGCGAAAAGATAGCGTAGCTACATCCTCAACATCTATGTTTAAATGTGGACTTCTGGCGATCTCGGCATAAACCTCAGCGACATCGTCCTCTATCAACCATCTCATAATATCAATCATAAGAGGAGCGTTCTGGATGATAGCACCCCCACCTGCCAATCTCCTTGTCGCTTGCCAGCCATGCGGCAATTTGCTTCGGCAAGTGGCTTTCATTGCAACCACCTCTCCTATTTGCCCTTCTTTTAAGATTTCCTTTGTCCTTTGAAGAGGTGGCGAATAACGATATGGTAAAGCGGGGATAAGGAAAACAGAATTTTCCTCACAATGCTGAAGCATTATCTGGGCGTCTTGAAGAGAAATTGCAAGTGGCATCTCGCAAAGGATATGCTTTTTAGCCTGGGCACATAGGAGCACATCGTCCTTATGTTTAACATTCTCCGAGCAGATAATCACTGCATCTATTGGTAAGGAAAGAAATTCTTCTTTTGTAGGGATGAAGGAAACCCCCAGTTCTTCACTCGCTTTTCTCCCCCTCTCCTCATTTTCGTCTGTAATACCAAGCAGTTCAATTCCCAATGCTTTGGCACTTCTTGCATATTTCCAGGCATTAGCATTCGCAAAGGATAATATCCCAATCTTCATTACTTATCACCTCCTACAGATAAACAGGCTTTCCAACTCTCACCGATTCCAGCGCAGAAAGAGCGATTTTTATTGCCTGGAATCCATCCTCGGGTTTTACTTCGGGTTCCTTATCCTCCTCTACGCAGGTAAGGAAATGTTCTATCTCCAAATAGTAGGGATTTTCCGCGAGAGGGCTCTCTGGAACCGCTACGCCAGCAGTTCCTTCCTTAGGCTTCGTAAGAACCTTCAATGGCATTGTTGCTTGGTTATCAAAAAGGAGCATACCCTTATCACCTGCAATCTCATAGCCGGTGCGGAACGGTGAACCCGGTGGGTAGGCAAATATACCCTCAATATGCCCTATAACACCTGAGCGAAAACGAAGGGTCACCAAGGTGTAATCAAAATGTTTGAGATTCCGATAAGTGAGGGAGTGAGCGAACACCCTTTCAACTTCGCCAAAGCACCAACGCAGGAAGTCAAAGTCATGGATTATGAGGTCCAAGATAACTCCACCGCTCTTTTCATAGTCGGCATACCAATCAGCAATCCCTCTTGGAAATGCTCCACCTCTTATCGTCCTGGCACTAATAGGTCTGCCAATCGCTCCCTCCTCAATCAGTTGCTTCGCCTTTCTATATTCGGGAAACCATCTCAAAACCTGTCCAACCATAAATTTAACCCCAGCTTTTTCAACCTCTCTCAACATCTCCTCGCCCTGTTCAAGCGTCCGAGCAAGTGGCTTCTCACAGAAAATGTGCTTCCCTGCCCTTGCTGCTTCAATCACATACTGATGATGCGTGGGAGTGGGAGTGCAGACATCAATAATGTCTGCTTTTTGAAGCAATTGGGGAAAATCCAGAGCAGGGGCGGAATAGCGTGAAGCGAGCATTTCCGCATAGCTTCTGTTAACATCGTAAACGCCCGCTATCTCAACTCTTCCAGTATCCGCCCATGCTTGGATGTGCATCTTCCCCATCGTGCCAGCGCCAATGATTCCAACTTTTAACATACTATTATTTCACCTCCTTTTGATATTTTAAAAATTCTAAAAAATTTTCCCATAACAAATCCACTCACATTGCCGAGGTCGTAAGCAAGAAGAACAGGCAAAAGCCAAAGATATGCAGAAAGGGATATTTGTCTTTTTCTTGCTTTTTTAAAATAGCGGGAAATATATAGGAGAAATCCTGCCAGAAGGAAGAGTAAAAGCCAAGGAAAAAATAGTGAAAGAATTAGCAGTGCGACTCCATCTATGTAAAGCCATATTTTGTGATAGTGGGGGAAGAAAACGCCTGCCTGGGCATCCCAAAATGAATATTCATAGAATTGGCGAAAAACCCCTCTAAGAGAATTACGAATCCGCCACTTAACTTTTGCATTGGGTTGAAAGAAGAACTTAGCTCCAGCTTGCTTTAATTTAAGGTCAAATAGGGTATCTTCGGCGCTTTTCATCCACTCCGGATATCCTCCAACTTTCTCCCATATTCTTTTTCTGAAGGCGATACTCCGAGATGAAGGCAAGAAATCGTCAGGGTTTATATCCCTAAGCTGGGGAACAGTTAAACAAGCGAGGGCTTCCTGCATCGGAGATGATATAATAGGCTCATAGAAGCCAGACACAACATCTATCGTGGGATCTTGGTAAAAGGGCGAAACCAATTTCTCCAACCAGTCGGAATAGGGTATGCAACCACCATCTATTGATGCAATTATTTCCCCTTTCGCTTCTTTAATTGCGATGTTTCTACCTTTTCCCCTTGTCGCTTTTTTACAAATTATCACCTTTAAAGGAAGTAGAGAAGAATATTCCTGGAGGGTAGGTACCGTTTCATCTTCAGAGCCTGCGTCAACTATAATGATTTCCCCGGGCAACAGGGTTTGGGAAGCCAATCCCTCAAGTAATTCCTTGATCTTCGTCCCTTCGTTAAGGACGGTCGAGATAACCGAAACATTGGTCAGTTTCATTTTTTCCTAAATCATTATAAACAATTTGACCATTTAGAGGAATTTAAATTATAATAATTTCATATGAAAAAAGAGACCATCCCGATAAACGACCTTGCTTACCAGCAAAAACTATTGATGCCTGAAATTTTAGATGCTATTGAGGAAGTAATATCGTCGGGTAGGTATGTATTAGGCGAAAAAGTTGAGGAGATTGAAAAGGAAATTGCAAGTTTATGTGGGGTAAAATTTGGCATTGGGGTAAATTCAGGCACAGATGCTCTTATCCTTTCTTTGCACGCATTGCACATAGGGCGTGGCGACGAGGTCATAACTTCTCCCTTCTCCTTCGTAGCCTCAGCGGAAAGCATCGTGATTGTAGGAGCACGCCCAGTATTCGCCGATATAGACCCTCTCACATTCAATATTTCTCCGGCAGAGATAGAAAAGAAAATAAGCAAACGCACAAAGGCAATTATGCCCGTGCATCTGTTCGGTCAAGCCAGTGATATGACCACTATAACCGAGATAGCAAAGGCAAATTCTTTATATATTATTGAGGATTCAGCTCAGGCTATTCTCGCTCGCCATAAGAACAAACCGGTTTGCTCCTTCGGTGAAGTTGGATGTCTCAGTTTCTATCCCACAAAGAATCTTGGAGCAATAGGTGACGGTGGGATGATATTGACATCCGATGAAGACCTTTGCCGGAGATTAAAGTTGATGCGATGCCATGGTGGTAGGGATTACACTTTCCAATTTCTTGGAACTAATAGCCGGTTGGATGAACTCCAAGCAGCTATCCTTCTCGTCAAACTACCATACCTAAAGAAATGGACCGAAGAGAGAAGGAAAAATGGGCAAATCTATAAAGAACTGTTAAAAGATGTTGAGGAAATCCAGCTCCCATACGAAAAACCGGAGAATTATCATGTTTATCATCAATTTACTTTGAGAGCGAAGAATAGAGACGAGTTGAGGAACTACCTCCTAAACGAAGGCATCCAAACTATGGTTTACTATCCACATCCCCTTCATCTACAACCTGCTTTCTCCTACCTCGGATATAAAGAGGGTGATTTTCCCGAAGCGGAAAAAGCTGCAAGGGAGGTAATCTCTCTCCCGATTTATCCTGGATTGAAAGAGGAACAGATTATCAGGATAGCCAATGCGATAAGAAGATTCTACGGAAGAAAGGAGGTATAGAGGATAATGAAGGCTATGATATTGGCCGCCGGGGTGGGTTCGCGCCTCGACCCTTTGACCCGAAATCTCCCCAAACCGCTTGTTCCCATTGCCAATAAACCCGTCATAGAGCATATCATAGAATCCCTGCGAGAATATGGTTTCAGAAATATTATGATAAATCTCCACTACCTCGGAGAGAAAATAAAGGATTGGCTGGGTGATGGAGAGAAATGGGGAGTTTCTCTCCAGTATTCTTTTGAGAAAATTCCCCTTGGCACCGCAGGTGGAGTGAAAAAGGTTGAGGATTTTTTTGATGGAACCTTTCTCGTGGTTGGCGCTGATGACCTCTGCGATATAGATTTGCGGCGCCTACTCGCTTACCACCAAGAGAAAAAGGCAATGGTAACCATTGCTCTCTCTCTTGTCGATGACCCAAGCGAGTACGGGGTTGTTCTAACAAACGAAAGAGGAAGAGTGATAGCTTTCCTTGAGAAGCCCAGGGGTGAACGAATCCCCTCCAACACAGTTAATACTGGCATTTATATAATAGAACCAGAAATCTTGCAACTTATCCCCAAGAACGAATTCTTCGATTTTGGTAAAGACCTCTTTCCCCTTTTAATAGACAAAAAAGTTCCTTTTTATGGCTACTTAGCACTGGGTTATTGGAAAGATGTGGGAAACATAAAACATTATAAGGAAGCTCACAAGGATGTTCTTTATAAAAAAGTTAGCTTCCGGATACCTTATAAAGAGGTAAAGCCCTTTTTCTGGATGGGGGAAAATGTGGAAATAGAGGACTCTGCCTTTGTTGAATATCCTGTTGTTATTGGCAATGGTTGCGTTATAAAAAAGGGAGCGAAAATACTTGAAGGTACTGTTCTGGGAGACGGGTGTGTCATTGAGGAAGGTGCGATCGTAAAACAAAGCATCCTATGGAAGGGTGCAAGGATAGACAAAAATACGATGTTAGAAGCCTGTATTGTTGGCGAGGGTTGCGAGGTTTATTCTAATGCAGCGATATTTGATGGCATTATTGTCAGTCCAATTCGCAAATAAGGAGGTTTGATAATGGTTAAGTATCATATAAAGAACATTGAATTAGCCGATGAAGGCTTAAAAAAAATAGAATGGGCAGGGCGAGAAATGCCTGTCCTCAAGCTGATAGGCGAAAGGTTTGAGAAAGAAAAACCATTAAAGGGAGTGAAGATAGGGGGTTGCTTGCATATTACATCCGAGACGGCGAACCTCGCTCTCACACTACAAAAAGGCGGAGCGCAGGTTTTTCTTTGTGCCTCCAATCCACTCAGCACACAAGATGAGGTAGCGGCTGCCCTGGTGAAGTTTTACGGCATATCCGTATTCGCTATTAAGGGAGAAGACAGAGATACCTATTACAGCCATATACTTTCCGTCCTCCAGGAAAGACCTTTATTTACTATTGACGATGGGGCGGACCTCGTTACTACTCTCCACACGAAAAGGACCGACTTGTTGGGAGAGACGAAAGGTGGCACCGAGGAAACCACTACAGGTGTTATAAGATTGAGAAGTATGGCAAAAGATGGTGTTTTGAAATATCCGATTATAGCTGTGAACGATGCGAGGTCAAAGTATTTATTTGATAACCGATATGGCACCGGTCAATCCACTATAGATGGAATACTCAGAGCCACCAATATCCTTATAGCCGGAAAGAAGTTCGTCATCTTTGGCTATGGATGGTGCGGTAGGGGAGTAGCTATGCGGGCAAGAGGAATGGGGGCTCAAGTGATTATCTGTGAGGTAGACCCATTCAAAGCTCTGGAAGCAGTAATGGATGGTTATCAGGTTTTGAATTCTTTAGAAGCGGCAAAGGTAGGTGATATTTTCGTTACAGTCACTGGCGACAAAAGCGTTTTGCGGGAAGAACATTTCAAAGTTATGAAAGATGGCGCCATATTGGCTAATTCGGGACACTTCGATGTTGAGATAGATATCCCCGCCCTGGAAAAACTCAGTCTGTCCAAAAGAAGAATCCGCCCAATGGTTGATGAATATCTTCTCCCCGATGGAAGGAAAATATACCTTCTGGCAGAAGGAAGGTTGGTGAATCTTGCTGCTGCAGAAGGACACCCCTCAAGTGTAATGGATATGTCCTTCGCCACCCAGGCTCTATGTGTGGAATATCTCGCTAAACACAGCGCTGATTTAAAACCGGATGTCTATCTGGTACCAGTTGAGGTAGAGGAAACCATCGCACGCCTTAAACTCAGCTCTATGGGCATTACGATAGACGAATTGACCCCAGAGCAAAAAAGATATCTCGCATCGTGGGCAGAGGGAACATAGAGTATCCATTTCTTAATTGCAAGTTATCCCTCTTAAAAGAAAAAGAAGTCCTCAGGAAAATATGTGAATTCATCGCTGAAGGTGGATTCCACTATATAGTTACCTGTGATACATATTCGTTTGTGGTTGCTTCAAAGGACAAGGAATTTTCCTCAATCGTTCGTGGTGCCGACATCGTTACCCCTGACGGGATGGGCGTCGTCTTAGGGGCACGACTATTGGGTCTCCCCGTCAAGGAAAGAGTAGCGGGCGCAGACATCGTTGTTAAGTTATTCCCGATAGCAGAAAAACATGGTTGGAAACTATTTTTTTTAGGTGGTGCTGAGGGGATTGCTGAAAAAGCGAAAGAAAATGTTTTGAAAAATTTTCCCAGTCTTCAGATAGTAGGATGCCATAATGGATATTTCGGAGAAAACGAGGAGGGAAAGGTAATCGAAAAAATTAAAAATAGCGATGCAGATATTCTAATTGTGGGTATGGGAATTCCCAAACAGGAGAAGTTTATCTGGAGAAATAGGGAAAAATTAAATGTGAAGGTAGCAATTGGTGTAGGAGGAACCCTTGATGTCCTTGCTGGTAAGGTAAAAAGAGCTCCTCATTTTATGCGAAGAATCGGACTGGAGTGGCTATATAGGTTGATATGCCAACCTTCAAAGATTGAAAAGGTGGCAAGGATTCCCTATTTTTATTTTCTGGTACTTCGGCAAATTTTCAAAAATATTTCCAATTAAGATTACAATGCTAAGGAATGTTGCTAAGCTATTACTCACATTCGCCAAAGAAGCCACTAAAGGAATAACAGAGCTGATATTTCCCGATTTTTGTCTTGGTTGTGGTTTGAGAGGGGAGTTAGTATGCGATAATTGTCTAAAAGAAATAAAGCCGATCAATAATCCCTGCCAGCTTTGTGGAGCACCTCAAGAAGGACCAATTTGCTATTATTGCCGGGATTTGAACCTAAGCTTCGATGGTGCCCGTGCAGGAGGTTTGTATGAGGGTATCCTCAGGGAGCTGATACTCGCATTGAAATTCAGGGGGAGGGCAGATATAGGAGAGAAAATCTGGCAATTGATGGTAAAAGCGCTTCCCTCTTATTGGCAAATTGACCTCGTTTTAGCTGTGCCACCGCATAGAAATAGCTTAAGTGAAAGGGTTTTCAGCAGTTCAGTTTTATTGGGCGCTGGAGTTTCCCACCTCCTTTCCCTCCCTTTCCACCACTCTATTCTAAGATGGAAAAAGGAAGTTGTGAGGCAAGTTGGATTAGGACGAATGGAGAGGTTCCGAAATGTCAGAGGGGCGATAGAAGTTATCTCTAAGGAAGAAATAAGAGATAAAAAAATCCTCATAGTTGATGATGTTATGACCACTGGAGCCACAGCATCAGCTTGCGCCGAGGCACTTAAGCGAGCAAAGGCAAAACGGGTGTGGGTGCTAACCGCAGCCAGGGATATCACTTTGAAATAGGCTTTAAATCGCAAATCCATCTCCTCACAAGACACATTACTTTCACCCTTTTTATCCTAAAAGATGGCAAAATGATAAGGACCTTTACCCATCGGTATTGCTTTCTCAATAGCCGAACGGGTGAACTCTATAGCTGATGCAACACTTTCAAGAGGAGATTTACCAAGAGCCAGAAAACTGGCTATTGCAGATGATAATATACATCCAGTCCCATGCACTATTTTTTTCACCCGAGGGCTGGGAAATCTGTGAAATTTTTCCCCATCATAAAACACATCCACAGGCTCTGAAGATAAATGCCCACCTTTTATAAGGACAAGCCTTGCCCCCATTTCATGAATTATTCGGGCTGATTCCTCCATATCGGAAAGTGACTGAATAGAAAAACCACAAAGTTTCTCTGCCTCGGGAATGTTAGGAGTAACGATATAGGCAAGGGGTAAAAGTTCCTGTTTAAGCCTTCTGAAAGCTTTTGGCGTAAGAAGTGTGCGACCATCCTTTGCCCAAATGATGGGATCAAGGACGACATTTTCAATATGCCTTCTCCTAATCCTTTCCGCAACTACGCTAACCGTCCTGGGAGCAAAGAGCATACCTATCTTACAGGAATCCACACCTATATCAAGGGTAGCAGCGTCTATCTGTCTTGCCACGATATGAGGTGGGATTTTGGTTATCTTCTGGACACCATAGCTCGTTTGCACAGTTACATTTGTAATACAGGATAATCCCCACACTCCTAAAGTTTGAAATACCTTTAAATCAAGTTGGATTCCTGCTCCTCCTGTTGGGTCTGACCCCCCAATTGTGAGAACTCTTTTCATTTCAGCCATTCTATTTGCAACAATTCCCCGATATTTTTCACAATTGCATCTGGTTTGAAAGTGGAATTGCTCAATTCCTCTTCCGTTGTTACACCTGTCAATACGAGGACTGTTTTGATGCCAGCACGCAACCCCATTTCTATATCTGTGTCCAATCTATCACCCACGATAACCGTCTCCCCTTTTGATACTTTGAAATGCTTTATAACTAATTCAAGAAGGAATAGAGAAGGTTTGCCGATGAGTATAGGTTCCTGATTAAGGGCAAATTGAAGAGCCGATACTATAGCTCCTCCTCCCGGCACGATTTCATTTTCAAGAGGGAATGTCCAATCCTTATTGGTGGCAATGAACTGAGCTCCTTTCCTCACGGCTTTGAAAGCATAGCAAAGCTTCTTATAGGTGAATTTGCGGTCCAAGCCGACCACTACACAATCCACATCTATATCGGGTAGGGAAACTACCTCTATTCCAGCCCAGCGGAGCTCCTTTTTCAAACCTTCTTCCCCGATTACGAAAGCACGTTTCAGATTTTTCTCCTTCAGGAAAAGAGCAGTTCCCCAAGCAGAGGTGAAGATTTCCTTGACACTCGCCTTTATCCCCATATGAGCCAATTTTCTCCGATATTGAAAACGGGTCATAGTGGAATTGTTGGTGAGGAAAGCAATGAACTTCCCTTGCCGACGCAAGGCTTCCAGCGTCTCTTTAGCTCCCGGCAAAGGGGAATTGCCCCTGTAAATTACACCATCCATATCAAATATTAATAGTTTCATCTTTTCCATCTACGAGGGTTAGCTTTGAAAACTATGTCCCCTGTCCTTACACCTGTAAGCTCTGCAATAATAGGGCATTTAGCTTTAAGGAGGAAAAACGCCGGGTATTCAG
>JACIXQ010000035.1 GCA_014360465.1 bacterium
CACAGCTGAGGGAGGCTTGATAATGACGGAAGGCTGTTTCACTCCCCTTGATGTCTACTCTCTCTTCAGCCCAGCGAGCACCCTGGGAGCAAAGAACCTTACCGTCCTCGCCTTCTTTGACGCTCTCTTCACAAGAGATTTGAGAGGAATTCTCTTAACCGGTTTTCTCGATGGCTTCAAGATAGCTGACGGAGCGAAATTACGAAGGCGTGCGCTGGCGTGGATATTCCTTGTTGCTGTCCTTTCTTCAATGATTATCGGTGGAATCTTCCATTTGCTAATAGTCTATAGGAAAGGGGCAATCACCCTTTATAGTTACCCATTTCAAGGTAACAACATCCAATTTTTCCGAGAGAATAAGCCTTTTGTAGAGGGGTCAGCTCCTCTTAATCTTCGCTATTTACCTGCCTTTATTATAGGGGCTGTTTTTACCATATTTCTGACTATAATGCGTATGAGGTTCTGGTGGTGGCCATTCCATCCCCTCGGCTATGCGATGTCTACTTCCTGGGGAATAATCGTCTTCTGGTTTCCAATACTCATAGCTTGGATTTTGAAAACGGTAATCCTCAGCGCCGGTGGTATGAGACTCTATAGAAGGGCGAGGTTCTTCTTCTTGGGTATGATATTTGGAGAATTCACTATGGCTGTTCTCTTTACCCTATATGCCTGCGTGACTAATAATCCCGTTCCCTTCTTCCCCTGGCCTTGATCAGGAATGTGGCTTCGCAATCAGCTTTGGCTCTCGGTATTTGTTTTTCACAAGATTTTGCCGTATTTGATGTAAATAGGGTGTTGAGCTTTTATATTCGGCTCGCTATTGCTCTTATTCCCTGCAATCCATTCAATCCCTTGTCGCCGGAGGTTCTTCAGTAGATGTAAATTTCGTGAATGGACCAGAAGAGGAAAGGATTAGAGCCGAGCTGGGTTATCCTTATATATCTTGCTCTTACCTTATCAAAGCTAATTCCCAGGATTCCCTTATACTGGTTCTTTTCCACTTCCTCCGCACTTAGCTCCTTCACTACCTGCCAATTGGTCTTATCAAGTGAAACCTCTAATTTGACACCCCGAGGATAATCGCCTGGGGAGGGTGAAGAATCCAAAATTAGTTGGCTTATCTCCTCTTCTTGCCCTAAATCAAGCAAATAATACATTCCCGGCTCCATTGGTTTGTTTGAGGACCAGCGGGTGTTGATATCCCTATCAAAGGCAAGTTCTTCTCCCCCTTTTGGTTGTGCTTCAGCAAGCCAACCCAATGGTCTTAACGGTCTCAGCCCACCTTCTGGAGGAAGGAGGGAATAGCGAATATCTTCCAGGAGGTTTCCCTCGCTATCCACTATTTTAACGCATAAGCCCCAGTCTCCGGTCAATTGCGTAACCTTGAATAATAGTCTATGCCAGCCTTCCGTCAGCCTGATGGGAACTCTATCCGAATCAGGGATAAGTGGACGGACTGCCGGATTTCGCCAAATTTCTTTCCCGTCAAGCCATATGACAATAGAGTCGTCGCTTCCTATAAGCAAATAGGCATCCCTTGATTTAGGAGAGTATATATAAAAGGCCGCATAAGCAGTGGCATATGATTTGTCCCAGAGCGTTTTGAAGTTTAGGGGTGAGCCAGTGACTCTCAGCCAGGTCTTTCCCCCCGAGACAGTCATTCTCTGAGGAACAACGGTTTCTTCCTCTATGAACTTCTCTTTCATCATTTCCTCATTGTCTTTGCCTTCAAATGGACCCAGAACGAGCCAGTTCATAATATATCCGTTTTCATCAATATACAGCTCGGGCATTCCTTCAGGTTTCATCTCTATTCCCAGATTGGAGAATAGGACAGAGAGGATGGTGAGCGATTTAGGGTAATCGGGGAGGATGTTCATACCACATAATATCAATTTTCCTTTAGAAACATCTATTTCTCCAAGCACGCACTTGGGAGGCTGAGTGCTTCTCTCCAATTCAGCCTTCAAAATCGCCGCCGTCTTCACATTTTCTCCTTGCCAGCACCATTTCCGCCAGTCGGTTATAGGCGTGGTAAGAAGCGATTTTAAAGGACCTTCAAAATAATGATTCACTATGCTTCTTGGTCTATCCCTTTCTAACCAGAACAACCAGTCAAGGTAGAGCCCTTCGGTTAGCTGTTCCTTTCCATAACGGACAAGTTGAACATCGTCCCTATATTGAATGATTTTTATAGGCGAAGGAAGAAGCTGATTCAAAGTCTTCTCATTATCGGGCACGGGACTCAATAGGAAGAGGGTCCCTCCCTTTTCAAAAAATTCCTTAAGGAATTCCGAGGATGGAAGATTTCTCCCATCAGCGATGACCACATCGTAGTTCGCTAAATCCCTTTCTTTTATCTGTTGGGCGTTTATACCAAGAGCAGACAACATTCTCGCAAGAGCACTGCTTGGACGAACCATTAATCCAACACGGATGTAATTTTGCTCTTCCAAAGCTTTCAAATACTTTACGCTATTCAAAAGAAGCTGTAGCGCAACTGGTTCTTCCTTGACTTGGTTCAATATGTCCATCTCAGAAAGTATCAAAGTTCCTTTGCCCCATTTGACTTCCAGCAGACAAACATCACCCGAACCGCAAAAAACTATAGGTTTTATCGTTCCCATTATCGGAGGTGTATATCCACCATTAGAAACTTTTCCCCCACGCCAAAAGGAAAGCTCATCTTCTTCAATTCCTTTCAAAATTGGATGAGCAAAAGGTGCGAAAGCCCTATGAGTGGAGTAAGCCTTAAGGGTTAACTTTAGTTTATTAAGAAGAGTAGGGGAACTTTTGAGAACAAGCACTTTGCATCCCTCATCAACTTTTTTGAGTAATTCATCCACTTCTTGATTTGATAATTGCCTTGTGATAATTAGAACGGAAGAAGGTGGAAGGGATTTGATTTCCTGAATCGTTTTCGCGGAGAGTTGAAGAGCAGAGAGTTCCCCAAGAATGAAAGTTTCCGTAAGCGATTGGTTTGAGTTAGGGAACACAGATAATCTATAAGTTTCCTCCTTAATTTTTTGCCAGCCATTGTTTTCCTTCCACAAACTTATGTTCAATTCAATGATTTCCTTATTAGTCACCTCTGGCAGAGTGAAACTGAAGGGAACCTCCTTGTTTTCGCAAGCTCCGAGTGTTAGCGGTATAACTTGCGAGAATATCTTTTCTCCTTTCTGCAAAACATTGCAGTGAAGTTCCAATTTTGAATCTTCCGAAACATCGTTGAAAACAATAAAAGAACGGGTGATCTTTTCGCCACCCCAGAAGGAGATATTTCTTTCTTTTGGGAAAAATGTTATTGGTTGGAGCAATTCTTTTATATATGGATAAAGGGTGTTTGGCTTATAAGGGGGTAGGGTAGGGTCGTAATTCGGATTGAGAGTGGTACAATATGCTCCCCATCTTTCAGGTTTAACTCCAGGCGTCTCAAGGTCTTCGTAGGTAAGCTTACCTGAAACGGGGAGAGGTTCCAGGGAATACCACACGACATTGAAGGGAGTGATTTGCTGTGCCCATCTTCTATAGTTTGGAAAGAGTTCCCTGAGCTCCTCACCGACTCCTTTTAGCCTGTTTGAGAAATCAAGATAAACGCTTTCTCCTCCAGTAGGAGCTACTTCTGGAGGAGTAGAATAAAACATAGAGCCAGACTCCCCTATTGTTATTGGCTTAGTTGTATTTGGAGGATTTGGACCGGGATAATGAAGACTGTAAATTTCCGCCCTTCCACCTAAATCCTGGTCACCGTCGGAGGACACTGGGCGTGTACCATCCAGCGATTTTATGTCCTTAACGAGCTCGTATATCTTTTCAAAGACCCAGTCAAGAGAGGGAGCTCCGTTATTGGGATTAACATAGAAAGATGCCATTATTTCATTGGCTACACTCCAAATGATAACAGAGGGATGATTTCTATCCCTCGTTACCCATTCTCTTATATGTTGTTGGGCTCTTTGCCAGAAATCTGTATTGTAGAGGAAATTACAACCTGATGCCCAGATAGCGCTTTCATCGGTTATCAGGATTCCTTCCTCATCGGCAATATCAAGGTAAAAGGAAGGGTAAACCTGCGCGTGGAGGCGGATGTGGTTCAATCCCGTTTCCTTGGCCATCTTGAACCAAAGCCTTGCATATTCTGGTGTTTGGTAAGGAATGCCCATATAATGCCAGGCATCGCCTCGCAACTTTATTCTTCTTCCGTTTAGGTAGAAGGAATTCCCTTCAATCCAGAATTCCCTGAAACCGAAGCGCAAGCGTTGTTCGTCGCTTATACGGGAATTTTTAAGAGATGCAATCAAAGTGTAAAGGTAAGGGTCCTCGGGAGACCAGAGGTGAGGATTATCCCACGAAATAGAGAAACGGAGTTCTCTGCGTTCACCATTTCTAATCGTAATGCTCTGAGGATTGATGGCGAGGGGAACCTCTTTTCCTTCTTTATCAAAGATACTAATTCCAGCATCAAGGTTCTGAGTTTCTCCCGACTTGTTCGTTACCCAGAGGGTCACCTTGAGCTGCCTGTTGCGATAAGATGTCTGGACGAATAGGTCGTCTATATAGGCTGTAGGACGTGCAATCAAGTAAACATCCTGCCATATGCCCCTTATATGTTCTCCCCAAAAAGAGCCCCAGGGATAAGGTGTAAGTCCATCTACATTGAAAAAACTCCTATCTTTGACCCCTACAAGGAGTTCATTTTCCCCTTTTTTGACGAAATCGGTTATATCAAACTCAAAGGGAGTGAAGCCACCTTCATGATAACCGACTTTTTGTCCATTTACGTAGACCTCGCAATAATAATGAACCGCTTCAAAGCGTATAAAAAGCCGCATTCCTTCCATAATTGGAGGCACGCTGAAGGTTCGTCTATGCCAGCCGATATGATATTCTTCCCATTCCGTTGGGTAGGAAGGATAAAGTTGAAAATCGCCGCCAGGACCTCTTGAAAAGGAATTAACATTCCATGGAGAAGGAATGCGGATTGGAACTTTATCCCATTTGCCATCGGGAAGGCGAAATTCTCCTTTTTGACCCATAAATTGCCAATTGCCATTGAGGCACATAGCCGGGCGGGTAGGGGAGAGCCAACGAACCTCGCCAGCAAAAAGAAGGGACGAGATGCAAGATAAAAGCGCGACAATAAAACGCATTTCGACTCACCTGTGGATTTAATTATGATTATTTTCAATTCAGTTATAAAGCGAAATTTATCGCTTTCTTGAATAATCAGCTTGCCTCACTTGGGAAAATTGTTTCGTCTTCCTTATTCTGGGCTAATCAATTGCTCTATTTGCCTTTGGTGTTCTTCCAACATTCGTCCGCATTCTTCGCTTTGTAAATCGTCTAACCTCATCACGAAGGCATCTTCATTATTATCGCTATAGTAAGCTTTCCTCGTATAAACGATTTTGAAATTATATTTGTGGTAAAGGTTCTGTGCTATAGTATTGCTCACCCTTACTTCAAGGATTGCATACTCTGCCCCTTTCCTACGAGCTTCTAAGAGAAGATGGAGTAGCAGCCTTTCTCCTATCTTCTGACCGCGCCACTCGGGGTCAACTGCTATTGTTGTTATATGAGCTTCATCATTGACAACCCACATTCCCGCAAAACCAACAACCTTATTATTAATCGTTGCAACTACATAATAAGCTCTCTTGTTAAATAGCTCACTGAAGAAGGCACCCCATGGCCAGACATTGGAGAAAGAACGTTTTTCTACCTCTGTTACCTGTTTAATATGTGTAAAACGCATTCTTTCGATTTTTACATCAGCAACCTTCGCCATATAATCTCCTTTCCGCCTGAGAAGCTCTCAAATAATTGGGAGATAGCGTTATAGGGTCGTCCATTTCCCCCTTAAGGAGGTTCTCTCTCCCCAATTGGGCAAGGATACCACCTCTTGGTGGGAAAGGGAGTTCTATTATAGAAATATTAGAAGGAATCGTTGAAAGATGTAAAGAGGGATGTAGGGCAAGATGCACTTTTTCGTTCATATTTTCAAGGAGAGAAACGAAATGTGGTAAAGTGCAAATCGTATCTTCTATCAATGGTGTTTTATCCCTGTAGGCAGCAGCGTAGATCTCGCCTCCATAAGCGGGGATAGCTACTGCCTTTATCCCGGAAACGGGTAGAGGATAGGAGAGAACTAAAAGGGAGGAAATTCCTTTTATCGGCTTGGAATGAAAATAAGAAAAGATTTTGCCAGCTGTTAGCGCTATTCGCAAACCCGTAAAAGAACCGGGACCTATTCCAATAGCATATCCATCTATATCTTTTATATCCAATCTTTCACTTTCAAGGAATCGTGAAAGAAGGGGGAAGAGATGGTAAGCTGAGCCCATTTCGCTTTTAGCCATTGTTTCCCCTCTAATACCTTTTTCATCAGCCAATCCAAGGCATACATAAGCAGTGGAGGTGTCAAGTGCTAAGACGAGCAAATTCTCTCAACTCCTCAAGCAATTTATCATATCTATTCCCACGAGATTGAAATGTCAAGAGCCTTTTATCGTTTCCCTGATAGGAAATATTAACCCATAGATGGTCAGAAAATATCAGGGGTTTAGCTTTCTCAGCCCATTCAATGGCGCACACTCCCTCATCGTATAAATAATCTTCCAAGCCAAGCTCGGTTATTTCCCCTTCTTCTAAGCGATAAAGGTCTATGTGAAATAAGGGTAACTTCCCTCTGTGGACAGCTACAATGATAAAGGAAGGGCTGAAAATTCCCTCATTTATTCCCAGTCCCTCGGCAATCCCACTAACGAGACAAGTTTTCCCCGCGCCCAACTCTCCCTCAAGGCAGATGATATCGCCGGCTTCAGCATATAACCCAATGAGTTTGCCCAAGGAGCGGGTAAATTGAGGGGAATCGCTTATTATTCTGAGGGTTTTTCCCTCGCCAATTTTATTAATCTTCTCCATTTTTCCAACCTTTCCTTAATCTTACGTTCCTCGCCTTCCTCCGTTGGTTCATAGAATCTCTTTCCAATGAGTTCCTTGGGAAGGTATTCTTGAACCACGAAGTGTCCTTCATAGGAGTGGGGATATTTATATCCTTCTCCATAACCCATTTTCTTTGCTCCCCAGAAGGAAGGATTTCTCAGATGAAGGGGAACGGGTGGATTCTTCCCTTCTGCTACCTCATTCATCGCCCTACTAATGGCGAGATATGCTGAGTTGCTTTTGGGAGCTGTAGAGAGATAGATAGTCGCTTGAGCAAGCGGAATTTGTGCTTCGGGCATTCCGATTAGCTCCACCGCCTGGGCGGCGGCAGTAGCTACAAGGAGAGCAAGAGGGTCTGCGTTGCCTATATCCTCGGCTGCCGCTATTACGAGCCTTCGGGCAATGAAGCGGGGGTCCTCCCCAGCATAAAGCATCCTTGCTAACCAGTAAATTGCCGCATCGGGGTCGGAGCCCCTTATGCTTTTGATATAAGCAGAAATAATCTGATAATGTTCATCTCCCTCCCTGTCATATAGAAGAGCCCTTCTTTGAGAAGCCTCCTCTGCTTCCTTTATGCCTATACATCTTTCACCCTTTTCATTGGGAGGGGTTAGAAGAGCAGCGAGTTCCAGTGAATTGAGGAGGTTTCTTGCGTCCCCACCTGCATAGCGAATTAGGTGTTCCCGTGCGCGTTCATCTATTACTATATTGTATTTCTTCAGTCCTCTTTCATCTGTCAGAGCTCTATCCAGTATCTTGCCCAATTCCTCGTCAGATAAAGGTTGGAAGGTAAGGACTTTCATCCGAGAGAGAAGGGGAGAATTTATCGTGAAATAAGGGTTCTCAGTGGTTGAACCAATTAGAATGAGACTTCCTTCCTCAACATAGGGTAGGAAGGCATCCTGTTGCGCTTTATTGAACCGGTGGATTTCATCTACGAAGAGAATGGTTTTCTGACCTGCCCCTTTTCTTTTCCTTGCCAATTCACCAACTTTTCTAATATCGGCGACAGTTGATGATGTGGCGCTGAAAGTCTCAAAATGAGCTTTTGTAATGTTAGCTATGATGTAAGCAAGGGTTGATTTCCCACAGCCAGGTGGACCGTAGAAAATCATAGAAGTGATTTTATCTTCCTCTATGGACTTTCGAAGTAACCTGCCTTCTCCAAGAAGATGCTCTTGCCCCACGAATTCCTCCAAACTTCTGGGACGCATACGAGAAGCAAGAGGCTCCTCTATTTGTTGCCTCATTTCATCAAAGAGGCTCACTATTTTCACCTCTTTTAGTTGCAATTGGAAAAATATCTGCTATATTTTAAATGATAATTGAGTAGATATGTCTTGACAAGATGGCAAATAAGAAGGAAACTATTTACAGCATTTTTTGGTCTAAATATAATGAAGAAAGATTTGACAGCATTGCCGTATTATGATAAAGTTCTTGAAAAGGAGGTAAATTGAAAATGCCCAAAAACGGGGGCCCAGCTAGCGGAATCGTGCTTGGTCTGGACCTCGGCTCTAAATTCATCAAAGCAGTGGAGGTTAGTTCAAAAGGCGGAGAGCTTGAACTACTCTCCGCTGGTATAGTTCCAACCCCCGCTGGTTTGTTCTCTGGGGATGTCATAGTAGACCCCCAAGGAACCGCCGAGGTAATAAGAGCTTTGTTACAGCAGATTGGCACCCACACGAACAAGGTAGTGATGACGGTGAAGGGGCAGACCTCCCTAGTGGTCAGGATAATAGAGGTTCCTAAAATGAAGGAAGAAGAGCTCGCAGATGCGATGAGATGGGAAATAGAGAGACATGTTCCCTTTGCCAGCACTGGGGCGGTCACTATGGATTACGCTCCTCTTCAACCTATGGATACGGTGCCAGATGAGGGAACAGGTGAGGTCCTTATGGCGGTAGCGGAGGAAGGATTGATAAAAGCTGTAGTTGATACATTGGAACTAGCTGGATTGGAGCCTTTAGCCATAGATATTGAACCACTTGCCCTGGGGCGTTGCTTTGTCAGCAAGGATCCGCTTCTTAAAAACTCAACTGTGGCGATACTTCAAATGGGAGCGAGGTCATCAGACCTCACAGTGATAGGCTTTGATAATCCTCGTTTAACTCGCATTCTGAACATCGGTGGCAACAATATTACCTCGGCTATTGGCAATGCTTTAGGTGTTTCTGATGAGGAGGCTGAGAAGATAAAGAAGCGCTACGCCGCTATTTTGGTGGATAAGCTGGGCACTTCTACTTTTGGAGCTCCCCCTGTTTCCCCTCCACCCGAGGAGGAACCTCCCTTCTTTCCCTTTACACCAGCTTACGAGCTCCCACCTGAGGAAACCTTTCCTGCTCCCACGGAGACGCCTCCAGCCCCCGAGCAACCTACACCCCAAAAGGAGATACCAGGGGAAGAAGAAAAAATCGTTGAGGAAGTTTTCGAGGCTATGCTCCCAGTTTTGGGAGATATGGTTAACGAACTGAGGCGTTCTTTTGAATATATACGGACGAGAGAAGGTGATATACAGATAGAGAGAATGATAATATGTGGAGGGGGGGCTCTAATCAAAGATATAGATAAATTCTTTTCTCAGGAATTAGGTGTTGTTGCGGAGATTGGCGACCCATTGAAAGGTGTAAAGATAAATCCTCGGCTTTCCCAAGGTTATATTGGAGAGATATCGCCCCTCTTAGCTGTTGCGATTGGGGCAGCTATTAGGGATTTTGTATGATGGAGAGGAGATGAGGAATTATGATTAAGATAAATCTATTGCCGGCGTATGTAAAGGAACGGAAAGTAGTAAGAAAATTGTTGGTACTTGTCTTCATTCTCCTCGGTCTTGAATTATTAGGGTTCTCCTTCTGGTATTATACATTATCCTCTAAGGGTTATGATGTAGGACAACAGCTTGAAACCGCAAAAGCACAGGCACAAGAAGTCCAGAATCTTCAGGCGGAGGCACAGAGAATAAGAGGTGAGATAGAACCCATTAAAGCTAAAACTAAGTTCATAGAAGATGCAGCGAATTTCCCCGTCCAAATAGCGAATCTACTCGATTCGATTCGTAGGTATACATATGCCAAGGTTACTTACACTTCTTTGCAGCTTGGTAGTGGAGCTGGTGGAGGAATGGGACCGATGATGATGGGTAAGGGGCCAATGGGGGGAATGCCAGGCGCTGGTGGGGGTATGCCTGGGATGGGAAGCCAGATGCCAGGAATGATGGGAGGAGGAATGCCTGGTATGGGGGGACCAATGGGCGGTGGAGGAAGTGCGCAGCCGATAACAACTGTTAGCATACAGGGTTACACCGATACAGTTGAAGATGTAGCACGCTACATAGAGAATCTTCTACGCTGCCCCGATATAGCCGATGTTCAGGTAAGTGGAATACCCGGATATGGTGGAGGTGGGGCGGCTCCCGGAATGAGCGGGATGCCTGGAATGATGGGAGGTATGCCTGGAATGATGGGTAAGGCACCGATGATGGGTGGTAGTATGCCAGCTATGGGAGGGATGCCAGGTATGGTTACGGCACAAGGGCAGGGGGGAGTTAATATAAGTGTTGTATGTTTTCTTATGAAACCCCTCACTCCTCCTTCACCTCCCACAGCTGCCCCCGCACAAGCGGGTGGAGGAATGCCCGGAATGGGTATGCCTGGAATGGGAATGCCGGGGATGGGGATGCCGGGTGCAGCTGCTCCGGGTGCAAAGGCACCCTCTGCTGAAGGTGGCAGGGGAGGTTTAGGACAAAGGAGACAAATGGAACAAGAAATGATGGAGGGGATGTAAAGATGATAATATCAAGACTTGAAAAACTAACAAAACAGCAGGTATTGATTATTTTCGTGGCCGCTTTTGTCATCCTGGCGGTGGCTATGTTCTTCCTTCTTATTAGACCCCGCCAGAAAACTCTGACTGCTCTCCAGAACGAGCTCCAACAGACCCAATCCATCGTTGCCCAAAGACCGCAGGCAGAGGAAGATTTGAAGAAAGCAAAAGAAGAGAAGGTTAAGGAAGAGGCAAAACTTGCTTATTACGAAAAGACGAAGATGATTCCCATAGACCTGAAGGATAGAAGAAAAGCGATGTATGCCCTTTGGACGGAGCACAACAAGGTTTTGGGAAGAAAGATCGAGGATTTCTTCAGAAATTCCGGTGTGCTCCTATTAACTCCAATTCAGATACCAGCACCAACGACTAACCCTGATAGCATACCTTCTGACATCTACTCTATAAGCCTGGGAACCTATCAGGTTATGGCACCATTCCCTGCCTTGCTTAACTTCCTTAGAAATAAGATGCCTAAATTCCCCCGAGTCGCTGTTCTGCCCAGCATAAGTATCACGGGACCAAGCCCTGTGACAGCAGCTTTTAGCCTCACCCTTTATTATTTCCCTAAAGGTGGAGAGGTAGCTGCTCCCGCCGGTGCGCCCGGAGCAGCGGGTGCTATGCCTGGGATGGGAGGTATGCCGGGAATGGGAGGTATGCCGGGTATGGGTGGTGCGCCTGGAATGATGAAGGGTCCTATGGGAGGAGGAATGCCGATGGGTGGGAATATGCCGGCAGGTGGTGGAATGCCAATGGGCGGAAATATGCCGATGGGTGGGGGAGGGAGATAAGAAAAGGAGGTGATTTGAATGGCACTACAAAAACTGAGGAACATCAATATAGATTTTAGTGACAGGCGAACCCAGCTTATAGTAGGTGGTATTGTCGCTGTGATTCTCATAGTAGTCATTCTATTCGTCGTGCTCCGTAAGCCCTCGTCTGGCGCTCCACCATTTAGACCCCCGATGATGGCTATGGGTGGTAATATGCCGGGAGGAAATGTACCGGGAGGTGGCGCAATGATGCCGATGGGTGGAAATATGCCTGCTGGTGGACCAATGATGGGGATGATGGGAATGATGGGTATGATGGGAGGTGGACAGCCAGGGGCTACTGGGCAAGAAGCGCAACCTACCCCCACACGTAAAGTCCCAGCGGGACCCCCTAAGGAGCCATCTCGTGCTGACCCCTTCTATGTCCCAATTCCGGAACAATTCAAAGAGGCAATGTTAAGAGTGGACATCGTGCCTCCACCCCGTTTAACCCCTCTCAAAACACCGATGCCTATGATGGTTTATACCCAGGTTCCTTTCACCAGAGTGGCTGGTATAGCCTTATCTAATGGTGTTTATGCCCTATTGGAAGGGGTTAACGGAAGAACCTATGTTGTTAGCCCAGGTGATGTGTTGGAGGGTTTCACGGTTGAGCGTATAGAAGCGGATAAAGTTGTTTTAAGAAGTGAGGAGGGAGAGGAGGTAGAGCTGCCATTGAAGGGTTCTGAAAGAGGAGTTAGGCAAATGGGTCCATCCACAGGGGTGATGCCTGGGATGGGAATGCCTGGTATGGGGATGCCTGGCATGGGGATGCCCGGCATGGGGATGCCTGGCATGGGGATGCCTGGCATGGGGATGCCTGGCATGGGGATGCCGGGAAGTGGTGGGTCAGCTTTGAGGCAGTAGAAACAAAATTGCAAAATTTTCGTCTAAAATTATGAAAAAAGTAGTTGCACAAAAACAAAAAAATAATAAAATCAATAAAAGGAGGTGACAATTATGCGCCTTGTTAAATTTGCGGTTGTTACATTGTTGTTCTTATGTGCTCTCTCGCTTCTGGTTGCGCAGCAGGATATACGTGTAACGCCTGACAACAAGGTAACTTTAGAGTTGAGGGATGTTCCTCGCCTCAACGCTTTGGAAACGCTTCTCAAGGCTGCGGGGAAGAACTACTATTTTGATCCATCTGCTAGGATGAGAAACGATTATGTGTCCATTAGCCTTCAGAATGTTGACTTCGACCAAGCGCTTAAAGCTCTGCTCGGCGAAGGGCTTGTAGCAGAACCAATAGAAGGTGGCTATTCGATAAAAGTCCAGACAATGGCGCCTGCTTTCGGACAATGGGGCGCCCAGCAGATGCCCTGGGGAGGCGTTCCCACTGCTCCAGGTACTACCACAACGACTACGACCACAGGTCTCCCTACCAACATCACATACGATAAAATCAGACTGCAGTACTCTACGATATATGATGTCCTCTCAGTAATCTGGGGCGGTTACGGTGGCTATGGTGGCTACGGTGGCTATGGTGGCTACGGTGGCTATGGTGGCTACGGCGGTTATGGTGGCTACGGCGGTTACGGTGGCTATGGTGGTTACGGCGGTTATGGTGGTTACGGCGGCGGTTACGGTGGCTACGGTGGTAGAGGCGGTTACACTGGCGGTAGAGGTGGCGGTTACACTGGTGGCAGAGGCGGTTACACTGGTGGTAGAGGTGGCGGTTACACTGGTGGTAGAGGCGGTTACACTGGCGGTAGAGGTGGCGGTTACACTGGTGGTAGAGGCGGTTACACCGGCGGTGGCTACGGCAGAAGATATTGAACTATACTCGGCTCGTTATTAGAAAGTTCTTAAGATTAAATTTTCCTCATCCGAAGGGAGGGTGATTTTTTATGCATTCCTCAATTAACAGGAGCGCCCTTTTCATAGCTATGTTGCTCCTGAGTATGGTTTTTACGATTTTGCTGTCTTCAGCTGCGGCTGAGCCGGCGACAAATGATGTTGGAGAGAATCTTGTCACCTTGCAAGTGCAGGATGCTGACCTCTGTGAAGTCGTAAGCATGCTTATGAAGGAGACGAGAGCAAACATCATCATCGCCGATAGGGAGAAGATAGACAAGAAGATAACCGCTAACCTATACGATGTGCCTTTGGAAGAAGCTCTTGAAAAAATAATCAAAGCGAATGGACTTTACTGGTACAAAGAAGGTGATGTCTATATAATTAGTGCAGAACCTCGTGCAGAGACGGCTGAGAAACGAACGGGTTCTTCCTCTGAAACTGAACCTGCAAAAACAACTTCTACATCTCAGCAGGAAGTAACTACTCCTCCACCTGCACCTCCTCGTTTGGAAACAGAAAAGTTCGTCCTTAAGTACGCCCATCCCAGGGATATCGCTGCGCTTCTCAATGCTTCTTTCCCTCGACGTCCATTCTCCCTGATGCAGGGTGAAGAAAGAAAAGGAAGAGGTCCATTGGCTCCTTCATTCGGGCGCTCCAAGGAGGAAAGCTCAAATTCGCCTATCCAGGGAGGGTATGGACAGTTTCGTGGTGGAGGCTTTGGAGGTGGCTTCGGCGGCAGAGGAGGAATTGGTGGAATGGGTTATGGTGCCGGCATCGGAGGATTCGGCGGTGCCGGTATGTATCCTGGGGGAGCCGGTATGTACCCAGGCGGAGCTGGTATGTATCCAGGCGGAGTGGGAGGTATAGGTGGAATCGGAGGTTATGTTGGTGGAGTAGGTGGTTATGGTTATGGCTATGGGTTGATGTCTTTTGTCCCCGGCGTATACAACATAATCCCCTACGAACCCGATAACGCTCTCATCGTCATTGGCACGCCTGAAGGCATAGAACAATTCAGGAAACTCCTAACACTCCTTGATGTACCTGTCCGCCAGGTCGAGATTACCGCGGAGTTCGTGGAGATAAGCACGGATGTAACGAAGAGCCTGGGCATTGATTGGATGGTGACAAATAACGAGACAACCATAGTGGGACAGGGAATGTCCCCGGGGACAGGTGCAACTTTGGTTATAGGTTATACAACACCTCGCGTTAGGGCTCAGCTTGGTGCGTTGATGAAGGAAGGAAAAGCGAGATTGGTCAATGCTCCCCGGGTAACCACTTACAATAACTATCCTGCTTATATTTCCGTCACCCAGGATATACCTTATTGGTACCCTGAGACAACATTGACCCAGTTTGGTGGGACGCAGACAACCTGGGTTCCAGATATGATAAGTGTTGGAACTTATTTGACCGTAACGCCTACGGTGAACGGCGATGGTTCTGTCACTTGTTATATAACGCCAAGCGTATCGGAAGTGGTGGGTTTCGTTACCGGTCCAACGGGTAGCCTTCCCCAGACGAGCACGAGGGATATGGACACGATAGCGAGGGTTATGAGTGGGGAGACCTTGGTAATCGGTGGATTGATTCGCAAGAACATCAGCACGAATAATGTCAAAGTTCCTTTCCTCTCTGATTTACCGTTGATAGGTGGGCTCTTCAAAGGGCAGACTCAGACGACTACAGAGAGCGAACTGTTGATATTCTTAACGCCTCGTGTTTTAGAGGAGCCTGGAAGAGTTGCTGGAACGGTCGTTGCACCTCCTTCCACTGGAGGTGGGGCGGGAGCCGCTGGAGGTGGGGCAGGAGCTACTACCCCCTAAATCGGCGTTAGAAGCAAAAAAGAATTTTAAAGGGGACGCCTTTTGTGGGCGTCCCCTTTTTTACATTTCAAAAATTCAAGCATTTTAGGGTGGTAAGCTTTATTTGTTATTCAGAGTAGGGACTGAGTAAAATATTTCTAAATCATTAAACAAGACCCCCATTAGCCTCTTTTCCAGGGAAGTCTTCGGATGATAAGAGTTGCTCTATCTTTTTAAGAAGGGTAGGAATAGCTTCCGAGGATGACACGGTTTTAATGGGGTTGCCCTTGATAAAAATGACTGCTGATGTTTTACCGAAAGCAAGACCAATGTCGGCTTCTTTCGCTTCTCCTGGACCATTAACTTCGCAACCCATAATTGCTATTTTTATGGGAAAAGGCGTAAGCTTAGCGAGATGTTCTTTTGTCTCTTGCACTAACTTAATCAAAGGAACGGAACAACGGGCACACATTGGGCAGGATACGATAACAAATCCTCTTTTTCGCAAATTGAGGCTTTGCAATATCTCCCAGGCTACTTCTACTTCTTTTACTGCATCTGCGGTAAGGGAAACCCTCACCGTGTCTCCCAATCCTTTTGAAAGTAGAATCCCTAACCCTACTGCCGACCTTATTGCCCCTTCTGGCATTGGTCCTGCCTCGGTTATTCCTATATGGAGGGGATAGTTTCTGGTTTCGGCGAGGCGTTCATATGCTTCCACTGTGGTTTGGATATCAAATGCCTTAAGCGAAACGATAATATCGGTGAAATCCAATTCCTCAAGAAGCTGAATTTCCCTTAAAGCTGCTTCTACCATTGCTTGTGGGAGGGAGGTATATGCTAAATCTTTTGGTAAAGAGCCTGCGTTTACACCAACACGAATCGGTATCCCTTTTTCTTTTGCCCTTTTCACTATTTCTTTAACCCCTTCTTTGTTTTTAATAGTGCCGGGATTTATTCTTATCTTGTCAACTCCTAATTCTATTGCTCTAATTGCGAAGTGCCAATTGAAGTGTATATCAGCAACCAAGGGCAAGGAAATCTGGTTTTTGATGAGCTTGAGCGCTTCAACAGATTCTTCGTCAGGGACAGCAACCCTTACTATCTCGCATCCAGCCAGTTCCAGTCTCTTTATTTCCTCAACGACGCTTTTAACATCCTTTGTTGGGGCACGGGTCATAGACTGAATAGCAATTGGATTTCCTCCCCCAATTTTTACATTTCCTATTCTAACTTCCTTTGTCAATCTCCTCATAACCCTTACTTTTCTACCTCATTGATAACCCTATTTGCTCCAATACTTTCCTGTCTACATTTCCTTTCAAAATGACCAAAAATTTTTTAACCTTAATCATCACTGTATCGTGCTCATCAAGGGCTTTGAAGTAGCGTCCCCGGGAGGGAGACTCCATAATAGTTATAGGATTTATGCCATCTGATAGATGGATAAGTATTGCTTTTTGTCTCGGGGCAATCAGGGGATGGATATGGAGGATTTTATATCCCCGTGGTATATAAGAGGGAAGCAATGGGCGGAAACGCAATATCTTCTCAAGCTCTTCAAGCGAATAATTTTGGGTTTGAATGGGAGATATGGGTAAGTTAAACTCTTTTTCCCTTAGTGGAGGGTTCAGTTGGAGTGAAACAAGGGAAATAGAGGACAATAATTTGCCGTCTGGAGAATATCGCTCGGTCTTTAACCTTATGCCGGTAGTCTTATCAATCCAAACTTTTAGGTATCCACCTTTCACAAAAGCTGGTTTAATCAAGAATATTCTTGCGCTTCTCCCGCTGATTTTTTCTTCCCCTATTAAGCTAACTTTTGCACTTTTGGAGATAAGTTCTATATGGACATTAGCAACAGAATCGGGTTGTAGATAGCGTGGAAACGGAATTATTCTGCCTTTAGGACCGATGATGACTCCGCTATCTTTTTCTAATATCATCACATAGCCAGCGAAATTGGGAGGAGAAACGAATTCCACACGGGTTTTGCCCATCTTGTTGTATTTCACAATGGATTTAAAATGAAGGGGTCCCTTTTCAGTGATTACGGTATAAACCTGTTGACCCATCCACTGGAGATTTCTTTCTTTCTCCAGGGATTGAATAAGCAAGGAAAGAGGGTCGGTGGAGAAAACGGTAAGAGCAATCGCTAAAAGGGGGAAAAGGAAAAATTTACTTTTCATTCCTCTCCTGCGATAAGGAGGAGCTTGACTGTTGAATCCCCAGAGATTAAGGGGTTTTGAGTAGTGTAGAAGATATGCTCCCTTTTGAGTGTGGCAAGAAATTTATCTTCCCTCGGCTTAAAAGTATATACACCGAATAGCAGGGAAAGTAGAAGGAAAATGGGCAAGAGGAAAACAGCAACCTTCTTGAACACTAATAAAGGAGATAAGGGTCGAAGGATTTTTTCTTCCCTGCTTTTTATTTCTCTTAATACATTCCGATTAAAAGAAGGAGATAAAGAAGGGGTATATATAGATGAAAGAGCTTTTTTCAGCTTCTTCGTTTCCTCATAGAATCTGGCGCATTCTGGGCAATTTTTTAGATGCCAAAGCAACATCTCTTTTTCCCTTGGAGTAATTTCTTCGTCCAATAATTGATTGCATAGAAGTTTTGCTCTTTTACAATTCATATACATCATCTCCTAAGATATCGGAAAGTTTTTCCCTCAATATCTTTCGTGCCTGAAAGAGACGTGATTTGACCGTCCCTAATGGACAATGAAGCATAAAAGCAATCTCTTCATAGCTAAAACCCTGTATATCTCGTAAAACGATGACCTCTCTCAATTCTTGCGGCAAAGCCGAAATCTCCTTTTCCAATCTTTGGTAGATTTCTTGTTTTTCTGCTCCCTCTTCAGACGAACTATCATCCGATTCAGGTTGAGCTTCCTGGTTTTCCATAAGCGAATCCAGGGAGGCAATCTTTCTTCTTTTTGCTAACCTTTTGCTATCTCTTATCAAATTGAGCCCTATTTTGAATAACCAGATTTTGAAAAGGTGATCGTCCTTCAACTGGTGCAATGATAGATAAGCTTTTACGAACGCTTCTTGTGTTATATCTTCGGCGTCATCTTTTTGCCTTATGCTATGATATATGAACCTAAATAAAGGTTGACGGTAGCGCTGGACCAAAATGTCAAACGCCTCCTTGTCACCGTTTTTGCTCCTACTAACCAAGATCTCGTCGGATTCTTCAAAATCGCTATCTTTCATATTTTATGACGATGAAAAATTAAAAATGTTCACTTGTGTTAATAATTTTAAAGGATCAACGGGTAAAGTCAAAAAACGGAAAGGGAGTGTAAAGCAGAAAAAAAATAGTTTGCTCAAATTACCTCTTGTTTTAAAATAATAATGATGCAGGAAAAGATAGACCATTCGCTTTCCTATAAAATTGTTAAGGACCAGGGTAGCTATATTGTATGGGAAGCCAAATTGAACTCCTTTTGGCGCTTTCTTATGGGGTTGCCTTTCCTTTTGCTTGGTTTGCCCCTTTTTATATCTTCTCTTTATGCGATATATAGAAAGGGAACAATTCCGTCTCTTGCAATATTAATTATTTTTCTCATCAGTGTCGTTTCTCTCTTGTTCGGTTTAGCTATAATTGGTTCCTGGAAAGCTCTCGTCCTTGATGGAGTTATGGGAACTCTAACCTTTACCAAATATTTCTTCTGGCGTCCTTCAACAAAAATTTTGTATTTTTCCAGCATAGAGGGACTTGAAATTTCAAAAACAACCAGGCAGTTCGGTGAGGAATTACCCCCTCAGGAATATTATGAGATTCAACTTATATATGGTGGTGGAAAAATCTACCTGGATGGAAGCACTAATAAAAACGAGGCAGAAGAATTCGCCAAAAGGATAGCCCAGGCTGTGGGAAGGGAGGTTAAATGGGTTTGAAATTTGGTGTTTGTTCGTCTTGGGAAAATTCGGCGATTTTGAAAAATGCAGGTGCGGATTTCATAGAGCTACCCCTTGCCAGGATTGCTCAAATGGAAGAAAAGGATTTTGATGAATTATCCCGAAATTTGACTCTTCCAGCAGAGGTCTTCAATATTCTTCTTCCTTCAAATTTAAAAATAGTTGGCGAAGCTGTGGATTGGCAAACTCTTGAACATTATTTGAAACTCGCTTTGCCAAGAGCAAAAAGAATAGGCGGGGAGGTAATTGTTTTCGGTTCAGGAGGGGCAAGAAGAACCCCGGATAATTGGGACAAAAGGAAAGCAAAATCCCAATTATTGGCTTTCCTCAACCTGGCTATTGATATTGCTGAAAAGGAAGGATTGAAAATAGCTATTGAACCCCTCAATAGATTTGAGACGAATACGATTAACAGATTAGAAGACGCATTGGAGCTGGTGGAAGAACTGGGCAAAAACAATTTGGGAGTATTAGCTGATTTCTATCATATCTTGAAGGAAAACGAGCACTTTGATGTTTTGAAAAAAGCAAAAGATAAGCTTCTACATATCCATATCTCTGATGAGGACAGGAATCCCCCCTTGGAACGAAATACTAAAATAGAAGAGTTCTTTTGCATCTTGAAAAAGATTTCCTATAAGGGTAGAATCTCAATAGAAAGCCAATGGGAAAATTTAGAAAAAGAGCTCCCATTAGCTATTGAAAACCTAAAAAGAGAGTGGAGGTGTTCTTAATATGACCATCTCTGCGGAAGATATATGGAACAAGGCTGTGCAGAAGGTTAAGGAGAAGAATTTTTTCCCACCTCTTTGGCAGGCGCTCGATTCTGCCGTTCCACTTTCATTGGAAGAGGATTACATCGTTCTTGGCTTTAGACCGGGCACATTCCATCTGAGGACCCATCTTGAAACAGGTAGCAATAGGGTCCTGATAGAAGATATCCTTTCCAATCTTATGGGGAAACCCTACACCTTAAGGGTGGTGGAAGCTTCCACTCCCGAGGAGTGGCAGGTTTTGAAGGAGAAGGAAAGAAGCCTTGAGGAAGCTGAAATAGAGGAATTTGCCAGGATTAGGGGAACGATAAACATCTTGCGGGAGTGGGAGAGGTTCGTTATAGAACTACACAGGATTTATTCTTCTCTTCCCCATAGAAGCTTGCCCCAGGTGAAGGCTGCGTTCCTTTATCAGATAATACCAAGAATACTCGCTAAGAAAAAGGAGCTCCACACCGAGGATGAAGCTTCCAGAGAGACAAATGAAAAAGCATTCGCTAGGATGTTGGACAGGCTCTCTTCCTGGACGGGTATTCCTAGCGCTTTGATTGCCTACGAGTTGCTTAAGAGAGAGAGGGAAGGATAATAAAGAGGGGAGGGGTTGATAAACTATGTTAATTTTACCTTTTTTAGCCTTCATTTTTCCTTATGGTGAGATTGAGCAGTGGGTTGGGGCAAATTTCGCAAATGTTGTCGCTCCCCCTTTTTCTTTCATCTACGATGGCAAGCCATCGTCCCTATTTATAAGCAATTGGGAATTTAAAAAAGAGAAAAAAGAAAGCAATTCCCAAAAAACAAATTGGCTCATAACCTATCGGGACCCCCAAACAAAACTCAGGATAAGATGTGAGCTTACTGTTTTCAAGGATTTCCCCGCAGTTGAATGGGTTCTAAAATTCAAAAATGAAGGTAAAGCCGAGACGCCAATTGTGGAAAATATCCAAGCGCTTGACTTGCTAATCAAAAGCAGAGAAGAAACAGTTCTGCATTATGCTCTGGGTAGCAACGCCCAGCGGGATGATTTTGCCCCGCAGGGAAAAATCCTTGAGCCCGATAAGCCCATAGAATTAGTTCCCATAGGCGGTCGTTCTTCTAATACCACTGCCCTTCCTTTCTTCAATATTAGATTAGGAGAAGAAAGGTTGATAATTGGAATAGGTTGGTCAGGGCAATGGAAATTCAAATTAGAAAAAAAGAATGAAAGTATATCGGTCAAGGCGGGAATGGAACTTACACATCTGAAGCTTCTCCCGGGTGAAGAAATAAGGACTCCGCGCATACTTCTTATGTTCTTGAAGGGGAAAGACATAGTTGACTCGCAAAATCTTTTGCGTCGTTTCCTTATTGTTCATCATATTCCCAAGATTAATGGAAAACCTCTGACTTTACCATTCTCCTGCAGTTCCTCCGGACCACCTGATGAAGCGAACAGAGCGAGTGTTAGCAACCAGTTGGAATTCGTCAAATTCTTTTTGGAAACCTATAAAATAGAATATCTCTGGATAGATGCAGGTTGGTTTGAAGGAGGTTGGCCAAATGGTGTGGGAAATTGGTTTCCTCGCAAGGACGGATTTCCCGAGGGTTTCCATCCCCTCACGGATGCTTTGAAGAAAGCCGGAGCAAAAGGTTTGATACTTTGGTTTGAGCCTGAAAGGGTTTTCCAAGGAACATGGATAGACAGGGAACATCCTGATTGGGTCATCCGCTTACCAGGGAATCCAAACGGGCTGTTAAATTTGGGAAACAAGGAAGCTTTAGCGTGGCTAACCAATCACATCTCCGAAATGATAGATAAGGACGGAATAAGCGTCTACAGGCAGGATTTCAATATGGACCCGCTTCCATACTGGCGCTCTGCTGATGCTCCGGACAGACAGGGAATCAGCGAGATACGCCATATTGAAGGTTTATATAAATTCTGTGATGATTTACTCAAACTTCACCCGAATTTGATAATAGATAACTGTGCTTCAGGAGGCAGGCGCATAGACCTTGAAACCATCTCGCGAAGTGTAATGCTTTGGCGAACGGATTATCAGTATTTTGAGCCGAATGGACAACAATCGCATACTTATGGGATAAGTTTCTACTTACCCACAACTGCCACAAGCTGTGGGTATCCTAATGCATACCTTTTCCGCAGCGCTATGGGCAATGGAATGGGCATATGGGTTCCTTGGAATCCTTCCGCTCCCTATGAGATATATAGACAGTTTCTCCCACCCTTGGCTGATTGGGACCCTCATAAGCCATTCCCTATTGAACTTGCGAAAGGGCTTGTAGAGGAGTTTAGGTTGGCAAGAGATTTCTTCTATGGAGACTATTACCCGTTGTCTCCTTACAGCACATCAGACGATGATTGGATTGCCTATCAATTCCACAGGGAGGATTTGAAGGGTGGTATCGTGTTTGTCTTCCGTAGGCAGAATTGCCAACAAAGCGATTTCTCTTTGAGGTTGAGAGGGCTTAAACCTGATGCTGTATACGAAGTGCAGTTAAGTGACGATAACCTCAATAAAATTAAACGTAGACTCAGAGGAAAAAAGCTAATGGAAGGTACAATCTTCTCCATAGAAAAAGCACCTGGCTCCTTGTTTGTATATTACAAGGAAAGAGATGCTACACATTGAATCAGGGGGAATAGTAATTCCAGATTGCTTTGCTTCTTCTATACCATTGTTGCGTCCATAATCTTGCCCTGTTGGGATTAGGATTTGGATTCATATTCTGGTATATATGAAGTTCATTGCCTGATAGAACTATTAGTTCCTCTCTCCAATCGCCGGCTACATCAGCGACATAAAGACGGTCAGCTTTTTCTTTGAAACGGGCGATGAATTTACCTGTGAGTGGGTCAAGCACCGCAACATCTCCCGATTTATGTCGTTCTTTTGCCGCTATAAGCTGGCGATTGCTTCCATCCCAGTAAATTGAGAAAATTTCCTCAATACCTGCGTTTGTCCAATCGGGTGGTGCTATTTTGCTTAATTCATAAAAGGCTATCATATTCCCCTTTGCGTCGTAAACCCAGGGTCTTTGATTGACATCGTATCTGCTTCTGCACCATATTTCAAGTCCAGGGCGTGTCAGGTCGAAATCGCCTATTGCCGCATTTTGTGGTTCCTGTTCGCTTTCCTTGTTCAGCCTTTCCCAGATTAGTCCATTTTTGTTGTAGAGAAATGTGCGATTTCCACCTTCCTCAAGTGCAACCACTTCGAGACCAGGAATTTCGGGGCGCACATCAGCGAAGAAAACACTATCTAAATGTCCTCTAACATCCAGTCTGAAAAGTTCCTTACCGTCTGGTGCTAAAATGGAGCCACTAATTATTTCGTCTTTACCGTCACCATCCAGGTCAGCAACCCTCAATCCATTGTGCGCACAGGCGAGAAAATCGTCCCTCTGCCATAGTGGCTTCAGGTTACCCTTTCGTAACTCATCAAGGGAGAATGCGGAGACATACCTTCCCATTCTATAGCCCCTTGCATTTGTCGCTTGAAGAACTATGTCCCTATCTACCTTACCTTGCAGATTGACGATGGCAAGATGTTCCCATCTTTCAGCTCCAGAGGGTGGAGGGATTTTGATTGACCATTTTTCTCTGCCTGTGGTTCCCTCTACTATATGAAGTGTGCTGTCGTTGGTAAGGAAAAGGACCTCTGTCTTTTTATCATTATCAATATCGCCCGCCTGGACGCCCGGTCCGTGATGCCCGGGTAAACCTTCGCTTTCCGCAGCGCCACCAACACGTAAATCCACTTGTAAAACCCAGAGTTTCTTTCCATCCCAACGGTATGCAGCTACATATCCCCTGCGAGTAACCAGGTAATCCATCTTACCATCTCTATCCAGATCGGCGACTATTATCCCACCAGCACTATCGTTCTCTTCAACTGGTGGTATTTCAAGCTTTATAATAAAAGGATTTTTCGGATAGTTTGGTATAGTTGAATTTTTACCAATAGCAAGTGATAAAGCGATAAATAAAGAGTACACAACAAATACCAACAAAGTAACACGACCGTACATCTGTCATCACCTTCTCCAAAATTGGTTCACATACCAATTTTAAAAGGGTTTATAAAAATTCACAAGCAAGCGCTCTTCCTCAAAAAATCCACTCAAAAAAACAGTTTCCTCAAAGTTTGAGGAAGTATATTAGACTTGTCGCTTAATAAGCTTACCATAAGGTTTTCCTTCCGGCAAGCCCAATTTATTATAATTATAAACGCCTTTCTATGCATCGTCAACATCCCGCCCTTCCTCAAAAATAATTTACTCGAAAAGGGGTAGTTTCCTCAATAATAATGATGACAAGA
>JACIXQ010000036.1 GCA_014360465.1 bacterium
AGAGGCAATCATCTTCTTACACCTCCTTTTAGAAGGTTTGTTATAGGAATAAATTGTAGGGGATGATTGCCTCTTGTCATCATTATTATTGAGGAAACTAACCCCTTTCGAGTAAATTATTTTTGAGGAAGAGCGAATGCTTGAAATTTTAGAAGCGATATAATAATATTTTTATGAGATATGAAGCAGGAAACGGAGTTTTTTTTCTGGAAAGTGCATCTCCTCCGTCATAGCGGTTGGAGAAGCTTTATCATCTTTCCCGCCTTCTTGCTGGCGGGTCTTTTAGGGCTTTACCTGGGAGGTATTCTATTACTTTTCCTTGCCATTCTTTTTCTAATTCTTTCCCTGCGTGATTTTCTCTTTCCCATCACTTATAAATTGACTCCAGAGGAAATACGAGAGCGAGGATTTCTGCTGGATAGAAGCGCGAAATGGAATGAGATCAAAAATGTTGAGAAAGAAGGGAGAATCGTTAGGATAACAATTGAAGATGCCCCAGGGTCAGTGCGGTATCTCAACATCTATCTTGATGAGAATGAGGAGGAGATATGGAAGAGGATAGAGAGCTTGAGGAGCAATTTATAGATAGATTGGCGGAGAGGATAAAACGGATGGGATTGGTGGCTCCCGCGATATTCTTCCTTGAGGCGCACAAACCGCTATCGTTCATCGGTGGGCAGGTCCTGTATTTTTCCCGTCCTTTTCTTGGCGTCCTATTCGGTTTCCAGAATATTTCCCTTGCTGCTAAAATCCTTTCAACCCCCGGAGGCGTTGAGAAATTACTAAAAAAACTGGAGGAATGAGATACAAATGGAACATTCAACCCCAGGTATCACGGCGCTTGAGCTCATTTTAACAGGAGCAATCCTTTTTTCCATTCTCTGGGCAAGGGGGGGTAAGGAATTCTTTCTACGGAAAATAGCGGCATTTGATGTCATAGATGATGCGGTAGGTCGGGCGGTGGAGATGGGAAGACCAATATTGTTCTCCTTTGGATTGAGTGGGCTAGGTATTACTTTCTTCCAGGCTCTGGCAATAATGAGTTATGTTGTGAGAAGGGCAGCCCAATACGGAGTGAGGGTGATCGTTCCCCTTTTTGCTCCCGAGGTCTATCCTCTTACGGAGGAAGTTTATAAGGAAGCTCATAGAGCAGCAGGAAGGCTTGAGGAATACAACCCTTCTGATGTCTTCTTCCTTTCAAATGACCAGTTCGCCTATGCTTCAGGCGTTGTTGGATTGATGCACAGAGAGAAAACGGCAACACACTTCTTTCTTGGCGATTTTGCCGCTGAGAGCCTCATCCTTGCCGAGGAGGGACATTCGGTGGGAGCAGTTCAGATAGCAGGAACTCCATCAACTCTGCAACTACCTTTCTTTGTTGCTGCTTGCGATTATACCTTGATCGGCGAGGAATACTACGCAGCTAGCGCCTATATATCCCGTGAGCCGATAATCGTTGGTTCGATAAAGGGGCAAGATATTGGCAAGATGTTGATGCTCTTGTTGTCATTATGTGGAGTCATCGCAATGACAGTTGGGGGAAATTTTGCTACAATATTTCAACATATATTCAAATGAAGATATTTCACCCCGTTAAGGAACCAGCTTTATTAGCTACTCTAATAATCGGCTCCCTCATCGGGAGCGCAATCGTGCTCTTTCTTATGCATAGATTTCTTTCGATGAGGGTGAAGGGAAGAATCATAATACTCCTCACCTTCTTTGCTGGTTTTTTCTATTCCCTGGAGTTCTTCCTTCCCACCAAAGATGGAAAGAATTTCCTTACTCCCTGGGTTGAGCCAGTGGGAGATGCCCTTATGGTGATAGGGGCATTTACTTTCCCTCTTGGGTTGGTAAGTTTGGCGTTGGTTCACTTTGGGAATATAGCCAGGAAGAGGAAGGGGTGGGGATACAGTGTTGTTCTCTTCGTTTCTATGCTCTTTATGGCGGTGGCTGCATTCCTTCAATATTATGCTCATATAACCTTTGCCGAAAAGATATACAGATGTCTTTTTGATGGTTTTTATGTTCCCCTTGGTGTGGCGATGATGTCCACCCTTGCTTTCTATATCGTTTCTGCTGCTTACCGTGCTTTCAGGGTAACAAACTTGGATGCCGTATTGCTGATGGCGGCGGCGGTAATAGTTATGTTGGGTCAGATTCCCTTCGGTATGTGGTTGACCTCTTGGTTACCTATGGAGGGGATAGCTTCATCCTTAAGGATAGAGAATGTAAGCAACTGGTTTATGACTGTTGTCAATATGTCCGTTCAAAGGGCGATTGGTTTTGGACTTGGCGTTGGCTCAATTGCGATGGCTCTGAGGGTTTGGTTCAGCCTTGAGAGAGGAATGAGAATGGGTGGCTGATATGAACGAGTGGTTGATAAAACTACGCTCCATAAAAAGAGAATGGATTTATCTAACACTTGCTATACTTGTTGCCCTACCTCTCTTCGTGAAGCTACCGCTCCCTTTCTTCGTCGGTCCTCAAGCGAAGGGGTTATACGAAGCAGTTGAAAGCCTTCCACCAGACAAGGTGGTTTTGCTCGCTATGGATTGGGGACCTGCTACTAAGGGAGAAAGTATGTGGCAGGCACAGGCTGTTATTGAACACCTATTGAAGAAAAAGAAGCCCTTTATAATTACTGGCTATGACATCCTTGGTCCACAACTATCGGAGGAGCTCGCTGATGAGCTCGCTAAGAAATATAAAGCGAAATATGGAGATGATTGGGTAAATGTCGGTTTCATAACAGGGGGGTTGGCTTTCCTCTTGAGAATGTCCAAAAATTTTAAGGAAGCATTCAAGGAAGACAGTATAAAGCATAAACCTCTTGATTCCTATTCTGTTTCCAGGAAAGTTCGGGACATTCACGATATCGGGTTGATAATAAATGTAACGGGTTCGGGGAGCTACGGAGACTGGATAATCATCCAGACAACCTATAAAGTTCCCCTTGCAGTTGCATGCACCGCTGTGATAACTCCGGACCTTTATCCCTTTTTAGATTCAAAGCAGTTGATAGGGATGTTATCAGGTCTAAAGGGAGCGGCGGAATATGAAATGTTGATAAAGGGTTCGCATAGAAGCGCCACGCTCAGGATGATGATTTCCCAATCTATGGCACACATCCTCATAATACTCCTCATAGTTCTTGGAAATATAGGACTTTATCTTGAAAGGCGGATGAGAACAAATGCTTGATGTAATCATCGTTTGGCTCGCTGCTATTTCCACGCTTGGCATCTACAGCATTCTTTATAAGGAAAATCCTGTCTTCCGCTTTTTTGAACATTTGTTCATCGGACTCGGGCTTGGCTGGACTATATTCACTATCTGGAAGGATATACTGCATCCCAAGTGGTGGACTCCAATGGTAGAACAGGGGAAATGGTACTGGATATTTGCCCTCGTGATAGGAGCACTTTATTACTTTATATATTCACCTCGGTTTTCCTGGATGGCTCGCCTCGTGATTTCAACATTAATGGGGTTATCGGCAGGACTTGTCTTCAAATCTTTTGCTGCCATATACATACCTCAGATTGAAGCTTCCTTCCGTGCGGTAAGGTTCACCCCTTCTATTGCCACTGGATTGAACAATCTCCTCTCAACGATTATCCTGATTAGTGTGTTGGTTTATTTTCTATTTACAATAAGCCACGATAAACAGCCAATAGCGGGAATATCAAAATTGGGGAGATGGTTCATTATGCTGGGGTTGGGGGCAATGTTTGGGAGCACGGTTATGGCGAGGCTCTCGCTTTTCATAGATAGATTGACATTCCTTCTTCACGATTGGCTGAGAATAATTAAGCTTTGAGTGAGTGAAGATGGCGGAAGCTATTTTAGCGGTTGATTGCGGTTCAACTACTACGAAGGCAATCCTCTTTAACAAGAATGGAGGATGGCATCTTGTTGCTAGGGGGGAGGCACCAACAACGGTAGAGGCTCCTTTCGACAATGTGATGATTGGTCTGTTCAACGCTGTTAGGGAATTGGAGGAACTAACGGGAAGGGGAATCCTTGAAGGGGAGCGCTTCATCATACCTTCTTTAAACGGGAAGGGAGTGGACCTTTTCCTCGCTACTTCCTCAGCTGGTGGAGGATTGCAGATGCTTGTTATGGGTGTTGTGAAGACGATGACTGCGGAAAGCGCGCAGCGTGCAGCTTTAGGGGCTGGAGCGATAGTCGTTGACTGCATTGCTCTGGACGATGGGCGGGAGGATTTCCAACGAATTCAGAGGATAAGGGATATCCGTCCTGACATCATACTCCTTGCTGGCGGGACCGATGGAGGAACGATAACCCATGTGGTTCAGCTCGCCGAGATTCTTTCCGCCGCCGAACCAAGAGCTCGCTTAGGCAATTTGCCCATCCCTGTAATATATGCCGGTAACAAGGATGCCAGGGAGGAAGTGAAGAGGATTTTGGGTGAGAAATTCAGCGTTATAATTACAGAGAACATCAGACCGCGTCTTGAAGTGGAGAATCTCGGACCGGCGAGGGAGGCGATACACGAGCTTTTTCTCCAGCATGTGATGAGGCAGGCACCAGGTTATAATCTCCTTATGGAAGCAACTACACATCCGATTATGTCCACGCCCAATGCGGTGGGAGAAATGGTGCAATTGCTGGGAAGAGAGATAAATGGTAATGTCCTTGCTGTTGATATCGGGGGGGCGACTACGGATGTCTTCTCCGTGTTTTCGGGGATATACAATAGAACGGTATCGGCAAATCTCGGGATGTCCTATTCAATATGCAATGTTATGGTTGAAGCGACTATTCCCAATATTCAGAGATGGATTCCCTTTGATGTCTCTCCCGAGGAGATAAGGAATTCTTTAAGAAACAAGATGATTCGCCCAACAACCATTCCACAGACTTTAAGAGACCTTTATATTGAGCAAGCAGTGGCAAGGGAAGCTTTAAGGCTTGCTCTTGAGCACCACAAATCGCTCGCAAGAAGCCTTGTGGGTGTCCAGAGGGAACGGACGGTTGGCGACCTTTTCAGTCAGACAACCGGTGGTGAAACGATAATCAATATGAACAAGGTGGAAATGATAATCGGCTCTGGTGGCGTCCTTTCCCATGCTCCCCACAGGGCTCAGGCGGCTTTGATGATGATGGATGCTTTTCAAGCTGGCGGCATAACCTTCCTCGCAGTTGATAGCATATTTATGATGCCCCACCTCGGGGTTCTCTCCTCGGTTATGCCCGAGGCAGCCGAGGAAATATTTTGGCGTGACTGCGTCGTACCACTTGGTTCCCTTGTGGCGCCAATAGGTGCTATAAGAGAAGGGGAACCGGCAATCCATTTGAAGAGCCGAAATTACGATTTGGAAATAAATTTTGGGGAAGTGAGAATCTTACCACTCCCTGATGAGGAAGAGTTCAGCTTGAAACCAGCGAAAGGATTAGACCTCGGAGAGGGGAAGGGAAAGGAGGTAGTGAGGAGATTAAAAGGAGGATTGTTGGGGATAATAGTTGATTGTAGAGGAAGACCTCTCCAGATTCCACAACAGGATGATAAAAGGAGGGAATGGTTGAGAGCAACCTATAAGGCTTTATCGCTTCCCCTCCCAGGTGAGGAAAGATGAGTCAAGCATATACCCCAGGTTTGACGATTACACCATTTGCCGTTTTGAGAAAAACGAGGAAACTACCTTTGAAGGGAGAGGTGTTGGTTGAGGTTGGGCAAATTGTGGAACCTCAGACGCTGGTTGCTCGCGCCTATTTGCCTGGAATCGTGCACATCGTCAAGGCGGGCGAGATACTGGGTGTCGCAGGCGAGGATTTGGAGAAGCATATTTTGAAGAGAGAAGGAGAAAAAGTGGAGAAGGACGAAGTTATAGCTACAGCTACTTCTTTTTTCGGTTTATCCAAGAGGACTGTTCGTTCCCCAATTAGAGGAACGATAGAAAGCATATCCCCGATAACAGGGAACATATCTATAAGGGAGGAACCCAAGCCGATTTATATCAGTGCTTATATTAAAGGCAAGGTAGTGGAAATACTTCCCGCTGAAGGAGTGGTAGTGGAAGCGAGAGGAGCTTTTTTGCAGGGAATTTTCGGAGTTGGGGGAGAGAGATGGGGGCACCTTAAGGTTGTGGTTGATTCACCAGAGGAACCGATAAAAGATATTAATGGGGATATGAAAGACTGTATAATTGTGGGAGGTAGCATTGATGGGGAGAATTTGAGGAAGGCTATAGATATCGGTGTTAAAGGAGTTGTGGTTGGTGGGATTTACGATGAGGTGTTAAGAGACTTTCTTGGCTATGATATAGGAGTGGCAATAACAGGGCAGGAGGATATACCTCTCACCCTGATAATAATGGAGGGTTTTGGAACATTGCCCCTTGCCAGAAGAACATTTGAGCTGTTGAGGAGGTTCAATGGGTTCTTCGCTTCAATAAATGGGGCAACACAGATAAGGGCGGGTGTAATACGACCAGAGATAATAATACCCCATAATGAGCCCATACAGGTGCAGAGCGAGAGTTTTACCAATCAACTGGTAGTGGGGGCAAAGGTTAGGGTGATAAGGGAACCATATTTTGGACGGTTAGGGGAGGTGTTATCATTGCCTCCGGAGCCGCAAATTCTTGAGACGGGTGCAAAGGTACGCGTAGCGGAGGTTCGTCTTGAAGAAGGAGTGAAAGTGGTAATTCCAAGGGCTAATTTGGAGATAATAATTGATTGACAAAACGATGTTTGTATATTTTAATAAATGTGGTAGAATTAGTGAGGAATGCCTGAGCTACCCGAAGTAGAGACGATAAAAAGAGGTCTTGAGAGCGTTATCGTCGGTAAGACGATAACGGATATAGAAGTTTTAGATTCATATATGTTGAATGTTCCGGTTGAGGAGTTCAGGAATAAGCTGGTGGGTAAACGGATAGAGAAGGTCAGAAGAAGAGGCAAATATCTCATCTGGGAGCTTGACGATGGAAGTGAACTTGTAGTCCATCTAAGAATGACAGGGCAGCTCAGGCTTGACGAGGGAGATTATCTAAGGCTCATATTTCATTTAAATGGAACAAAGCTCTATTTTTGCGATCTAAGAAGGATGGGGGAGATGTGGGTCGTTCCAAAGGGGCGATATGAGGGAATAGAGGGGTTGGCTACAATGGGACCTGAACCGTTGGGAGAGGGATTCACTCTCGCTTATTTGATGGATGTTTTGAAGAAAAAGGGAGGGAAGATTAAGGCAGTATTGATGGACCAATCTGTCGTTGCAGGCATTGGGAACATCTATGCAAGTGAGATCCTTTTTGAAGCGGGAGTTCATCCAGAAAGACCAGCAAAAAGTTTGACAGAAAAGGAGATTGAGGATATATATAAGGCAATTAAGAAAGTTTTGAATGAAGCGTTGGAGGCGGGAGGTGAGACATTCTCAAATTATGTCAACATATATGGGGAGGTGGGAAATTATCAGCCCAGGGTGTATAAGAGGGAAGGTGAGAAATGCCCTCGTTGTGGAGAGATAATAATCAATACGACGATTGGTGGCAGAAGCTCATATTTCTGCCCCAATTGTCAGAGATAAGGAGGCAGTTCGGCTCGTGGAAAGAGAAGAAGTCGAAAGGCAAGAAATCAGAGAAGAGACAAAAAATGAAGAAGGAATGGAGATAGACCTCACCGAGACTATCCGTCCCTTACAAAGAGGGATGATAGTCAAGGGGACCGTCGTTCAGGTAGATGAGGATGGAGCAATGGTGGATGTGGGAGGAAAGGCAGAAGGGCTTTTGCCAGCTGATGAGATTTCCTTGAAGGGTAAAGTAGAACCCCGAGAGGTGCTTTCAGTGGGAGACGAGGTGAGGGTATTTGTTTTGAAAGCAGATGCCGAGGAGAGCAGTATAATCGTTTCCAAAAAGCGGGCTGACTTTGAGCTTGCTTGGCAAAAACTGGAGAATGCCTTCCATAAAGGCGAGATATTGACCGCAATGGTGGTTGATAGGGTTAAGGGGGGAATTCTTGTTGACCTCGGAGTTCAGGGTTTCGTGCCCACTTCCCATCTTGATTTATTGCAGTTCCGAAAGAAAAATCCCGAATATCTAATCGGGCAATCCATTCCTCTAAAGATACTGGAGTTAGATAGGGGGAAGGGAAAGGTCGTCCTTTCACACAAGATAGCGGTGGAGGAGGAAAGGCAAAGAAAGAAGGAAGAGATTCTTTCCCAGCTTAGCGAGGGTAAAGTGGTGCAAGGGGTTGTGAAGAGGTTGAAAGACTTTGGTGCCTTTATAGATATCGGCGGGATTGAGGGACTATTGCATATAAGCGATATCTCTTGGTCTTACATAAAGCATCCCAGGGAAGTATTAAAGCCAGGGCAGAAGATAGAAGTTGTTGTGCTCAAAGTTGACAAATCTTCGGAGAAGATATCATTCGGACTCAAGCAGTTATTAGCCGACCCTTGGCGTGAAGCGGAGAAGAAGTATAAGGTAGGGGATGTGGTTAAGGGTAAAGTCGTGAGGTTAGTACCCACGGGTGCTTTTGTTAGGTTGGAGGAGGGGATAGATGCATTTTTGCCACTCTCTCAGATCAGCGATAAGAAAGTGAAGAAGCCGGAGGAAGTTTTGAAGAAAGGAGATAGGGTAGAGGCTAAAGTAATAGATTTCCAGCCTTCGGCGAGAAGAATGCACCTTTCAATTAAGGAATTGAAGAGGGAAAGAGAGCGGGAAAAGGAAAGGCAGAGAGCCCAAGAGTATATGAAGCAGCAAAAGAGGACGGGTCCAACTATAGGGGACCTGGCTGGTGATGTTTTAAAGAAGCTCAAAAACGAAGGAAAGGGAGAAGAGGAGAAGCAAGAATGATGAAGGTGGCACTCACTGGGGGGATAGCGAGCGGGAAATCAACCGTTCTCCGTATTTTTCAAAGGTTGGGTGCCAAAGTTTTGGATTGTGATAAAATAGCAAAAGCATTGACAAGGAGAGGGAAAAGGGGGTATAAAAGAATAGTAGAAGAATTTGGTAGTGATATACTGGATGAAAAGGGAAGGATTGACAGGAAGAAACTTGCGAAAATCGTTTTTTTTGACGAGGAGAAGAGGAAGAAATTGAACGCCCTGATTCACCCTCTCGTTTATGAGAAGCTCTGGGAGAGGATAAAAAAGATGAAAGAGGAGATTGTTATAGTGGATGTTCCTCTCCTTGTGGAGAGTGGGGGAGAGAAATATTTTGATAAAATAATAGTTGTTTATGCGGAACCTTCGGTTCAATTAGAGCGTCTAATTAAAAGAGGGTTAAGTGAAGAAGAAGCGAGAGCGAGGATGGGGGCACAGGCGAGTTGGGAGGAAAGGTTAAAAGTAGCCGATTTCGTTATCAGGGGTGATGTTGAGTTAGTGGAAACGGAGAAAAATGTAAAAAAAATTTGGGAAAATTTAAAAAAATGCTTGCACAAAAAGGAAAGTTGTTCTAACATAAAAAGAAAAAGTAGTCGGGAGGTGCACCCGGTTTGCACATAAAAATATTTAAAATAAGAAGCTGTTCAATATCAAAAAAAGAAGTATTCCGTTCTTCTAAAAGTTCAATAAAGGAGGGTCATATAATGGGGCACAAATTTTCTCCATTTCTTATTTTGGCTCTTGCGGTTGCTCTCTTGGTGGGTTCAACCACCCATATCCAGGCGCAGGCGACGAAGAGGATTTTAGAGGTCGCAATACTGGACTTCAATAATAGTAGCAATTATAAGGGAAAGATGGTGGAGCGAAGAGCGGCCGATGCCTTGGCGATGTCCCTCGCTTCAACGGCAGGAGATTACTACTCGGTTATCTCTCGCTCTGAGCTACAGAAGGAGATAGAGACACTGGGGCTCTCCTATCCCCTTGATAAGTTGGATATGGTGAGGTTGGGGCGTTCTATGGGTCTGGATGGAATAATAACCGGCACGGTTATCCAGGTCCAAGTTACAAAAAGCAACGGGGCAACCCAGGCAGGAGTAATGATTGCCTGCCAGATGCTTGATATTTCCACCGAGGAACCTATTACTGGCACCGTCGTAACCGGCAAGAGTTCGCCCAAATACGACTATACTGGCGATGTGGATATATTAGTCGATGAGGCGATAGACAAAGCAGCTTACCAGATTACCCAGCATTTTATCTCCTTCGCTGTTCGGGGAGTTCCAGAGTTTACCATCCTCACCACTATGGGAGGGGATGTCCTACTTAATGCGGGCTCTCGCCAGGGGATTAAAGTCGGCATGGAGATGGTTGTCCTCAGGCAGGGAGAGAAGGTTGGGAGGATAAAGGTTAAGGAGGTAACATTGACCGATGCGACGGCGACGATATTGGAGGCTCCAAGAGGTATTCAAGGTGGAGATAAGGCGAGGATTGTCTACGAGATGCCTCCTATAGGCAAGGCTCCTCTGGAACAGGAAATAAAGAACAAGGCAACTTCTACCCTTCAGAAAACCCTGCCTGCTCTACTACTTGCCTTCGGAATCTACAAGCTAATGGAGAAAGGTTCAAGCGCTACGGCTGGTCCTCGCCCAAGCACTTGCTATGCAAGCGAGGTAAATGGATTGCCAATCGTCCATCTCTCCTGGGATTATCGCAAGATACCAAATCCTACAAATATAGCCGCGATTATGGTTTACAGGACCCAGACACCTTCAATGCCGTCCGCACCGGCTTCCATTCCAGGGGATAGCGATTTTTATCTCATTTACAGCTGGCGCAACAGCCTTTACTTTGATAACGGCATCCTCTATGGAGGATCGGTTCCTCCGAACACCTGTGATGATTCCCAAAATCTGCCCGCAACGATTACGAGGTATGTTCCCAGCGATGACCTTGCCGATCTGGATACCGATGACATCACCACAATGCCCCTCATTCCCGGGAGAACCTATTACTACTATGTCATAGGGATAAACGCTTATTGCCCACCGGCCCCCCCGGATGGCGAAGCGAGAGTTGTTTACCAATATATGGACCCAATTTCCTTAGGACGCTATACCCCGGTTGTTCCCCCCACGCCAGCTTTACCGGTAAATGGCGCGACCATTCTAACCGACCAGTTGAGCAGTGTTACCTTCCAGTGGCTGGCTGTTGCGGGAGCTAACGAGTATGTAGTGGAGGTCTCCACCGACCCAAGCTTCCCTTCCGACCCCAAGAAGACTTTACGCAGTAAGCCGCAATATGTAATTGGTAATACTGGCGACCTTATCCCTGTGGGTGGATTGACCCTTGACCTCTCACGTTTCAAAAATGCTAAAGTTCTTTATTGGAGGGTTGGTGCTATCAATAAGGATGATACCCAAAGACCTCCTGAGGGCTATGTATTTCGCCACGGCTATTGGTTCACGATAAACATAGAGCCAGGACCTCCCTCTCCTCCTTGAGGAGGGTTGAAAAAAACTTATGATGTTTGAGCGATTGGAGGTTGAGATAGAATGAAAGTTATGAGAGGAATAGCGATATTAGTGATGATATTGGTGGTAGGGGTAGGTTTTTCGTGGGCTGAAGGAACGATAGCCAATAGCTATATAAATGTCACCGTAGGAGATGACCACCACATAAACCTAAAAACAGTAGGGGGGGACCCCAATCGCACGACTGACGATAATATACAGGTTCTCAATGATAAAAATACACTTGCAATAGTGAGGGTGGAGGAGAAATTGACATCTGACCAGGAGACGAGCGGTGTTTCCTTTAAAGTCGGTGATGATGGTACCGCGTTAAGGGCTCCTGAAGTGGTCAGCGGAAACGATATCACAGGGGAGTGGTTGATAGACCAGGAAATAGGTGAAGACGAGAATGCGCGTCCAATTAACATCTATGTTAAACAGAAAGTCACAGTGGTAAGGGATGCGATAAGGGTTGAATATGAGGTGAAGAACGGTGATTATCACTCGCATAATATAGGCTTTATGCAGATTCTCCAAGTTGAGGTTCCAGTTGGACAGGCAACCAGTACCATTTTCTGGATACCGGACATTGGACCGATAACCAGGGAAAGAACTATCACTGCGGTAGAAATGCCTTCCTATGTGCGTGCCGCAGATAATTTTCAGAATCCAACGGCTTTATTAAGAGCTACCATATGCCCTGTCGTTCAGGTTTTGCCCGATGGAAAAACGAAAGTTGTCTATTTCAGCGATGTAACGAGCCCACAAAATCTTTTGGTTGCCAATGCAGACTCTATTGGGGGTGCCGATGACCCGTGGGACTATACGCCAAGTAATCTAAGCATCGTCAGTAGTGCAGGACTTGTCCTGAAATGGTCCCCTCGTTGGGTTCAGCCAAACGAAACGATAAAGTTCGTCTTTTACTTTGGTGTTGATTGGTCAACAAACGATTACTCTTCATCTGCCGGTATTGGTGTCTATGCTCCTCCTACGCTTGCTTCCGGGACAACTGATTTCACGCTTTCCTGCGACCTTTATAATCCCTCTAATGTCACGCTCAGCTCCGCCACCGCAACCGTGGTGTTGCCGAATGGTTTGAGCTTAGCTAGTGGGGAAACGGCGACAAAAACCATACCGGATGTTCTTCCCCGTCCCTCCGAAACAGCTCCTGACCCTCAGAAAGGGGTTAATTGGAAGATAAATGTTGGACAAAATGTATCAGGCACTTTTCCTATTTTGGTGCATATATCTATACCTATAGTAAATTATGAGAACACCCTTGTGAGATATGTGGATATTCCAGTGGGTTTCAGCCACCGTTTGGATGGAGGGGCAAGCAATGTTTGTATGGTGTCTTTCCCCTTTGTCTTCAGCGACCCCAGCACGGATAAGGTTTTGACCGACCTCGGCGATATAACGAACAGAGTGGCTATCTGGAATCCAAAAGAAAACAGATACTTACTATATCCTGCGGACGCCGCATTGGCGACAGTCAGCGCTGGCAAGGGTTACTGGGTGAAGCTGAGTAGTCCAACCACGATAGATGTTTCCAAGGGACAAACGGCACCACCCATTCCCTTAACGGGACAAACAGATTACTCAATAGTTTTGAACGCGGGTTGGAACCAGATAGGCAATCCGTTCGTTTACACTATTAACTGGGGCGATGTGAGGGTGAGCTACGGCGGTCAGGTTAAGGGATGGTTAGATGCGGTGAATTCAGGCTGGCTGAGAAGTTACATTTTCCATTGGAATCCTACCAACGGTGCGTATGAGTGGAGTGTTAGTCCCTTATATTCCCTTCAGCCTTGGGAAGGATACTTCGTAAAAGTAACCGTCCCTTGCACTTTGATATTCCCAGCGATTCCCGCCCGCCAGATGAGCGGTGGAAGCGAGGTCGCAACTTCTCGTTCCCTGCCAGCTAAGTGGCTTATCCAGTTGGCTTTACTGAGCGGTGATGTCAAGGATGAGGTCAATTATATAGGCGTTGGCGATGAATTAAAGGTTGAGAAGCCACCCTCACCTACAGGTGTTTACCTCAATATAGTGAGAGATGGTGAAGCATTGGCTGCCGATGTGCGAGCTCCAAGTGCCCAGAAGGTCTGGACCATAGAGGTCAATGCTCCCCGAGGAGGAGAGGTCATTTGGAAGGGAATGGAGAATCTACCCAAAGGGTTGAGGCTCTATATCGTTGATGAGGATGGCAGGAGAACTTATATGGGCACTGCGACTTCTTATAAAGTGAGTGGGCTGAGGACATTGAAGATAGAGGCTATTGAGGGGTTGGGAAGGGCGATGATAACCGGATTGCGGGTTGTTCCCCAAAGGGGTGGTATCAACATAGCCTTTAGTCTCTCCGCAGAAGCGACAGTTGGTGTGAAAGTATCAACCCCCTCCGGTGTGGTTTTAAGGGTTCTCCCGCAAAGGGCTTTGAGAGAGGGTGTAAACAGCATCTTCTGGGATGGTAAAGACGAGAAGGGTAATGCCTTACCAGCTGGTGTTTATATGGTAGAGGTTTTAGCAAGGGGAGTTGCTGGAGAACTCTCCCGAGCAATCCAGATGTTCACATTAAGATAGAGGGAGGCGATAGATAGGATGAGAAAAGCTATAATAATCGGTTTATTAGCGATAATAGGTGCGAGTTTTCTACTTGCAAATGTAACATATACTGGCAATTACGAGGTGCGTCCAAGCAGGCAAGGATGGCTTGAGCCCGCTTATGTGCCTTCTGATGCTTCAGCTGATGGCACAGCCAATACCTGTTTTACTTTCATAATAGAACTACAGATAGGAAATGGGGAAATCTTCTTCCAGTGGCCTACTTTGATATTAAATGGACGGAGTTATCCTATGTGGGCGATTAGCCAGGCGGGAAATACCTACATTTTCTGTGCCTATGCCTACCCTTGGCTTCCCAACTGGGTTACGCCTGACCCCAATAATCCATATGATACCATACCATTTGGCGCTTCCCTCACTGGAGGTCCTCAAAGTATTGAATGGTATGTAATCGCTTCATCTGCTTCCCCAACATCTACAACACCCCCGGATATAGTTGAATCCCCACACAGGACAGTTGTTGTTACCGGTATTGATAGGGTGTTACTTTTCCCCGAGGGTGGTGCTTATGGGCAGGGGCTGACGATTAGCCCCCTTGACCCCGGTCATCCTGATGCTGGTTCATCATCCTGCACATATACTTTCAGGGTAAGATATATTCATTTGGATGGTTTGCCTCCTCGTTTTTATGTAAATACCGGTGCTCCCGACTACTATGGAGGAAATGGTTCAGTTGGGCAGGATAACTGGCGAGATGTGGGAGGGGATTATCCATCAAAGACACAAAGTCTTTCCACTTATCGCGTGGCAACGCCTGTTGTCTGGATAAAGGATAGGAGCAATAGCGAAATCGCCGCGAGGTCGGATGATTATGATCCTTATGGCGAGGCAACGGGTGTTTGGATTCCCCACTTTATGGTTGTTGAGAGCCCTAATAAACCAATTGACCAGCTTACTGGTGCAGATTATCGCAGTGGTGTGGTCTATAAATATACGGTCAGACCGACTGAATACTATGGTTATTATGTAGGGCAAGGGGCTGTCTGGGATCTTTGGACTTCAGTTTATAATGGTGGCTCACAATATGTAGTTAACAAAGTGGGTAATACATCTTATATTGTCTACCCCCAGAGGATTCTACGAGGGAGCTCTGGCGATGGCATCTCCTTCAGCAATCATTATGTAGCTTTTGGTGATTTGGGCTGGAGTGGATATAGAGAACCTTCCAACCATACGGGTGTAACATCTCGTTATGGTTATCCAGTCCAGAGGTCCGATAGTGGTTTGGGGCAAGGGCAAGGCGCAGGATGGGATCACACCTTCAGCCAATCGGAGATAAATTACTACTTTGAAGCAACGGCTGATTTAAGACCATTTGATATGGATAGAGATGGCAATATGAATTATAGTTGGTGGCATCAGTATGACCCAAATACTGGGCAAGCTATTGGAGCGAATAGACCAAGCGAACCGATTGGCAACGATAGATATGACTATACAAGATTCTACACTGTCACATCTACATCCTGTAATTATATACTTTACCGCGTTTTAACCAATGCCCTCGTTCCTGAGCAGGTTCCCGGTTGGACACCGTTCCGTATGTGGAACTATCCAATCCTATCGCAGGGAGGTTACACCTACGGCTACACGGGTTGGAAATACGGAAACGAGAAATACAAGGACCACGACCCATTGGAACCGCTCTCCCAATCGCAATTGGTGCAAATAACTACCAATCCATTAGAGGTGTGGGTGCCGGAAAAGATTGCTGGTGACTCACCGGATGGCAAATTGCTCCTCAGTGTTAACGATGGCAATGCCTATGTAGAGTACTCCCCTATACCTCGTCCTGCTCCATATAAGTGGCGCAGGGTGCCATCTTCTTCTAAAATACGCTTTTGGGTTAAATACACTCAGCCAAAGAACCAGGACCCATTCAGGGTAAGGGTTTTGATATACGATTATCAGAACCAGAAATGGCTTGAATACTGGATGCTTCGTTATGAGGGGGCGCCGAACGATGGTGATTATAGGAATGGCGAGTGGTATTACTTTGAGACGACGCTTCCACCTGGTAAATACGCTACCTTCTTTGATGCCAATGACCACACCCGCACGGCGAAGTTTCCCTCTCGCCCCTCAGACGACCCATCCGACCCAACGGGTGCTTCTAATCCCAACCGGTCCCTTTACTGGGTAAGGGATGTGCCACCAAATCCTCCTGATTTAAATGTCAATCCCGACCCGTGGGATAATCCAGTAGGAAGCGATTTCCTACCGGGTCCGTGGGTTAACAATGACCCTGTGCTGTGGGGTGAGAGTTTGACTCCTACTTCCGGAGCATCAGGGACTACATTCAGTTGGAAAGTGAACTATAAGGATGCCGACAATGACCCGCCAAGGTTTGCTATTGTCACAATAAACAAGATAGATAAGACGACTGGGCAAATTGTCGATACTCGTAGATGCCAGATGACGAGATTGAATTGGCTCGGTGCTGCTAACGATTGGACTGCTGGTGCTACATTCGTTTACGAAGCTAAATACTTCAACCCCGAGACGAAGGAGCCCTTTGACCCCCGCTATAGCTACAGCTATCATTTTGAGTTCACCGATGACTGGGGAGAACCGTATTATCCAGAAACGGGAACGACGATAAGGTATCCAGCTTCCTACGATATATCTGGTCCGGAGATAACGATTAATCGGGCTCCATATCTCGCCGATGCGAATATCACGAGTGCCACCGGCGGCGTGCCATCACCCCAGATACCCGTTACTTGGAGAGTTACTTACTACGATGGAGACAACGATGCTCCTGCTTGGGTGAAGATGTTCATTATGAAAACCGATGACGAAGGAGCTAACTGGGGCGTGTTTGACACGATTAGGATGACCCAGGAGGACCCATCCGATACACTCTATAGGGATGGAGCTGTCTTCTGGTATACGGCTAAGCTGGTTTATGGTGCGAAAACCTACTATGCAGCAGAGTTCACAACCAACGATGGTAAGGTGGATGATTTGCCAGAAGGCGCAATCGTCCATACATTTGGAGCGGTAAATCCAACTACGGGAGAAATAACAAATTCTTGGACGGTTTATTGTGACAAGTTAGGACTCCCTGCGGGTGTTACAGTGAATAATATCGAGTTAAAGATAGAAAGGTGGACAGGAACCAACTGGGGTCTGGTAACAACCTTGAATATGCAGGATGGCGTCCCTGCGAGTTATTCACTGATTGCCTTTGATCCTAATGACCCGACGAGCTATGCGATATCCTACAGGTATTCCCTGCGAATAACTTATACTGATTCGCAAGGTAACCAAAACGAATTGGTTTTGCCCAAAGATGCAGACCCCCTCAAGAGGGGCTATCCATTCATACTTGGACCTCGCATCATTCCCAACATACCTCCCAAACTGCTATCGCCTAAACAGGATCCCAAGGACTCGCAGGACAATACAAGAGTGCGTGAATATATCTCCCCGATAGACCCTGCTACCACGATATCCCTTGGAGGACTTAACGATACATTCACCTACACCGTGCAGTTTGTCGATGGTAATAACCAGATGCCGGCTTATGTGAGGTTAATCATTGATTTGAAACCTGGCGGTATAGATATGCAACCCGTTGACCCCGACGACCAGCGGACAGACGATGGTAAGCTTTATAAAGTGACGCTCAAGGGAAGCGACTTGGGACCTGGGCTTCATACCTTCCATATTGAAGCGTCTGATGGAACGGATACCGCGAGATATCCTTCTTCCGATAGTAATCTCACTATCACACTTCCAACCGGCAAGGAATACAAGCTAATCGTTAACGGTGAGGCACAGCTTCCCTATGTCAACGATAAGCCTGTTCTCGCCGGTATTTCGGTTATGCCAAGTGTTAGCGTGCCCGGTGTAGCAGTTAACCTTTTCTCTACTTACTCCGATGCTAATAATGATGCTCCCAAATTCATAAGAGCAATTGTTGAGAAGAAGGACGAAACTACCGGCGATTGGAACCTCTACGCCAAATACGATATGACGAAAGTAGACCCAACCGCCAGCGATTACAAGAGTGGCGTGGATTATCAAGCTACTCCAACAATTACAGATAAGGGACAGTACCGCTTCTATGTAGAGGCTTCAGATGGACGTGAATTCAATGATTATGTGAAGGCTCCATTGAAAGAGGATGATTATCCTCAATTCAAGATAGGTAGCCAGCTTACTATCACTCCGTCTACCCTTGACCTTGGCGTTGACCCAAGTGGAACGGTAACGGTCTCTATTGCTACAAGACCTGGGCAATCTGGACATATCACCGTGACTGACCCTCTGAATAACAAGGTGTTGGACAAGGACTTCCAGGCAGATACCCAGGGAAGCCACTCTGAATCTGTCTCACCATCTACTTTGGGCACCTTCAATGTCAAAGTGGAAATGAAGGATAGCAAGGGGAATGTATTAGAAACCCTTACAGGTTCCTTCCTTGTGAAGATAACCCGCCAGTTCCCAGCTGTGGATATGGTCTCCTTGCCATTTGATTACAACAACACTCCCATCAGCGACATCTTCGGGAACCAGCTTGATAAGCTTGTAATCAAGTGGTGGGACCCCACGCAAGGCAGATATGTAGATATAACATCCTTTAATACCGGGATGGGCTTTTGGATGAAGGTAAGCGGGCTCAAAGCTGTAGAACTCTACCTCGGCACGAGGTATACCAAATCGAGCTTCGCCTACACATTGAAGAAAGGCTGGAATATAATCGGTTCACCTTATGCGAGCGACCTTGATATTTCAAATCTCACTGTTATGTATGGAGGTCAGCAGATTTCTTTGAAGGAAGCTGATGAGAAGAACTTGGTGAGGGGTTACCTCTGGGGCTATGACCCTGCGATAGGTGATTATATACTCATACATCCCTTGCTAACCGGTGAAAATAGGACGCTGAAAGCTTGGAAGGGCTACTGGATAAAGGCTTTGCAGGACGGTGTGCAATTGGTGTTCACTCCCGGAACGAAATCCCTAACAGAGAATAGGGTAGCAAAGCCTGGAGGTTGGTTGGTGCAACTTGTTGCCGAGGCGGGGCAAGCGAAGGACTCCTGTAACTACATCGGGATGGGCGATAGCAGGTTCTACTCCGGCGTGGAGAATCCGCCAACGAAGGGAGGGGTTGACCTTTACATCCTGAGGAATGGCGAGAAGCTCGCATGGGATGTGAGGGAGAAAGCGGAGAGGGCGGAATGGGATGTAGTTGTTGAGGGAGCAGGGGATATAACCTTGAGTTGGCCTAATCTATCCCAGCTTCCCAAGGGTTATGGTTTGTATTTGATAGATGGAGATAAGAGGATAAATATGCTAACGAGCTCCCGCTATGTGTTCACATCCGATGGTTATAAGGTGCTGAAGGTAGTATATGAGAAGCGTGCCAATGCGCTGTTGATAAGTGGGTTGATGGCGAAGGCGGTTAGGGGAAGTGGGGTGACTGTAAGCTTCAGTTTGAGCGATAGTGCAGATGTTCAGGTAGCGGTGAAGAGGTTGGATGGTGGAGTAGTTAAGGTTATGACCCGCTCGGCGGTAGCAGGGTTGAACAGCGTGGTGTGGGATGGCAGGGATGCTGAAGGTAAGCCATTGCCTGCTGGAGTATATGTAGTTGAGGTAGTGGCGAGGAGCTCGGACGGTAGCTTCGTTAAAGGAATCACAATGTTCAATCTAAGGTGAGGTGAGCCTAAATGAAAAGAATAGCCAACTTGTCTACTCTTCTGCTTGTTGTAATCCTGGGCATCCTTCCCCTATTTGGGAAGGATGCCTATCTCGTCTTTCCCTTTGAGGACAAGACGGGGCAGAACCTTTCTGATGAAGCTCGTGTTGCTTTTAGCATCGCCCTATATGCCACTTGTAAGGGAGATGTTATACCCTATTATCCACGTTCTCCGATGGTCAAGAGGTTGATGGAGGATGGTTCTCTGGTGGAAGATGAGGTTACATCTCCTCCAACGGATGTTGATAGGGCAGTGGAGATCGGTAAGTTGTTGGGGGCGAGTCATATCATTCTGGGAACTGTTGAAGATTTGAAGGAAGAGGATGGTATAATAACGGTTATGGAGGGAGCAAAGCTATTTAGCGTAGCTGAAGGTAAGCAAGTGAAGGAAGCCGTTGTGGCGGGAAAGAGCAGAGGCAAGGTGAATGGTGTTTCCCGTGAGGCGGCGATAAAGGAAGCTTTGGATGATGCGGCAAGGGCGCTTGTCTCTGCCTTAGTTGGTGAGGCTAAGCCACCTGTGAAAACTGCCGAAATGAAGCGTCAGGAGAAGCGCTCTTATTATGTATTGGGCGCTCTTCTTTTGGGTTGGGTTGTCTGGAGCCAGACTCGGGAAAAGGCGGGGACAGCTGTCTCTGCTTTCCAGGTTAGAGCTATACCATCGGGGTTAAGTGTGGATGTTCAATGGACTTCAGCTGGACCGAGTGTATCAAGATACAGGATAGAGCGAGCTGTGATTCAAAGCACTCCGCAAGGGGCACCATGGAATATCACCCCGATAAAGGATGTTACTGGTTTACCTTATGAGGAGCTCTGGGAAGTATCGGCGAAGGAGACCCTTTATACGGATATGGATGTAAGGGTAGGAAATCTCTATGCTTATCGTGTTGTAGCGCTGGGTAATCAGGGTGAGGAGTTAAGCAGAGCCTACAGCGGATTAATATCCCAGCCGATAGGTGCTCCAGGTACACCGAGCAATGTACGAGCTCTTAAATTGACAAGCCAGACGAAAACTTATGTGCAGTTAGATTGGAGTGGAGTTGTCGGAGCGAGCAGTTATAGAATATATAGAAGCGTTTCGCAGGACGGACCTTATGAGATGATTGGTTCCACAACGGGTACGCAATTTATGGATGCAAATCCTCTTTCAGGCATCGTATATTATAAGGTTTCAGCGCTATCTGCACAGGGAGCAGAGGGATTTGCTTCAGCACCGGTTCAACCTGTTGATGAAGGAGGCGCACCTCAGCCACCGTAAAGTTCGATGTTCAAATACCATTCTGGGGCTACTTTTCTAACTGAATGCTGGGAGGATTAACTGTAAGGAGGTGATAAGAAATTAAGAGGAGACATCTGTGTGTAATATTGGGTTTTCTTTTAGGGTTCTGGGCAATCTCTTTAGCAATGGCTCAGATGCCTCAAGTAGCTCCGTTAAATCCGCAATTTGTAGAATACCAGGCTAAACTTCAGACTGGGGTTGCGCCGAAGACTGTTACGCAAAGCGGGCATCCGCTTGGATATATTCCGCCACCTATCAGCATATCACATCTGAACAAAGGAAAGTGGGTTCCTGGGGTTCGCCAGCCACTTCCCTCTAAATACGATTTGAGGACGCAGGGTAGATTGACTCCGGTGAAGGACCAGGGACAATATGTAACTTGCTGGGCGCATGCTACTTTCGGCTCTTTGGAATCAACAAACCTGACGACCAGGGTCATGGTTTTCGATTTTTCCGAGAACAACCTTGTCAACTGGTCTGCTGATAACTATGACACCGTTCAAGGCGTTCCATTTGGTTGGAATGGAGGAAATCATCTCGCTGCGACAGCCTACCTAAGCGGTTGGTGGGGTCCAGCCGATGAAGCGGATGACCCATACCCTAATCCAGGACCTTGGTCTCAGAAGACGGTAAGGCAGCATATCCAGCAAGTTTTCTACCTACCCGACCGCACAGGACCTCTTGATAATGACACCATTAAGCTTGCTGTTATGCAATATGGTGCGGTTTATACCAGTATGTATTATGATGACGCTTCTTTCAATGCCTCTACCAATGCATACTATTACAATGGCAGTGAACCAGGCAACCACGCGGTTTGTATAGTGGGTTGGGATGATAATTACCCTAAAACGAATTTCGCAACTCAACCGCCTGGCGATGGTGCTTTCATCGTGAGAAATAGCTGGGGTCCAAGCTGGGGCGAGGGGGGATATTTCTATGTTTCCTATTATGATTCTGTAATAGGAACCGAGAACACTGTTTTCCCTGCCGGCGAGGATGTGACCAACTACACCGGGATATATCAATACGATATTCTGGGTCTTACGGCATCAATTGGATATGGAAGCTATACTGCCTGGTTCGCGAATATCTTCACAGCCACAGGTGACGAACCGATAAGCGCTGTCAGCTTTTATGCACTTGCACCTAATGCATCTTACACGGTTTATGTTTATACCAATGTGGCAAGCGGACAACCAAGAAGTGGAACTCTTGGTGGAGTGAAAAGCGGAATTATACCAATTCCAGGTTATTATACTGTGATATTAGATGCACCTGTGAATATCGCAAACGGTCAGAAATTCTCAGTTGTAGTTAATATCACCACGCCCGGCTTTGATATGCCAATACCCGTAGAATTGCCCATTCCTGGATATAGCAGTAAGGCCTCGGCAAGACCAGGCGAAGGCTTTATCAGTGCTGACGGAAGCGCCTGGGACGATATAACCACTTACTTTTATAACACCAGTGTTTGTCTGAAAGCTTTTGCCGGTTTGCCCACCTTTAGCGGTGGTTCTTATACCCCATATACAGGAACACCTTCCACTATTTTCTCGTTCTCCCTGCGGTACAATACACCTTCCAAACCTCTTCAGTATGCGAAACTCCACCTCGTCAACACTCTGACAGGGAATACAACCGACTATGATATGAGTTCTTCTGATGGAATACACTATAAGGCGAGGGTCTACCTGGCTCGGGGGCTATACAACTATTACTTCACTGCTTCCGATGGTTTGACAGTTTTCAGATACCCAGGGCAAGGGACATTTACAGGTCCAAAGGTGAACAGTCCTCCACTCCTAAGCAATGGAAAAGTTACCCCCTCTGTAGGTGCTCCCGGGGATACATTCACCTTTACTGTTGAATATTCTGACCCCGACATTGACGCCGCCGAATATGTAAAAGTCCATATCAAGCAAGATAATATTGAGGTTACTGGTTCACCCTTTACGATGACGAGTAAGGACGGGAAAGTATGGACTTATTCAACCATGCTGACGAAAGTATCTGGCTACAAATATTATTACTACTTCTCTGCTTCCGATGGTATAGACGAGGTTTCAAATGACCCAATAGAGGGACCAACTTTAAACAATCCACCGCAGTTGCTTGAACCAAAGGTTAATCCACCCTTTGGTTTGGTCGGTGACAAGTTTACTTTCTTGGTGACCTATAAGGATATGGATGGTAATATGCCATCAAGCGTGTCATTCCATATTGTTGACCCTGATGGGCAGGAACTTTCGCCTCCTTCCCTTGTATATACAGGAGATAATCCCAAGGTTGGTATACAAATTCAGGCGCAAGATGTTGTTCTCAGCAAGAAAGGGGCATATACATTCTGGTGCGAGGCTGAAGATGGTTATCCCAATGGTAAGGCTATTTCTTCCAAGGTTAGTGTTGGTGTTGGAGTTATAGGTGTTCAGGCTTCTCCAAATGTGCTGGATATAATCTCCCAGAGATCGGGTACGATAACGATCGGTTTCGCTTATAAACCGAACAATCTCCTTGCCATAAATGTTATATCTCCAGCAGGAAATGTTTACACACCACAGGATATCCAAACCGATAATGAGGGCAGGGCTTCCTTGACGCTTCCGACCGCTGATATTTCCTTATCCACACTCGGTGAATGGAAAGTGGAAGCGAAAGATAAAGCCACCGGCACCTGTCAGGGAAGCGCTACATTCTTGGTGAAAGGAACTTATCAGTTCCCATCAGCACTTGATATGGTTTCTCTTCCCTTGAGCTTTGCCAATACCAAATTGAGCGATATTTTCCGTGACCAGCTCGGTAATCTACTTATTAAAGGATGGCAGTCCGGGTATATTGATATATCTACAATCAATACTGGCGTAGGCTTCTGGATGAAGACGAAGGATGGTAAGCCACCTTTGCTCACCCTATATGCTGGAACACTTCTCTCTGAAGAAACTTATATTCCCTTAGTTAAGGGATGGAACATCATAGGCTCTCCTTTGACGACCGATGTGGATATAGCAAGCGTGAAGGTTAAGTATGGCAATCAGACCGTAAGCTTAGAGGAAGCGGCGAAAAACGGTTGGGTTAGAGATTATCTCTGGGGTTATGACCCGCAAACGAAGGATTATGTATTGGTCCATTCTGCTTTGACTGGAGACCAGAGAATGGTAAAAAGTTGGAAGGGATATTGGGCAAGGGCGCTTGTC
>JACIXQ010000037.1 GCA_014360465.1 bacterium
CCTCGTCTCTTCACTTTTTTCACCTCCTTTCCTTCTTAATTTTCAAGAAAATTTTAAATATCTCTGTTATTTTAAAATGATAACGGGAAACATTTTTGGGGGCTTGTGTTTATTTGTCCTTATTTTGGGAAATTTTGCCCAAAATTTTCCTTGCTTTCCTATATTTTGATGGAGAAAGCCCGGTTTTCTTTTTAAATGTTTTTGAGAATTGAGCTTGGTCGCTGTATCCTACCTCCAGGGCTACCTCCAAAATTGGGAGCTCGGTGATTTCCAAAAGCTCTCTTGCCCTTTCAATCCTTACCTCTCTGATATAGCGTCCGATGCTAATACCTTCTGAGCTTTTGAAAAGACGGGCAAGATAATAGGGGCTCAAACGCATAGCTCTCGCAACTTCCTTCAGGCTGAGGTCTTCCCTTGCATAATTCTCCCTAATAAACATCTTCGCTCTTTCAACAAGTGAAGCTTTGTAGTTCGTTTCCCCCCTTATCGCGAGCATGTCGTTCATTATCCATTCCAGGGTCTCCTTTATCTTCTCTTTCGTATCGCATTTCATCAGCATAGAACTATATTGATGGGAGAGCTCTAAGAAGTTTATTTTTGATGCAGCGTGAAAGATGCGGAGATGGGATAGTAACGAGCTTATAAGTCCCCATAGCCTTGACTTAACATCCCATATTTCATCTTTCCAGTCTTCCAACTCTTTGTCTATCAATTGCGACCAATAAGAAAGAACAGCCCGCCTGCTCGCCCAGTGGAAGAAGGAGAGCAATGTTCTCTCTTCCTTGAAGATATGGAGGATTTGCCAATCCTGCTGGGCAAGCCAAAGCTCTATCTCCGTTTCGGGCAATTTCTCCCTTCCTTCTTCGGGAAGAAGATGGTGTGTTATTCCCCTTGCTATTTCCTGTATCACCTCAAACATCCCTTGCGCAAGGCTCTCTACATATTGCAAGGAGAAAACAGGGAGATTGAAAAAGGCGTTTCTCAACTCCTCATATTCAACGGGCAAGTCCTTCACACTTCTCCATACCTCTTGAAACTTCTCCTCACTTGGAGCTTCTGTGAGAAACTGACCGAACATCAGAAAAGCTACCGGGTTATCGCCAAGCATTATCGGTATAACGCCGTCCATCAAACCAGCGTGACATTGGTAAATAAGCGGTTTCTTCGTTTGTATCGCTTCCTGAAAAGCCCTCCTATCGCATTCCAAACATTTTTCCAATCCCTCTCGGCTTTGCTTTATCAGACTGCAGAACTGTGTAGGTGTGTAGAGTGCGTTTATGTTCCAGGAGGGACGCCCCTCTGGGGAGAATCTTAAAGTGAAATGAAGTTCTTTGGGATCCATATCATAAAATTATAACAAAAAATTAAATTTAAAAAATTTAGGAACTACCATATCCTTCTCTTTCCCCAAAATTTGTGGGAAGAGGGTTAAGAAGGAGAGGGTTAAAGAGCTTTTGCTTTTAAAAATTTTAAAAATTGCGGATTAGATGTTTTTTCTTTAAACTTAATTTATAATGTGCTTAAAGCCGACACCGATGAATCAATTGAAACATTTTTTCACTCCTAAGATTTCGGTAGGTTTCTTTCTCCTTACCTTGAGTATAGTCCAATGCCAGCCCGAAAGAGTTGCGATTTTCTCCCATCCTTTGTTTCCGCGCTTTGGTGCAACCTCCAATTTTCATCCCAAATCACTCGCTCTCTATCTTCTTCGTTTCGGCATTCCAACCGACCTCCTTGATGCCAACCAGCTTGCTGACCCTCAACAATTCAATGCGAGCAAATATGCTATTCTCATCCATCCTTATGGGAATACTTTCCCTCTTGAGGCGGTAGATAACATAAGGAATTTTCATTCGCAGGGAGGAAGCATAATAGGGGTATCAGTCCCCTTCTGCCATCCTTGTATTGCTAAAGGAGCAAAGGACTGGCAATTCTTCTTGGGAGAAGGCGATTCGGCGGAAAGGTATCCCCAACCTCACACTGGAAAGTTTTCACTTCTCGTCCGAAAGAATAGCAAGGTCTGGACCATAATAAAATCAGCCTATCTAAATAGGGACGCTGATAGCTATACCCTTTCGGCGTGGGTCAAAGTTCTTAATGGGGAAATAGGGAAGGATAGGGAGGGTGACAGATTGTTCCTTCGGTTCTGGGATGAGAATGGGAATTTCCTGGGGCAGGATGGTCCAGTTCTTCCCCAAAAGCAGGAGGAATGGATTTTCATCTGTCAGGATGTGAAGCTTCCCAAGAATGCGAGAAAGATAGATGTCATACTTGCCCTTAACAGGTCAGTCGGCGAGCTTTTGATCGACGATATATCTCTGAAGAGGAGGGGAAAAAGTGAAGAGCTGTTGCCTAATGGTGGTTTTGAGTTTATGGACGCTCCCTGGATTGACCTTGGGCACAGTGACGAATGGTTTTCCCACAATGGAATCGGTATGGGCAGTTTCTACACACCGCAGAACATTTCTTCCGATTACTTCTACATTTCCAATGGTGAGGGAAAGCTGACTTATATGAAGCAACAGGACCCACTTGGTTTGGAGATTATAGATTGGGGTAGATACGAAAACTCCTATACTCAGATGCTTGCACCTGGCAGTCTACCCTCTGAGGACGAGGTTATTCCAGTCATAGGCTACTATGAGAATGGAAAGCTATATCCTGCGATAGCGGTGATAAAGCACAATTGCCACCAGTTTAAGGGAGCGATAGATATCTGGTTGGGTCAGGTGTTTCAGTTCCATAGTGAAGGGCAAGGGCTAATTGACCTTCGTCAGGTGTACCTTCATTCCGTCCTATATATTCTCTCGGAGAAAGGTATAATCTCCCAGAAAAAGAAGCTCAAGATTGTGAATCTGGCAAAAGGGGAATATCGGAAAAATTTCCGCCCAAAACTACGAGGAAAGCTTTTATCCTTTCCCAGTGTATTCCCTCACAGTCCACCTCCGGCAAGGAAATTGATAGTCTGCGATGTAAGAAACTTAGCTGACGATGAGAAGCTTATGATAGTGTCACTTCAGGGTATAATCAATCGTAGAAATCCCTCCATCTATCTTATTTTCAATCCAGTTGATGAGAGATGGTTGTGGTGGCTCAAGGAAAGGGGAGATATAGAGGGGATAGAGAGGTTGGACAACCCATTCGCATTGCTGGGACGATACCGGAAAAATTTAAAGGGGATGATTATAACCGACCCTGCGATTCCCGCCAGCATTGATGCAGGAACTATGCTCGCTGGGATAGAGGATGGGATTATAGTTTCACCAAGATTAGTGCCCCGTCTTTCCCTTCCCATCCTTCACGATTTGAGGGGAAGGTGGAAAAGCAATGCGGAGGTTTATCGCTGGGCTTTTAAGAACCTCTGGGACAAATTGAACCACCAATTCATCTTTTCCCTTCCTCACAACTGGTCGGTTATGAGGGATTATGCCATCGCTTTCAGAGCCTTCAGTTTCTGGATAACTGGTGAGGTGGATGGTCAGGCGCCCGCTGCTGACCCTCTTGAGGAACAGCTTGTAATAGAGGATGTCCTTTCCGCTATTCCACCGAACACGGGTGTTCTCGGCATACCCTATGCGGGACCGGGAATCGGTATTCAGGAAGTGGGAGGAGTGGCGCTCTGGAGCAAGTATGGCAAATTCCTCGCTTGGTCACACATCCCCAATCTCACGATTCACAGTGGAACGAAGAGACCAAATTTCAGCCAGAAATCAATTCCACCTCCTAACCTTGGGTCCAAAATCTATCTAACTTTACTAATCTCCGATGGAGATGCCCCGGTTAATTGGTATGATTTCTTCCTCCGGCGCTACTGGGATGACCCTGAAAAGGGAAGGTTTCCCTTGACCTGGACTGTAGGACCAACGGTCTACGATTTGATTCCCGATATAATGGACTATTACTATTCCCACGCAACGGAAAAGGATTATTTCGTTTGCGCATTCGGTGCTGGTTATGCCTTTATGGACCTTTATGGAGAAATGTTTGAGAATAGGGAGGAAATCTGGGAAAGATTTCTCCAATTGACAAGGGAATATATGGAAAAGATGGGTCTTGACTCTCTCTGGACTCACCACGAAGGAGAGAGATTCTTCAAAATCTATAGCAAGAAGCTGAATTTGAAATGCATACTTGCTGACTATGGGCGAGCTTTGCGAGTTGATTCCTATGAAAAATCAAGTATGCTTCTTCCCTCCGGAGTAGTTGTTTTGCGTTCCGTAACAACATTTGACCCAGCAGGTGGGGAAAAAGAGCATTACAAGCTTCTCCTTGAAGGGGTTAGAAACTTCACTCCAAGAGCGCGCCCCGCCTTTTTAAATGTCTTCGTCCAGTGTTACCCAATGTCACCTACTCTCCTTAGGGAGTTGTTGGAGGAATTGGGAGAGGAATATGTTCCAGTTCGTCCTGACCACATCTGGGAACTATACAGAGAGTATCGGCTTCGTTCCCGATTATGAATTGAGGAGTTTTATGTAAGTTTACCTGACGATAGCGCTTTGCTCTTTAGGATTTTGCTTTATTTAATCAACAAAGCAATTATTTGTTGGGTGGGAGGATTCTCACCCTTCTACCCTCTATTTGCAGGCGCCCCTCAGCGAACAGCTTAATAGCTCGTGGATAAGCCCTATGCTCCCTTTTAAGGACCCGTTCCGACAAGCTTTCTGGCGTATCATCCTCCCTCACCATAACAGGTATCTGGATTATGATTGGTCCCAAATCCACCTCCTCGGTAACGAAATGAACCGTGCAACCTGTTACCTTTACACCGAAATCCAGCACAGCTTTATGTACCCTTAAGCCGTACATACCTTTACCGCAGAATGCGGGAATGAGGGCGGGGTGAATGTTCATTATTCTATTTCGGAAGGCATCTATGAATCTTGGGGTAAGAATTCGCATATAACCAGCGAGACAAACAAGGTCAACCTTATGTTCGTTGAGGATTTCTACCAATCTTCCATCGTATTCCTCCCGGCTCTCGTATTTGGTGGGGTCAAGGAAGATAGCTGGTATTCCTTCTCTCCTTGCCCTTTCTAAGGCAAATGCATCTGCCTTATCGGAAATGACGCACACGACTTCCCCGGGAATATAACCATCTTTACAGGCATCTATTATCGCCTGAAGATTTGAACCTCTGCCGGAAGCAAGAACTCCGATTCTAATCTTCGTTTCCTTCAATTGTTCGCGCCCCCTTTCGGTTTTGCTCTTTATCAAGGTATCAGGAATGGCTGAAGGCGTAGAGGAGTCCATTATCCGCTCCTATAAAAATACCCTGTTGGGAAACGGCAAAGGAAGAATGCACTTCGCTTTCCGTTTTCATTTCCCATTTAACCTCTCCCGAGTATATATCAACGCCGTAGAAGGTCCCGTTAAGAGTGGCGAAGAGAACGGATTGACCGATGACGAGGGGAGTTGACCTAATTGGACTGCCCACTTTCAAACGCAAAAGGATGCGTCCTGAGGAAGCTTCAACACAATAGAAGTAGCCGTCATCCGAACCGAAGAATATCCTATCGTCGTTGCTGACCGCTGGGGAGCTTTCTATCGCATCATAAGTACGCACTGACCAAAGTATCTCACCTGTAGAGGCGTCAAGGCAAAACAGGCGACCATTACTTGAACCAACGAACACTTTTCCCTTATCAATCGCTGGTGTAGACCTTATCAACCCGCCTATCCTTGTCTGCCAGATGAGTTTGCCTTTATCACCGCTCACAGCATAGAAGAAACCATTTTGGGCGCCGAAGAAAATCTTCCCCTCAGCTGCAGCAGGGGATGAGAAAACCCACATTCCAGCGAAGAAACGCCAGAGAACATTACCTTTGTCCGCTGAAACACAGTAAAGATACTTATCGTCACTACCGAAGTAAACTTTGCCATTCATATATAGAGGAGAGGAATCCACAGGTCCACCTACATTGAGACTCCAAAGGACCTCACCCGAGTTTTCAGCAAGGGCATAGAAAGCCTTGAGGGCTGTTCCCAGGAACAGCTTGCCTTCGCCAAGACAAGGAGTGGAGAATATAGGTCCAAGAAGGTCGGTTCGCCATATTGGTTGTCCGCTCGTAATGTCAAGAGCCACTACCTCGCCGTTCCAAAGACAGGTGAAGACCTTGTCTCCTGCAACTATGGGAGAGGAACGAATGGGATAACCCCCTTTGAAACGCCAAAGTGGTGTGAGAGGGAGATAGCATTTTCCCTCCCATCTGCTTTGCCTCAAGAGGTTCCCCTTAAATAAAGTCCATTCATTCCTGGACATTATACATCCTATCTCTGTTCAAGCAAAAGTTTATGAAAATGTGCAGGGATTTCCTCCGGGTAAATTCCAGTAAGACAGGCGGTGCAGAAGTTCTCCTTGGGTAGTCCGATAGCATTGATCAATCCTTCCAAGCTCAGATATTTAAGGGAGGTAGCACCGATGAAATCCCTGATTTCCTCAACGGAGAGGCGGGAGGCTATCAGCTCGGAGCGAACGGCTGTATCAATGCCGAAGAAACAAGGGTAGGAGATAGGGGGTGAGGAAATGCGAACATGGATTTCTTTCGCTCCTGCATCAAAGAGCATCCGCACTATCTTGCCTGTGGTTGTTCCTCTAACTATGGAATCGTCCACAAGGACAATCCTCTTCCCTTTTATCGTTTCCACGAGGGGCGTGAGCTTCAATTTTATTCCCACATCCCTTATCCTCTGGTCGGGAAGGATGAAAGTCCTGCCGATGTATTTGTTCTTTAGCAGCCCTTCCCCATATGGTATCCCTGAAGCTTCGCTGTAGCCGATAGCCGCAGCCGTTCCCGTATCGGGCACTCCTATAACGACATCCGCATCCACAGGACCTTCTTGGAAGAGGGCGTGTCCCATTCTTCTCCTCGCTTTATGGATGTTCACTCCCTCTATGTAGGAATCGGGGCGGGCAAAATAGATGAACTCAAATATGCAAACTGCTTTGCGAGGTGAGGGAACAGGCTTATAGCTCTTCAGCCCTTCCTCGCTTGCCACAACGATTTCACCTGCCTCAACATCTCTGACAAACTCTGCTTCAACAAGGGATAGGGCGCAGCTTTCCGAGGCAAAAACCCATCTGTTGCCGTTCAACCTTCCTATACATAATGGGCGGATGCCATAAGGGTCACGCACCGCGATTACCTTCCTTGGGGTCAAAATTGTGAGAGAGTAGGCACCCCGAAGGGACCTCATCGCCTTCCCTATCTTCTCCTCAATCGTGGAACCGTCCTGAATAGCAATGAGTAGACCGATAAGCTCACTGTCGGAGGTGGAATCAAGGGTTAATCCCTGGTCGGATATATAGGCTGCAAGGGAAAGAGAATTTGTGATGTTCCCATTATGGGCTAAAGCTAACTTCTCACCTTTATGGGAGATGAAAATAGGTTGGGCATTAAGGATAATGTTGGAACCTGTGGTTGAATACCGGGTGTGTCCTATAGCGCAATATCCCTCTAAAGATTGGAGTATTTCCTCTGTGAAGACATTGTTCAGGAGTCCCAACCCCTTATGAAGGAAGATTCGCTCTCCATTAGCGACAGCTATACCAGCTGCTTCCTGTCCTCTATGCTGAAGGGCGAAAAGACCGAAGTAGGTAAGTCGCGCCACATCCTCACCGGGCGCATAGATTCCGAAGATTCCACAACTTTCCTTCATCACGATTTTAAATTATAAACCTATTTAAGTGAAAGTAAAGTCAAGATTTAAAACTTTGTATTCAGCTCTCCATCATTCTCTGGATGCTATAGCGCCAGACTGATTCCAAATCCTGTAGAGATAAGCTGACTAATTCCCTATCGCTCTCTATATGAAGTCTGTTGCCTCCTACCTCGCCTATAATGCTTATGGGAACGCCAAGTTCTTCTGCCAATCCCTCAAGACGATGTAGATACTCGGGAGGCAATGAGAGGAGGAAGCGTGCTTGGCTCTCGCTGAAGAGATAATATGAGGGAGGGATAGGAGAGGTGGGAATCCTGATATTAGCCCCCACCCCGCCAAGCATACAAGCCTCCGCCAGCGCTACTGCCAGTCCACCCTCTGCTATATCGTGAGCGGAAGATAGAATTCCCAGCTTTGCTGATTCAATGACGAGTTTATTAGCCCGCCATTCCCTTTCAAGGTCTACCTTAGGGGGCTCACCGGCTACCTTTCCGAAAATTTCCTTTAGATATTCTGAAGCACCGAGCTCAGGGAAAGTATCGCCAACAAGAACGACGATGTCTCCGCTATTTTTGAAACCAGCAGTGAGCCTGTTATCTATATTCTCAATGAGTCCAAGCATTCCAACTACAGGGGTGGGGAAGACTCTACGATCGGGGCTCTCGTTGTAGAAGGAAACATTTCCCGAAACAATTGGGATGTTGAGATAGGATGCCGCCTCAGCCATCCCTCTTATTGCTTCGCTGAACTGCCATACAACCTCGCCTTTCTCGGGAGAGCCGAAGTTGAGACAATCTGTTATGGCAAGGGGTTGTGCTCCCGTAGCGGAGATATTCCGAGCAGCCTCCGCGACCGCTATCATACCACCCCTATAAGGATTCAGATAGACATACCTACCATTGCCATCAGTCTTGATTGCAATCCCTTTACTCGTTCCCTTTACTCGTAGTAGCGCAGCATCTCCACCAGGATAGATAACAGTATTAACCAGAACCATATGGTCATATTGCTCATATGCCCATTCCTTGCTCGCTATGTTTGGCGACGAGAGCACTTTGATAAGGACCTTATTATAATCATCTGGCTCGGGCAAATTAGTAGTTGAAAATGAAGCGAGCTCATCTATGTAGGCGGGCTTGACGGGTCGGGGACGATAGCGTGGGGCTTCTGCCAACAGCTTAGCTGGCACCTCGGCAACTATCTCCCCTTTATGCTTCACTCTAAGTATACCATCGGGCGTTACGATACCTATGGGAGCGTAGTTCAATCCCCATTTCTCAATCACCTTCTTCACCTTTTCCTCTTCCCCTTTTTTAACGATTAGTAGCATACGTTCCTGCGATTCGGACAGCATTATCTCAAATGGGGTCATACCCTTCTCTCGCAAGGGGACCTTGTCAAGGTCAAGCTCCATACCGGTTCCCGCTCTTGCAGCGGTCTCGCTTGTTGAGGAGGTTATTCCTGCAGCTCCCATATCCTGAACGCCGACGACTGCTCCTGTCTTTATCGCTTCAAGAACAGCCTCAATCAGTAACTTCTCTGTGAATGGGTCGCCAATTTGCACCTGTGGTCTTTTGCTCTCCGATTCAGGTCCCAGCTCAACGGAAGCGAAGGCTGCCCCAGCTATTCCATCCCTTCCCGTGCTTGAACCTACAAGCACCACTGTATTACCAATCCCTTCTGCCCTTCCTTTTTGAAGCTCTTCAATTCTCCCTAAGCCCACGCACATCACATTTACAAGGGGATTATCCTCGTAAGAATCTTCAAAGTAGATCTCACCCGCCACAGTAGGAACGCCTATGCAGTTATGGACGGCGAAGCCAGCTTGTGTGAGGAAAAGATGAGTATCTTCAACCTCAACATCAAACACCCACCTTTCTTCCTCAACGCTGCTAACCTTTAGCACCCTTGTGGGGCGAGGATAGGAAAGGTCTTGGAAAAGGAAAACGGTGTCACCTTTCTCAAGCGAACCACAGCTGATGAAGTTAAGCCCCCTGCGGAAGGCGAGGAGAGGATGGTCGGGAGTGGCAAGGAGCCTTCTTCCCGAGGATGTGGTGACCTCAACGAAGGAAGGAGCTTTCCTCCTGAAAACCTTCAGAGCCCTCTTCCAGCAAACCGAGCGAGTGTGCAAATCAAAGGAGAGTATTTCCACATCTTCCAGTTCCGCTGCTTGGGGGACATTCTTATTCTCGGGAATGAACCTGTTTGCCAGTTCCTCAATGGAGATGCATTCCATATTCCCTTTAGTCTTGAGGACTATCTTCTCCTCCGCTGGGAGGCAATTACCGTAGAAAGAGATTCCCGAAACCACACCTTGAAATAGGTATTTCACTTTAGGCGAATTTAGGGAGCCGAAGCGGAGGGAATCAAGGAGGGCTATGGGACGCGTGCCCATAGCCAGTATATCCCTGACTATTCCTCCAATCCCCGTAGCTGCTCCCTGAAATGGTTCAACGGCGGAGGGGTGATTGTGGGATTCCATCTTCATAGCGATGCACTGACCATCACCTATATCTACTACCCCAGCGTTTTCTCCCGGTCCCTGAATAACCCAGGGAGCCCTTGTTGGGAACATTTTGAGGAAATGACGAGAGTGTTTATACCCGCAATGCTCCGACCAGAGGACGGAAAACATCCCTAACTCAACTATGTTGGGTTCCCTGCCCAGAGCTTTCTTTATCCTCTCATATTCATATCTCGTTAAACCAAGTTCCTTATAAAGAGGCTTTGCCATATGACGCATCTACCCTTTCATAGTTCTTTTAAATGAGTTCGCGCCCATTCAGCCATAGATTTGAATATCCTATAGCCGTCATCAGAGGAAAGAATCTTCTCCGAACACCTTTCAGGATGTGGCATTAAGCCGAATACATTTCGTTTCTCATTAACTATCCCGGCAATGAAATTGAGCGAGCCATTGGGATTTACTCCCTCAACGAGTTCGCCTTCGGAGGAAGAATAACGGAGAACGACCTGTCCATTTCTCTCCAGGGTATCAAGGACTTCTGGTGGAGCGAAATACCGCCCCTCAAAATGAGCAATTGGCATTCGCAGAACCTCACCCTTTTTGTATAGATGGGTAAATGGTGTATCGTTATTATCCAACCGGAGATAAACGAACTTACAGAGAAAGCGTAACTTCGTATTCTTCAAAAGAGCCCCTGGTAAAAGCCCCGCCTCCACGAGTATTTGGAAGCCATTACATATGCCGATTACGAGCTTTCCTTTCTCCGCCTCTTTTCTGACGCTCTCCATCACGGGGGAAAGTTTAGCGATAGCCCCGGTGCGGAGATAATCGCCATAGGAGAATCCACCGGGAAGGATTATGCAGTGATAGGGGGAAAGGTCTTCCTGGGTGTGCCAAACATAATCAGCATCTTCCCCAAGGACCTCTTTAACAACATAATGGCAGTCCATATCGCAATTGGTCCCGGGGAAAACGACGACGGCAAATTTAATCTTTCCCATCTTCAATCACTATCTCGTAATCTTCCACTACAGGGTTGGCGAGCATTCGCTCGCACATCTCCTTTACTCGTTCTCTATCTCCATCGGAAAGCTCCATCTCTATAAGCTTTCCGATGCGAACTTCCTCAACTTCCTCAAAGCCGAGATTTCGCAGAGCGCGGAGGACGACCTGTCCTTGCACATCTAAGACGCCTTCTTTCAAGCGGATGTATACTTTAACCTTCATCTTCTATACCTGCCCTTCTATAAATGTAATCTATCCATCGGAGATGTTTTTTAATGTCGAAACAACTCTCAATCTCCTCAGAAGGGAGAAGGTCGGCTACCCTCTTATCCTCAGCGACGATATCTCTTAAATGTTTCCCCTCCTCCATAGATTTAAAAGAAAGTGCCTGCACAAGCTCGTAAGCCTCATCCCTTGTAAGTCCTTTGTCAATGAGCCTAAGCATAAGACATTCAGAAGCCCAAGTTCCCAGCGTTTTCTCTATATTCTCCGACATCTTCTCTTCGAAGACTACCAGCCCACCGAGAACATCCTTGAATTTTACGAGTATATAGTGGCTAAATATCGTAGCATCGGGAAGGATAATCCTTTCTCCAGCGGAATTGGTCAGATCTCGCTCGCCCCAAAGGGGGATGTTCTCCATTGCTGGAATGAGGTAGCCCCTGATGACTCTTGCGAGACTGCATATCCGTTCGCAGATTATAGGGTTTCTCTTATGTGGCATAGCGGAAGAGCCCCTTTGTTTTCTGCCGAAGGGTTCCTGAAGCTCTTCTATGTTGCTCCTCTGTAAATTCCTTATCTCCGTGGCGAACTTCTCAAGGGAAGAGGCAGTGACTGATAGGGCGAACATATACTGAGCGTGTCTATCTCGTTGAAGAACCTGCGTGGAAACAGGAGCAGGTTTGAGACCAAGCTCCCGCAAAGCCGTCTCCTCTATCTCGGGAGAGGAATTACCAAAGACCCCTACCGCTCCAGAAATCTTGCCATATGAGATTATCTCCTTTGCTTCCTCCATCCTCTTCAAGTTCCTCTTCATCTCGCTGAACCAGAGGGCGAACTTAAAGCCAAGAGTTATTGGCTCGGCGAACATTCCGTGGGTTCTACCGATCATATAAGTATGTTTATATGCTATCGCTTTTTCTCTAAGTAGTTCCATTAGAGAGCGAATTTCCCCGATTATCACATCGGCTGATTCTTTGAGAAGGAGCGAGAGAGCCGTATCAACGATATCATAGGAAGTAGCGCCGTAGTGGAAAAAGCGTTTGGCGGCGGGGGAAAGATTCTCCGTTGCGGTCTTAACGAAGGCAATCACATCGTGTCCAACCAATTCCTCTATTTCCCTCATCCTTTTAGGGTCTACTCTCGCCTTTTCTTCCACTTCACTAACTACCTCAGCTGGAACCTTTCCCACAATTGACCAGGCACGAAGGATCGCCGTTTCTACCTGGAGCCATTTCTGGAGCTTATATTCCTCACTCCATATTCTATCCATTGGGGGAAGAGTATATCGCTTAATCATACAAGATAATAATAACCCCTAAAATGTGAAAAGGTCAAGAAATGTTTTTCTCAAAAAATTTACTCGGAAAACGATTCTTGCCTCAATTCCTGAATGAGTATATCTACAGCAATCCCTTCAGCTCAAAAGCAAAAAAAGTTTTTTGGGTCGCTTACCGCTAATGAAAGCACTTCTTTACCTATACAATAAAGCATTAGAACTTTCCGAGTTGTCGGAGGAGACGAAATGAAGATAAGGAGGTATAACAAGGAAAAGACAAGCTTTCTAAAGCATACTTATAAGGAAATAGGGAAATTGTATAATCCTAAAACAAAGTTTGCCATTCTTTTGCTATCCTGTATAATTTTCTTTTGATTGCTTCAGGTTTGGAAAAGAATAAAACGGAGGTGATAGCTTTGTTTAAGCCGACGAAGTTTTTATGGCTGGGTTTGCTATCCAGCCTGGCGATGGCACAGGGTGAAGCGGTCTCGCTTCCTACGATGAGTGGAGAGCACCTCGCCATTCTTTATGTGGTGCTTGCCTCTGCCATCATCGCCCTTCTGTACGGTGCATATCTGCGAGCTAAAGTTTTGCGGGAAGACCCTGGTGTGAAGGAGATGACCGATGTTGCTTCCGCCATCCAGGAAGGGGCGAGGGCTTATCTTTCGCGCCAGTTCAAGGCGCTTATCATCTTCATTATCGTGATAACTGTTGGGCTCTTCTTCGTGTATCGTCCTGTCTACCCGGATAACATATTTATCCCCATTGGCATATCTTTAGCTTTTCTCCTTGGTTCCCTCGCATCTTTCAGCGCGGGATATGTTGGGATGACCCTTGCGGTGCAGGGTAATGTCCGGGTAGCAAATGCCGCTTTACAATCGTTCAAAAAAGCGTTGGAGCTCGCCTTCCAAGCGGGGACGGTCTCGGGAATGTTCACCGTAGGTCTTGGACTACTCGGGGCAACTCTTATCTTCCTTTTATTCAAGGAGAACGCTATGAAGGTTCTTGTGGGGTTCGGCTTTGGTGGCTGTCTCGTTGCCCTTTTTATGAGGGTAGGTGGTGGTATATACACGAAGGCAGCGGATGTTGGCGCTGACCTTGTTGGTAAAGTTGAGGCTGGTATTCCCGAGGATGACCCTCGCAACGCTGCGGTAATTGCCGATAATGTGGGTGATAATGTAGGGGATTGTGCTGGTATGGCTGCGGATGTTTTTGAATCTTACGAGGTTACCTTGGTAGCGGCAATCATACTTGCTGTGGGATGCCTCGCTGACCCAGCTTTTAGAACAGCTTATTCTGCGATTGGTCCATCGCTCTTTGCTCTGAAATTAGTACTATATGCCCTTATGGTAAGAGCTTTGGGCGTTTTCTCTTCCATAATTGGCACCTGGTCTGTGCGAGGTAGCGATAGGACGATTGGCGACCCAATGCGCCCCATATCTATGGGCTACTGGATATCCGCTCTGGTTTCTGTGGTCGGTTTCTTCTTGCTTTCCTACTTCTATCTCAACGATATTCGCTTCGGAATCGCCTCAACCATCGGTATCTTGCTTGCCTTAGCTTCAATGGCTCTGACAAACTACTTCACTCATCCTGATAAGAATCCCACCACAGAGACAGCCTACTCCACTCGCACTGGCGCCGCAACGATGCTCCTCACTGGTATGGCGAGCGGTATAGAGAGCTCGGTGTGGGCAATCCTTTCTATCTGTGCAACGATAATTCTCTCAATGATTATCTTCCCTGAGAGCGTTGCTCTGGGTGCCTACGGGATATCGCTTGCCGGTCTGGGGTTGCTCACTACTACAGGTTTCATCCTCGCTATGGATACCTATGGACCGATCACGGATAACGCTCACGGGATATTCGAAATGTCGGGTGTCCGCCCACCAGAGGGCTCCCAAGCTGACCGCTTCATCGCCTGGTTGGATGCGATTGGTAACACCACTAAGGCATTGACAAAAGGATTAGCAATTGCCACAGCGGTAATCGCTGCCATCTCCCTATTCCGCTCATTCACCGAGGAAGCTAATTTATTGCAAACGGGGATTCAGGTCAACCTCCCCTCTGTTTTCGTCGGGCTACTAATAGGTGGCGCCATTCCCTTCCTTTTCTCTTCCTTTGCCATAAAGGCTGTTGGTAGAGCTGCATTCAAGGTAGTGGAAGAAGTGAGGCGCCAGTTCAGAACCATACCCGGTCTGATGGAAGGGAAAGCAAGACCTGAATATGGAAGATGCGTTGATATAGTGACAGCGGAGGCGCAAAAGGAGCTGATTGGACCCGCAATTCTTGCTATCGCAACGCCGATATTCGTTGGCTTCAGCCTCGGGGCGGGTGGATTGGGAGGTTATCTTGCCGGTGCGATATTAACTGGTCAGCTTCTCGCAGTTTATATGGCTAACACTGGCGCAATTTGGGACAACGCTAAGAAGAAAATAGAGGATGGCTACCTTGGAGGAAAAGGCACCGAGTTTCATAAAGCAGCTGTTATTGGTGATACCGTTGGCGACCCCCTCAAGGATACTGCCGGTCCCGCGATAAACCCGTTGATAAAAGTTATGAACCTGGTGGGCATACTAATAGCTCCCATAGTGATAAAAGAAATACCCCCTGCGGTGAAGGCAATCGTTGCTATTTTGGCTGTTATAGCCCTTGCCGTGGCTGTCTGGATGAGCAAACGCGGTAGTCTGGCTGAGGAAGCTAAAGCCGCAGAGAAGGACCAAAAGTAAAATTTAATTAGGAAGGTATCGTAGTTAAAAGTGAGGGAGGCTTTTTAAAGCCTCCCTCACTTTTTAAAACCAGTTTTGGGGAATCAATAGAATAAGAAAATTCATCAAAAATTTTAAAAACTTTCTGTAAGCAAAAGCTTTATCACTCCTTTTCCCTCGCCTTCCTGGAGCAAATAAAGATTTTCCTGCCCCTGGGGAAGAGGAGCATTTAGTGTATCAAGGAAAATCTTCGTTCTTACCGACATTATGCAGGTGCTCCAGAGCCAGTCATCCTCCTCGGTTCGGATGACCCAAGCAAGTTCTATATCTCTCGCGGGTCCCCAGATGGAGGAGAATTCAGGGGGTAAACAGGAGCGCAAATCCTGAGGTATGCCTGGATAGTAGAATATTGCTGGACATCTCACCCACTCGTTCCCCACTCTCACCTCAACCCACCAATCGCCTTTCTTGCTCTTCTGACCTGTAAGCCAGACTTCACCTCCAACTATGTTGCACGGTAGGGTAAGCTTAAATTTCAATCGGCAATTTTCATCCCTTTTTGCAGGTAGGAAGATGGCGAAATCTTGATTCCACTGGAGGTTTTCCTTATGGAAAAGTGCCCATCCCTCTTCTTTTCTTGTCCTGATGTTTGGAAGAAGGAAATATCCTCTTCCATCGGAGGAAAGCACAATCACGCTTCCAGCTGGAAGAAAGTCGGCAACGGGACAGGCTATGCCTTCACCTTTTAGTCTAACATCTCTCATATCGTCAATTGCCTCCAGCTCCACTTTCTCAATCTGCCATTTTCCAGCAGGTAGATTTATCCTGCTATTTCCAATTACCTGCGTCCATATTTCCAATTCCTTATTTTTATTCTTTATTTCAAAGGGAATCTCAATTTGCCTTCTACTAAGATATATCCCACCGATGAGGAGGTCCTCGTCCTTCTGGCACAAGATTTTCAATTCTTTTACCTTTGACAAATCAATATTTCTCTTGGTGAATTCTTCCAAATTTATTGCTTTCTTCAAATCCGAGGAAACAGTTCTACCCTCATCATCTTTAAGGCTTATAGTGCCCCTGCCTTTGAATGGTATCAATAACCATCTATAATTTCCTATAGGCAATCCTTCAAGGGAAGTTCCCCATTCTGCATTATCTTTATTAAGCCAGAGTGCTCCGTTTAGGATAACGGTTTTACCGCTGTTCTTTCCGCCAAGAAGATTTAGTGATTCCCCTTCCTTATCCATCCTTATTTCTTGGAAGTCATCTATGCAAAGGGGGTCATCGTCTAAGTGGAGAGCCCTATAGAAGGGAAACCAGGCGGTCATCCTCTTGCCTTGGTTATCCTTACAATCCTTGAAGCCATTTGCCCAGTCGCTCATTTGCCAGAGGATAAGATATTTAACTCCCCATTCCATAGCCTGCCTTACTCTCGTCATTAGGAACTCCCTCACTTCATCCTCGTTTAGGTCGTTCTTTCTCTCCAAGCCTATTTCGCCAATCATAATATTTTTGTGTCCCACCTTTGAGGCAATATATGAAAGAGTTTCCTTCAAATTATTTAGGTGTGCCCAGGAGGAAAGAGAAACCATCTCTGGTTTCACCACTGGCAGGATAGTATTTGTGACACAAGGTCCTCCTTTCAGGTCAACCCTGTTGACCTCTATCATCTCTATTAGCTTAACCCCCTGTTCACCAAACTCTTTCTTTGCTCTCTTGATACCTCTCTGTCTAGCCAAGAAGAAGCCGATCCCTCTATCATCAAGGGGAGCCCAGTTATCGCTCTCCCAGATTCCAATCACAATTGTCTTGCCTGTCCCTTTATATTTCTCAAGAAGATAACGACAAGCTTCGTAATAGACCTTCTCTGTCCAATTTTCATCGTATTGTCTTCCAGACCAATCCCACATAGTTAGAATGACCACGGGGAACTTTTCGAAAACCATCCTATAAATGGGAGAAGAAAGAACTTTTGGGAAGTTTTCGTCTCCTCCATAATAAGCGTTCAGGGGAATTCTTATTATTTTCACTCCGAACTCCTTTGCCATCTCCACAAGTTCAAGAAGCGTCCAATCATTGAAACGTGCATCTTTCTGCCATGCATATACTCCACAATGCTCTCTTAACCACATCGCTTCTTGGTAGTTGAACCAGCTATTTGAGAAGGCTAAGGTTGAGAGAAGGGGGAAAATAACCATCATAATAATCATCCTTTCAAGTTTATATAAAGAACCCATATACCTCCTTTTTCATAATTATCCCGATGATGCTCCATAGACTTCCAATAGAATATTCACCTATTATCAATCCCAAAAAGAAGGGGATAGCATTCTTATATGCCTTTAATCCTCCATGTCTCAGGATTGAGCTTTTCGCAAGCCAGCTTATAAACACCGAGAACCAAAGCCAGGACATTGTCCAAGAACCTGCCGTTGCATAGCCGACAGGATGTAGCGGGAAGAAGGGGAAAAGGCGTCTTAGGAAGAAGAGGAAAAAGGTCAAACCAAGCCCAAAGGAGAATTGACGGATTGCTGGTGCGTCCATACCCGAGGGGGAGCTGAGCCATTTATCCAGCCTGTTGAAGGCTTCTGCTCCTAAGCCAACACCGAACCTTTGCAACTTCGCTCCCACACCCCAGCTGTAGAAAATGTGAAGATAAATGAAGAACGCCGAGATGAAGCCAACCATTCCCGAGAGGCAATACACTAACCAAAGTTTACTACCATTTATACCCTTTACCTCCTCGGCTATCTTCATTCCTTCCAATTCATGAGCTATGGGATGGTTTCTGTAATCGCGTGTAATCCAGTATAAAAGCGAAAGAACGGCGAGATTAGGAGCACCAAACATCTTTGTACCGAAGAGAGAGGTCAGCAACCAGTCGGGACCGGCATAATACAAGTCGTGGGTTGGAGGTCCCAGCTCAGCTCTCATCCTTGCAACAGCGATTGCTATGAGAAAGTAGATAATGAAGAAGAGTATAGCAACCCATAGGGACATTCCTGCCAGGCGACAGAAGATAACGAGTAAGAAGAATCCAACGATGAACCCGAGAAATTCCTTTCTTTTTCCACTTGTAAGCAGGTTCGCTATATGTTTCCTTGCTCCCCAGATAGCAATGAAACCTATCCCTAACCAGGCACCCGAGGATTGAGAACTTAGATAAGGACCTGGCATGGGTTCCATTCCTATGGCGGAGCGGAGGATAAGTTGAAGTTTCCAAAAGATGTAAAAGAACCAGGAGGAAAAAGCAAGGTCAAGAGGGATGAAGTAGGAAAGTCCGATAGCGAAGGGATAAACACATATTGGGGTCCAACCGATGGCATTCCAGGGTGGCGTTCTGATGTAGGGACCGATATCCCATCTTGTGTTGATGTCCGTAAGATAGGGGAAGAAATAGTGGAGCCCGTGCCAGATATCCAACCCTCCGCTAAAGGCGAAGGCTATCCAAAAATATCTGTTTTTATAGATACCCGCCTTCTCAGCGGTCAACTCCAGGGGAACCTGGGCGATGGGGAAGGTAAGGCGTTCGGCTTTAATCCACTGGTCCTTAAATATAAGGTTGAGACAATAAAAACACCACAGAAGGAGGAGAGCGAATATACTCCAGCTGAAGAGGGGATAAAGGAAATATTTGAGATAAGGAAGAAAATTGCTCCCGCCCACGAACATTCCCGTCAGCGCCTCTTTGTCCTTGATTATCAACCATCTCGGTAGAAGTGGCAAAATCTTCATTTCCCATTGGTTCTCAGGGGTGGCGAACCAGCGGGGATAGCCGAGGAGACTCATAAGAATCTGCATCATATCGTGGGCGCAAAGAGAAGTTGCGATACAAAGCATTATGTATATTGTCAAGAGTTCTACACGGGATAGTATGAAAAGCCCAATTTTTCTGAGGAGGGCGTTAAACAGGGAGAGAAATAAAAGGGTGGCGATGGCGTTGAAGAAAAGAGAGAGGACGGTTGCGTGTAAAGTATAGTAGGCAATTTCCGCCATCGCCACCCAGTAGCAATTTAGAGGTATAAGGATACAACCTATGATAAGGGCTCTCCAGGACATACTTCACCCTACTGAGCCCAGCCATACCACATCTTTACTCTGATATCTTGGGGAGCCATTTCCTGCCAATGCACCCACTTAACATGCCCATCAACGAATCCGATATTATTGCCTCCCATATGGCGCACATTCTCTTCCTTCTGTAGGTCTGGCTTACAGGGTGCTTGACAGACATTCGTCCATGGAGCTGAAGGTATACAACCGAAAGTGGTAGAAGCATCGAAAACCAGCACTATTTCAGCGGGATTCCTAATGCGTGCCAGGTTTATCGCTCCTTGAACTCCCCACTTAGCCCACATCCCGTGAAGACAAGAATTCATACCATAATTCGTTGCTGGCCAAGGTTGGAAGGTAGGACTGCAATATCCACACCATATGTCGGGCACAGAACGTGTGGGGCACTTGTAGGCGGCCGTGTTCTTCACATAAGGATATATGTGCGTTGGCCAAGTCATAGTGTTCCAATCCGTGACTGGAAAACATTCGTCCCAATCCTGCAGACAAGAGAGGGTTGCAAGGGTTAATTGTTTTATGTTGGAAAGGCAATTGGCTTTGCGAGCCTGTTCGCGAGCTCGGCTGAATACGGGGAAGAGTATGGCGGCAAGTATGGCTATTATCGCTATCACCACGAGAAGCTCTATGAGGGTGAAGCCCTTTCTCATTTTTTTCACCCCCCTTCTATTGGTTTTGTAGACATCCTTATCACCAGCTTCTGTTCCAAAACGACCTTCTGGAGAGGTTTTTTCTTTTCCTTGAGCATCTCCATTAGCAAATTAGCAGCCATAATTCCCTGTTCTTTCCTGGGTTGCCAGACAGTCGTGAGTGGAACGCTTAAAAGGGAAGCAATTTCTATATCGTCATAGCCGACGAGGGAAATATCATCCGGTATCCTCACACCCATTTCCTGGGCAGCGCGCATTGCACCGATAGCCACCATATCATTGGCACAGAAGAGGGCGGTGAATTTTACCCCCCTTTCAAGGAGCTCCTTGAAGCCCTTGTATCCATCCTTGGCTGTTGAATTTTCATAAATCACCAACTCCTCGCGGAAGGGTATTCCGTATTTATGAAGAGCCCTCCTGTAACCTTCCACTCTATCCATCGCCCCGGGTAATTGGGAAGGTCCTGCGAGATAAGCGATGTCCCTATGTCCGATGCTGAGAAGGTATTCAATTGCTTGCCGAGCCCCTTCCACATTGTTGGTTGTGACACAGGGATTGTCTCCCGGGAACCAGTCTATGGGAACGAAAGGGGGACCGTTTTGCCACAAATCCTGGATATGAGGTAGAGCAACATTGAGGGTGGTTATTATTATCCCCTCAACCCGCCTTTCTCTAAGAACTCCGATATATTTACTCTCCTTTTCTGGGTCATATCCGGAATTACAGAGAAGCAGGCTGTATCCATTGGAGGAGACAACTTCTTCCACTCCTTCCGCTATCTCGGCGTAGAAAGGGTTGCTTATGTCAAGAACTATGAGACCGATTGTTTTACTGCGGCGCGTCGCCAATCCACGAGCAAGTGCATTGGGACGATAGCCCAATCTTTCAGCGGTCTCGCGAACCCGCTTTTTCGTTCCCTCGCTTATCGCAGGGTGATTCCTCAGTGCCCTGCTTACAGTACTGGGCGATACACCTAATTCCTTGGCTATTTCTTTTATTGTTATCTTCATATGCAATCGTTTCCATTATAGGACATTTAAAAAAGTAGTCAATACTTTTTCCCAAAAATTTTTTTGAATTTCTAAAAATTTTTGGAAATCATATATTTGAGAAGTTCCGGAAAGATAGTGGAATTATTAGATTGCAAATGAAGCATTTGGTGTCGCTAAAAAACTGCGTAGTAACTTGTTAAAAATGATATAATATGGATAAAAGGAGTGATAAGTTTGTTAGAAGATGATGAGTTTTATTTTTTAAGGGGCTCTATTTTAGCCCAGGAGGCTCGCTACGAGGAGGCTCTTGAACAATTTCGGATGGCTACGAAGTTAAATCCCCAGCATGCTGTTGCCTGGTTTTCCATGAGCTCCACATTAAACGAGCTTCGGCGTTATGAGGAGGCTCTTGAGGCGATAAATAAAGCTCTTGAATTAAAGCCCTGGTGGTTGGAAGCGGGAATCCTCAAAGGGGCAATCCTTGGGCATTTGGAGAGATACGATGAAGCTTTTGCATTTCTTGACTCCCTCATAGAGAGGCTACCCAAAATCGCTGATGAGTTGGATAAATTCGTTCCTGAAGATAATAAAGACAAGGAAGAGACCCTTGAACATCTCGCTGGTGTTTGGTATTGCAAAGCAATCTTTTTGGAAAAAGTCGGTCGCCAGGAAGAGGCTCTTGAGTGCCTTGAAAAGGCGTTGGAAATTTATCCTCGCTTTTCCCATGCCTGGCTGGAAAAAGGTATAATCCTTTGGAAAATGAATAAGGAGGAGGAAGCTCTCTCAGCTATCTATATGGTTTTCAAACACGACCCTGAACTATTCAGGGAATTTATGCAGGATATCTTGGGTTCGCCCGAGGAAAAGTGAGTAACTGCCGTTTAGAAATCCTCGGGGAAATCCTGCATCTCTCCCTGAGAGTTGCTTGCCATCTCAATGACTGCTATAACTCGTCTTGCCTCTTCTGGTTTGACGATTAGCTCCTCACCTTTCAGTAAGTGGTTGGCTATATTTTTATAATAGGCGTTCCACTCTCCCTTTTTATAAGGGAGGGTTGTTTCCATTTGCATACCATCAACGATTTTCTTCAAGTGAAAGCCGTTTCTTCCCCACTCATCCTCCAGGCTCCCTTTTGTGCCGAGAAGGAACCATCTTCTTTTGCCTGCCATCGCTATGGAGGACAGTTGGATATATGCCACTGTTCCATTTTCAAACTGAATTATCGCTTCTATATTATCCTCGTTCGTTACATCATGCCAGACAAGCTTATGGCTGAATCCGCCAACCCTTTTTATTTTTGATGGGATCAATCCCAGTATCCAATCGACAATATGGGCGCCCCAATCATAGAGGGCTCCACCCGAGATCTCCTTGTCCGACCTCCACCAATACCCTGGGTGACCATATCCGCCCATAAAAACCTCTAAATGATAAACATCTCCTATCAACCCTTTGCCAATTGCTTCCTTGAGGGCGAGATAATCGCCATCCCAGCGGCGATTGTGGAATACGGATAGCATTACCCCTTTTTCCCGTGCTAATTCTATCATATCGGTTGCTTCTCTTGCCGTTATGCAGAATGGTTTTTCAACTATTGTATGCTTGCCAGCGGCTAAACACTGCATAGCAAGGGGATAATGGGTATTGTGGGGAGTGACGATAACAGCGAGGTCAAAGTCACAACTTTTTAGCATTTCCTCCAACGAATTATAGGTCTGGATGGAAGGAAAATCGCGTTTGGCCGCCTCCGTGCGCGATTTGTCGGTATCACAGACAGCCACAACCTCCATTCCATCTGTAGAATTGATGTAGTCGGCGTGAGCTTTTCCCATATTGAAGGCTGAACCATAGCCTATCACGGCACATTTGATTTTATCCATATCTGCATCTACCTCCGGTGAAAATTATCTATAAAAGATATAGGAAAATGGGGAAAAGTCAAATAAAAATGCTTAGGGGAAGACAGTATCTTCCCCTAAGCGGTGGAAAGGTCGTCGTGAGAGCGATTCACATCAGAAAATCACCATTCCCAATCGTAGTAGCGATAGGTACCTCCTCCGGTGATTGTCCGTATCTGGTTCCAATTCACCCATTTGGCGTGTCCATCAGCAAATATGATGTTTGAACCTCCCATATGGTAGGTGTGATTATCTGGGTCGGGAGGAACAGCTTCCGGGTCTGCAGGAGGACAGCCACAGCCCCACCAGTCTTTGAAGGCAATTCGGCGGAGGAAAGCTCTCCTTGGGTCTTGTGTCCAGACGAAGTGATAGTCGCCCAAGTATTGGCAAGGAGAGTCGGCAATGACTATCGTAGAGGCTGGGTTCTGCAAGCGAGACATCTTCAAGGGTCTTTGATAAGACATTGGCTCACTGTATCCGTAATTTATCTTGACCCTGTTCCAGGCGGGACAGTTGCCATCCCTGAACTCCGCAAGCCTTGTTATAGCTGGGAAACAGAAGCAGTGGGAACCGCTCTGGCTAGGGCAGGAAAAAGCACCTATATTCTTGACATAGGGGAATATATCGCTGAGCCAGTAGGAGACATCCCCTCTCCACTGGCAGACCGCTTCGCCCCAGCAGGAAACCGGATAGCATTCATCCCAATCCTGTTGGTATGGTAAAGGTAAGGAAAAATTGATAAAATGGGAGGAGCAATGACTTTCATTTTAAAAGATAGGCGCCACTTTCCCTTT
>JACIXQ010000038.1 GCA_014360465.1 bacterium
CAGGAACTCTTGACCCCATTTATATGAAAACCCTGCTTGGCGATGAATACGAGTGGGTGGCGAACGCACTCAGAGCCGATAACGAAACCGAATGCCTATTCAAACTGCGTCAGCCGGAAAATGGCATCCCCCTCTCCCTTATAAGCCATAAGGTAGCACAGGTTCTGGGAAGAATATTCGTTGATGATAAGGTAAAGGCGGGTGGAAGATATACTTATAAAGTTGCCCTCCTTGACTTTGGGGAAAGGGAGTTCACCTCAGCCGAACAAACTGTCACAGTAGCTCCCCATCAGCCTCCCGCCCAGCCTCCAAGGAACCTCAAGGCGGAAGCGAGGGATGGCGAGGTGTTCCTCACTTGGGAATACCCTCCCTATAAAGGGGGAGATGATATTGTCGTGGGCTTCAACATCTACTCCAAGGGTGAAAAGGATAATAAGTTCTACAAGATAACCCCTGTTCCCCTCCTTCGCTGGGAGGGAACGCTCTCCTATAGGGACATTGATGTTGATAATGGCTTCACCTACGAGTATTACATAACAAGCGTTGATATGATAGGGGCTGAGAGCGCTCCCTCAAATAAGGTATCAGCAAAGCCGGTTGACAAAACACCTCCCGCTATACCTACAGGTCTTGAGACACTTAGTGAGGAAGGGAAGATTAGCATAAGATGGAACATCAACCTTGAGCTTGACATCGCTGGATACAACATATTCCGGGCGGAGTCAATCACAGGCGAATTCAAGAAGCTCAATAAGGAACTGATAAACCCCGATTCTCCCTATTACACGGATGAGGATGTTGAATCGGGGAAGCTATACTTCTACAGGGTAAGCGCCGTGGATAAGCTGGGGAACGAGAGCCAGATGAGCAACGCCATATCGGGAAGTGCAAGGGATACAACTCCGCCCCAACCTCCGAGGAACCTGACAGCTGAGGTAAAAGAACATAAGGTGCTACTTAGATGGGAGGCACCACCTGATAAGGATTTGAAGGGTTTCTATGTCTATCGGGGGGAAACGGAGAAGGATATCCTTAGTATAACTCCCAAGCCCCTGCCCAAGGACCAGTTGGAATATCTTGACGAGGGCTTCAGGAAGGAAGGGCTGATACCGGGAGATTCCTATATACTGGGAGTATCGGCGGTTGATAATTCCTATAACGAGAGCAAGCCCACCCTGATAAAAGTTGAGATACCTGATGACCAGCCTCCCTCGCTTCCTGTCTCCTTTTTCGCCCGCACAAGGGAGGATGGCAAGGTTGAGATAACTTGGCAGACGAGTATGTCTAAGGATGTTAATGCCTACAGGATTTACAGGGCAGAGGAAGGGCAGGATGCGGTTATGATAGCGGAAGTAAAGAAGGATGTCTTCTCCTATATAGATGATAAGGCGGAGAGGGGGAAGAGATACCTCTATCAAATCACCGCTGTGGATAAGGCGGGGAACGAAAGCGAGAAATCCAAGCCGATTTTGGTCATCCCCTCAGATATAGAGAGACCGCCAACGCCACAGAACATAAAGATAGTTCTAACAGACGAAGGTGTCAGGATAAGCTGGGATGCTGTGGAGGTAGCTGACCTCCTCGGCTACAACATCTATCGGGCGGATTATCCCAGTGGGGTTTATCAAAAGCTAAACGAAAAACCCTTGAAGGAGACAACATTCCTTGATACAACTGGAAAGCTCAGCCACTATTACAAGATAACGGCAATTGATACCTCCCAGAACGAAAGCTTGCCAACAAAACCCCAGAAACCTGTCAAGGAGGAGAAATGAAGAAAGCGAAAGCATTTCAGTTTCTTCCTCAACATTTCAAGCCGTTCGTCCTTTCCATCATTTTCCTTCTGTCGCTGAGCCCGGTATTCTGTGGTGCGAAAGCGGAAGTGCTCTATATGGAGCCCGCACCTCCTGCTCCACCTCCCAAACCCGAGGAATGGAGGATTAACTCAGCGGGAGACGCCACAGTGGGTCGCCAGTGGGTTAAGGATGAAAGTGGTGAGAGTAAAGGTGGATTGATTGGAAAGATAGTGTTCAACCTAAACGGTCAGAAGGAAAAGCAAGAGGTGAACGGTTCAATCCAGTTCAACAGGCAGTTTATGACGACTGGCGATTTGAAGGACTTTGGTCTGAGGGCTGAATGGAAAGGGGAGAAGGGCGAGTTCAGCCTACTACACAACCTATCGGATAAGGGCAACATAGCCTCAAGGATTTACAATCTCTCCCACTTGAAAGATACAAAACTGAATATGGGCTACAAGGAAGGAGAATGGACATTTTCATTCAACATCTCACAGACTAATAATCAGAACAGAAGCGCTGGAGTGCTCCAGCAGAATGTTGATGCAAAACAAAAGGTCCTCTCAATAATTAAGAAGGGTCAGAACAGCGAGACAAGGCTCATCTGGAGCGATGTTACTAACTCCTCTCCCTTGACAGGTCTCCAATCCACGGCAAAGAACCTCTCGTTGAAATCCATCCATACCTTTAAGAACAAAATGGAGCTATCCTTCGGGCTTGAATCTATGGATACGGATTCAAGAAGCGGTAGAACCCTGCCAATGGTTTCTTCCTCCAACAGGAAATATTCCCTTGGTGTGACAACTCCCCTCGGAGATAGATGGAAATTTAGGTTCAATTACGATTATTCCCATAACAACTACAGCTCGGCGGGCAGAAGCACAAGTACCACCACCAATATGGCTGATTATACTATTTCCTACCAATTGCTTCCTCCCTTGGCTTGGGAGCTTACCTACAACATTTTCAAAACGAGCGGTCAAAGCGAGACGAGGAGGTTATATACAAGGCTAAGCCTCACCGGTGCACCTCGGGGTTATTTTCGCCTTGGCTCATCAAGCCTTCTCTACCAGCTGCTCAGCGTGAAAGACAGGACGGGGAAGACGGTATCGGAGAATAACCAATTTCAGTTAATTATTCCCCTAAATTTGGGGACGAAGACGAATCTTATGAGCACAATCACATTGGGAAAGCAGGAGAGCGCGGGAGGACCGACCACCAGAACGACTGATATGAAGAATTATAACCTATCCTTGAACCATAGAGCGACTCCAACTACTCGCTATTTTGCTCAATACAACACAAACGATACTTCAACCAGGGGAATGCCATCCAATTCGGTTGACAATTACAGGCTGGGGCTGGAGGTTATGGTGAAGTTCAAGGGTCAGCAGATGCCCATATCTTTGACGAGGACGAGCTCATCCTCAAGCTATGGAGCGCAAGGTTCGGATGTTAAGGAGACAGCGATAACCCTCGGTTTACCGACAGCTTCCCAGAGGACGAGGATTAGTTATATATTTGCCCTGACAGATTCTGAATCCTCCACGACGAGTGGCAAGGTAAGCAGGGATGCTAAGAGGCATTCCCTCAATCTTTCCCTTGCCAACAAGAAGGGGGACTTGCGGCTGGAAGGTCTTCTCTCGTTCATAGATACGACGGAGGATTTGTTCAACCTCTCCCTATCCCTTGTCTATCAGAAACCCAAGGTATACAAGCTTTCTTTCCTTATCTTCCGCAATAAGGAATGTTTCTTCCCCGGCACTCCCTTCAATACCCAGAACCTGCTTCTGGAATTCGTCTACAATTTTTAGATGATTTCCCTCACTTAAACCATCGCAACTTATAGAAGTGATTATGACATTGTTATAGGGACAAATTTATTTTACCTTCATCTTTTTAGGTATTGAAAAAAAGCTATTTCTATTACTTGTTTCGTCCAAGCCAATAGGGAGAAGAATCTCGTGATTTTTATTTTAACCTTGAAAGGATGAAATTGTTGGGGGAATAGGCTCGGGGTGAGAGGAAAGCACAGTTTGAAATATCGCTCTAATTCCATCACTCGTTCGCTTAGTTGAAAAGTAGAATTTTAAAAACTTCCCCAAAAAATCTGGGCTAGCTTTCCCACTCGCTAGCCCAGATCCCCGAAAGAAATTTTTTAAAAATTAAAAAATTATTAACGAAAGTCGGGATAAATGCCGGCAAGTAAAGCGGGTATGTCGTATTTTCCGATGTTGCTGGGATTATCCCAGAGAAAATCGGGCGACAAAGTTTGGGCAAGCTTCATCCACTTTACATGTCCATCTGCAAAGACCCAGTTCAAGCCATTGTTGTGAACAGGATAAGGTCCATAGACACCATACCAGCCTGGCCAGGTTACCTGGATCGGGCTTATACTGGCACCATAACCCTCTGTTTCGCCTATCAAAATGAGCCCGGATGGGTTTTCAGCGGCGTCAATCTTCCCTATCCTTGCTGCCCTTGTATTGAGGGCATAATTGGCTCCATGTTTGGAAGGGTCAACTCCTGCCTGGAAATCGGCAACTGTCATATCAACATCCGCATCAACACCGGGGTCTCCATAAACCTGCCAGTAAGTGAACTCGTTCCAGGAATGGTAAGCGGATGGACAAACGAAGATATCCTTGTTTTTGATATAGGGCATTATGAGGTATCGCCATGTAATGTAGCGACTTCCATATGCACCTGGATAGGGCGTTTCCCATTCCCTCGCCTTTTGGAAGGGTACCATCCCAATCCTCCGCATACATCAGCAGCGCCATTCCTATCTGCCGCATATTGCTCTGGCAAACTGCTTGCCTACCTTTTTCCCGCGCCTGACTGAAAACGGGGAAAAGAATCCCTGCGAGAATTGCGATTATCGCAATTACCACGAGAAGCTCTATCAGGGTGAAACCTCTTTGACGCAACATTTTCATAACATCTCCTTAAACTTGTCCTTTAACTAATAGACGATATACAGGAGAAAAAGTTCTGATGAGTAAGAGAAGAACGAAAAGTTTGAATAAAATAAGTTACTCAAACTTCCTTTCTAACATTCGCCTTCCGGGAAGGATAAATGCGAGGGAGAAAACGAGTAGGACAAGGATATCAAGCCAGATATTTATTCCTTGATATGTAGCCTGGGAGATAGCGTGCCGGAAACCATCCACGGTGTAGGTTAGTGGCATAAGATAGGATATATATTGAAGGTAGTGGGGCAGGGCTGATATGGGAGTTATCACCCCGCTGAGGAAAATCATTATGAAACGGGGAAGATTGAGCAGGGTTTGCGCCTCAAATATTTCCTTGACGGAAACGCATATGAAGGCGCCGAGAGAAGCGAAAGAGAGAAGTGAAAAGATGAGGACTAATAGAAAAATGGGTACATTGAGATGGATGCCCAACGCCAGGGAACTTCCTATAGCAACAACGAGCGTCATAAGAAACCCGAAAGCGAATCCCCCGAGAAGCTTCGCCAGAAAAATCCCGCCAGGGGAAATGGGAGCAAGGAGTAGCCTTTCCATAGAACCCACCCTCAGCTCAAAATTTATTACCACCGCTTCCGCTGCCGTGGTGCTAAAGATAGCTGTCATAGCAACCATTCCCGGAACAAGCTGAGCGAAGGTCTGGGGATGGCGAAGGTAGAAGGCGAGCGTCCAGGCGAGGGGAAAGATGATTCCCCAGCTGATTGAGGGAGGCTTTAAATAGTAAGTTCGCATATCCTTCAAAATTATGTAAAAGATACATCTCAAGCTATCCCGTGACATTCACTTTACCTTCCTTCTCTATAGACATCACTATGGGGCTTAGACCGGTTAGCTCAATGAAAGCATCCTCAAGAGTTGGATTGAAGCTGAAAATGTCGGCTAGTTCCATTCCTAATTCCTTGGATAGCTTCGTAATCCTCTCACAAATTTCCCCAATATCATCACCGTATACTCTTACTCGCTCTCCATTTAAGATGGTAACCTTAAAAGGGCTCATCCTCTTCTTCAATTCCTGAAGGCTTTCCTCGTTTCCATTTCTAAACCTGATCTCCAGAGATTTTCCCTCTGAAACGCTTGCCTTCAGTCCTTCAGGGGTATCTATCTTGACCAATTTTCCGCTCCTTATTAAGGCTATCCTATCGCAGAGCATATCAGCTTCTTCAAGGTAATGGGTTGTCAAGAAGATGGTGACGCCCATATCCCTCAACCTTCTCATAATCATCCTCAAGCTGCGTGCCGAAAGGACATCCAACCCTGATGTTGGCTCATCAAGGAAGACCAGGCTTGGTCTGTGGACAAGGGCACTTGCCACAGTGAGAGCCCTCTTCATACCTTTGGAAAGTTTCCTGAAAAGGGTATTCCTCTTGTCTTTCAGATTGAATATTTCGAGAAGCTCTTCAGCCCTCTTAACCCTTTCCTTCCTGGGAACACCATAGAGCTGGCACATAAAAATCAAGTTATCTAAAGCTGATAATTCATCGTAGAGGTTGGATATCTCGGGAGCTACGCCGATCCTTGCTTTAATTTCAAGTGGATTTTCCCTAATATCCAAGCCAAGCACATAAGCGGTTCCATCGCTTGGAGGGGACAATGCGGTGAGCATGCGGATTGTAGTGGTCTTGCCTGCACCGTTTGGACCGAGAAAGCCGAATATTTCCCCCTTTCTAACGGAGAAGTTCAGATTATCAACGGCGAGGAAATCCCCATAGTATTTGGTCAATCCCCTCGCCTCAAGGACGATTTCGTTTTTAGGAAGCATCGGCTATTCCTGGCACTTATCCAGGTCCTCGCAAGCCTCCTCTTGTATCTCTAGACCAGAAAGAAACTTCTGAAGTTCTTCCTTCAGAGCCTGTAGCCCCTCGGTATCTATGGCATAGTGAACCCTTACTCCCGATCGCTCGCCCTTGACCAAATTTAGCGCTTCAAGAACTCGCAAATGCTGGGTTATTGCAGGTTGGTTCGTGTTGAGCTTCTCTGCTAACTTACCGACGCAGTGCGGTCCCTTCAGCAAAAGTTGTAGTATCTTTAATCTCGTTGGATTGCCGAGAATCCGAAAAGCTCTGGAAATGTCCATCATACTACCTCCTTTCGTTCTTATTTTTTATTATTAAAATTATAAATATAAGTTTATAGAATGACAATTGTTGTTGCCAGAATATAATCGGTAGAATATGATATTCTCAAAAGCGGAGTAGAAAGGAGGACGAGCAATTTATGTTAAAAAGATGCCTTGTTTCAGGTAGGATACTTTTTGCCTTGCTACTTCTTCAGCAAATACTTGCTCCGACAGCTCCGCAAGTAGCGATTAAAAGAGAAGGTCAAAAGGTAGTCGCAAAGGATGTCCGTTTCACCGTCATCTCGCCCTCTCTCATCCGCCTGGAATATTCTCCTGAGGGGAAATTCGTTGATGAACCTTCAATACTTGTCCGTGATAGGGATTGGGGGAAGGTGGATTATCAGTTAAGCGAGGAAAAGGGATGGCTAATCATTAAGACGAAGATGTTCACTCTTCGCTATCGGTTGGGAAGCGGTTCCTTCAACAAGGAAAACCTAAGCATTTCCTGGAAATTAGGGGATAAAGTGATGAGTTGGAGACCGGGTGACCAAGACCTCCAAAATCTTGGAGGAACCGTTGCTTCTCTTGATGGTGTTTCCCGTGATAATTTGCCTTCTTTCCCGCAGGGAATCCTCAGCCGTTCTGGCTATTTCTTCCTTGATGATACACCTCACCCCCTCTGGGACACTAAGGAGGAATGGTGGAAACCTCGTCCACAGACATCACAGCAGGATTGGTATTTCTTCTGCTATGGTCACAACTATCCCCTTGCTTTGGACGAATATACCCGCCTGACAGGACGCATTCCGATGCTTCCCAGATACGCCTTTGGGGCTTGGTATTCTCGCTACTGGCCGTATAGCGATTTAGAGGAAAGGGAGATAATAAACACATTTCGCCAGAAACGGATTCCCCTTGATGTCTTGGTGATAGATGTTGACTGGCATCTTTATGGCTGGGAAAGCTACGATTGGAATCCTCAGTATTTCCCTCGCCCTGAGGAATTCATTGATTGGTGTCATAAGAGGGGAATCAAGGTAACGCTTAATACCCATCCGGGCACTCCCATTCCTTCAGCTGATAGCCATTTCAGGGCATTTTGTGAGGCACTTGGAGTAAGCCCTGAGGGAAAGGATTCCGTGAGCTACAACCTTGCCAACAAGAGGGATGCACTCGCTTTCGGCGATATCCTTCTTGGTTCCGTATTAAGACAAGGGGTGGATTTTCTTTGGATAGATGGAGCTGGTGCGAGTGCACCGGGTATAGACCATTTCGCCTGGACTAATAAGGTCTATTACGAGACGGAAGAAAGGATAAAGGGCAACAGGGCACTGATTTTCGGCAGGCAAGGGCTTGTCGGTTCTGGTACCCATCGCTATCCTGTAGGTTTCTCCGGCGATACATATTCCCAATGGGAAGTTCTGAGATATGAGATTCCCTTCACGGTTAAGGGAGGAAATGTGGGTATCTACTGGTCTCACGACATAGGAGGTTTTATGGGCGATAAATTGCCGGACGAGCTTTATGTTCGCTGGGTTCAATTCGGTGCCTTTAGCCCCATTCTTCGCCTTCATAGCAATCATGGGAGGCGTCTCCCATGGGATTATAGCCCCGAGGCTGAGCGAATCGTCAAAAAGTATTTTCAAATTCGTTACAGCCTCTTCCCTTACATATATAGCGTCTCAAGGGAAGTCCATGAGACTGGTGTGCCACTTTGTCGTGGGCTTTACATTCATTATCCCGAACTTGATGAAGCATATAAGTATGAATACGAATATATGTTTGGTCCAAATCTTCTCGTCGCTCCCATAGACCAGCCAGCAAAGGACGGCGTAGCCACGAAGGAGGTCTATCTCCCGCCAGGAATATGGTATGATTTCTTCAGTAACAAGGTCTACAAAGGACCACGAACCCTGATATATAGAGGCAGTCTGGAGGATATGCCCGTTTTCGCCAAGGCAGGAAGCATAATACCTATGCAGCCCGAGATGCAGTTCATCTGCGAAAAGCCAATTGACCCTCTGATTCTCAATATTTATCCGGGAGCAAAAGGGGAATTTACACTCTATGAGGATGATGGCTTGAGCTTTGACTACCGAGCGGGTAAATTCGCAAAGACGAAGATAAGCTTTCAAGAAAATGGAAGGAATTTAAGCGTCATTATCGGGGCAACTCAAGGAAGCTACGAGGGACAATTGGAGAATAGGTCCTATCTCCTGGTAATAAATGGGGTAAGCATACCTGTGACGGTGAAGATTGATGGCAAAAATTTATCACAGAGAAAAAGTTATGAGGAGCTCGAGCAGGGTGGATGGTTCTACGATTCCGACCATTTGAAGCTTTATATTCGCACACCATCGTTCTTCATTAGAAAGAATGTGAAAATTGAAGTAGCACTAAGCAAGCCAACTAATGAAATAGTAGGATTATTCGGCGAGATAGAAGACCTTGCCCAAAAGATAGCCAATTTGGAAGAGAAACAAACATCTCTTTCCCTGAGAAGCCTTGGGTATTTGAATAAGTTGGATGAGTTGAATAAGTCTGCAAGGGAGAAATTCAGAAGCGGAAATTACGATGGGGCAAATGCGGATGTGCAGAAGAGTAGGGAAGTTCTGAATAGATTTCTGCAATCGCTCTGGAGCGAAAAAGAGAGCAGGGAAAGGGATGAGCTTTTGCAGGAAACATTGGGAATATCTTTAGTAACAACGAGAATAGGATACAAACTCCGTTTCAGTTTGCTTTTGCCCGCGGATATAGATATCCCTAAATCTGTTAAGGTGAGATTGGATACTGAAGTGGGTTGGAAGTGTATAGGAAAGAGGGAATACGATTTCACGGGTAAGGAATTGAAGACCATTAGCGGGGAGTTCGAGAGCAAGTGGGAAGGTGAGAAAATCCCTCTTGGAGGTGTCGTCGGAACAATAAGAGCGGAGCTTTTGTTCCCATCGGGAAAGTCGCTCAGTTTGGAGAAGAAATGGGAGATTGATTGTTCCTACTTGCAGGCTTTTCGCCTTTTTGGAATTTACGATAACAGGGATAATCGGGGAATGAGCCAAAGCTATCCACCCGAGGAGTGGATGAAATCGGGGATTCCTTCCCGGCTTGAGGGAGTTGAGGAGAAAAGGACGAGACTCGTTCAGTTGTCTTTAGATGAAAATGGCGCTGTTCCAATCTACATAAATCTGCTTGATTATTTCGGGAAGCAAAACAATGTCGTCGCCTATGCCTTCACCTACATTTATTCTCCTGAGGATGTTGATGGGCAAATCCTTTTGGGGAGCGACGATGGATGCATCCTTTGGGTGAACGGTGAGAAGGTATTCGCCTACCTTGAACCAAGAGTAGCAAGACCCGATGAGAATAAAGTTCCAGTTCATCTGCGCAAAGGTTGGAACGAAGTAGTTCTAAAGGTTGGACAGCTGGGCGGAGATTGGGGATTTTATCTCAGGGTTCTTGGCAAGGACGGCAAACCGCTCCCCGGTGGTCTCAACTGGTATGAGCCAATGTAAGCTTACATCATCCAAATGCCCAATGTAGAATACAGGATAAGGGATATAGTCCTTCCTAAGTAGTGCCCGACTATCAAGCCGAGGAAGAAGGGCGTAGCTTTGTTGAAGGTTCTTAGACCACCCCAGCGAAGGATAGCAATCTTGACAAGCCAGGCGAGGAAGGCGCCTAAGTAAACTGCGTAGAGGGTGAATGAGGAAGCGATTGCTAATCCTATAGGATGAATTGGCCACCAGACGAAACGAAGATGAAGATAATTGAAGATAAGCATAAGGATTGCTCCTACCATTGCCCAGAGGAAGTAATCGCTCTTAAATCCGAAGGGATTCCTTATCTGTCCAAGAACCTGTTCGTAGGTGCTCGGACCCCATCCCTTGAATATCCAAGTATTCCATGTCAGAGTGCCTTTCTGATAGCCGGTATAAATTATGAATGAGGGTGCGACGAGCAATCCGACAATTGCGCTGATAAAAAGGGCAAGAGAAAAATGCCATCCCTTAGCTTTTCCTGAATCCCATAATCTCGCTCCCTCGCTTGCGAAGACGCAGAACACATCCTGTGTATCGCCATGCCAAGAGTAAGATAGACCGAGTGCTACCATTCCTTCCTTTCCTATATTTCTGCTTCCCAAGGCAAATATGCAGATGTTCTGGGCGATTACGGGAGGAACGATGTAGAAAATTCCAGATTGGCAGACTATTCTCGCCAATCCTATATAGATTAGCAAGAGAAAAACGAGAAAGAGAAAAGCGACCAATATTGGCATTCCAGACCAATTTAGAAAGTAAATAAGATAAGCGAAGCAGATAAGGAACAGCGGAAGGATGATGCGTGGAGGTAGCAATTCGTCCTCGTGATAGTTCTTCCTAAAGGTGGTAAGGAGCAAGTTGAAGATATGGCGTCGGGCAAGGTAGATGGTTGATAGGGTGAAAAGGAGGAAGGCGCCAAGAGACTGCCAGGCGATAGCTGCATTTCCCCAGACGAACATCCCTCCAGAGCCTGTGGCTATGGAGAATTTGTGGAATAGCGCTTCCTCAAATAGAGTGAGAACATAGAAGAACCAGATTCCACAGAGGACATCAGTGGGGACAAAAAATCCAACACCGAAGGCGAGGAAATTAAAACATAGCAAGGGCTGGCTGCGAACTGGAGTCCAGCCCCAATCTAAACAGCCGAGATGGTCCACAGGTAGGGAGGGAAGGGCTGGGATGTAAAGGTGAAGGGCTTGCTCAGCCATAATCAAAAAGGGGATAGAAGCGCCTATCCAGAAAAGCGGTCTACGGAAAAGCGATGCACTCCCTCTTTCAACAAGGTAAAGGGGCACTTGCATAAGGGGATAGGCAAGTTTTTCGTTTTCCATCCAGTATTTTCGGAAAAGGACGATAGCGATGTATGAAACAAGAAAGACAACGAAGAAAAACGGAAGCCAATGGGAAAGAGGCGTAAGCCAGGAATGGATGGGAATCCTTTCGCCCTCGGGTAAGCCCTCGAAAAACCATTTTGAGGCAAGTTTATCATTCAGAATGAGCTCCTTTTTCATATATGGGATAAGGTCTTTATCCCATTTATTTTCGGGAGAGGAAAAGTAAAGAGGAGAAGCGATTGCGGAGAGGAACATATAAATGAGAAATATTGGGGTGGAATTAGCAACGAGCACCATAACGAAAATGACGAGAAGCTCTCCCGAGGTTAAGGAAAATCTTTTAGATAGACGAGATAGGAGAAGATTGAGGAAAAGAAGAAAGAGAAACGGGATTACAGCACCCTCAGGGAGGTAGCTCCAAGAGAAATTGCTAAAAGCCCTGCTCTCGGTTAGCGGTGAACAGGTGTTGACAAAGATGGAAAAACCTATCCCAATAAGTAGAGCTCTCAGCGTAACTGCTTTCATAGATTTGCCTTTAAACTATTTCTTTAATTTTACCTCAAAAAGTGGTCTATGGGGTGGCGAAAAAAGCGGATAATATAGCCCGTTTCTCTCCCTTGAACAAAAAATATTCGTTACTTCTTAACAAGAAATTGGACAAATGAAACGACGGCATTTCCTCCTTCTTTGAGGTTCTCCATCACTACGGGAATGATGCCATCCTTTGTATCTTCCGAACTTATCCCCACCTCCACCCATCTTCCCATCTGGAAGTTTTCAAATGTTCCTATCGTCCGATTTGCGACGCTTATCCTTTGCCTTCTACCACCTGCGAAATTATCAGGGTCTATGATAAACAGCCTTAATTTACCTTCCGTTCCCTTTGGACAGATTATATCAAACCTCAATTGCTTCCATCCTGCCCAGCAGAAATTGACATCTCCCGGCCACAAAGCAGGATTGTAGAAGGAATAACCCTCCTTCCAACGATAATCCCATCCATCTTCCATAAACTCAATATCTCCTTCCGGGTGTCCACACCTCAAGCTAAGAGCAATCCCTTCCGACCTGAATTTCTTAGCAATCGTTTCCTTCTCTGCTCTCTCTTGGGTATCGGGAGTAGGAAGCCGTTGGGGATAAGGAGGTAGGGGTGGAAGGGGAAAGTGAGGTTCCCTCTGATACCAGTAGACGGTTGAAGAGAATTCAAGAGTATGCTCTGGATTGGAAAACATCTGCCTGAACATCGGATGCTCGTTCTTGCCGAAACCGATGGTAACTTTCACAGATTTTGAGAAGCTAATGACATCATTTAGCAGAAATTTATAGGCAAATGCCCCATATTTGTAATAAGGATGGTAACCTCTGTAGAAGAAAAGCGTCTTCTCTTCTGGGAAACCGAAGGAAAACCCGAAAGCATCCTCCATTCCTTGCCATTCAATTGAAGGTTCAGGCTCACCATCTATGTAAAACTTTACATTCTGGTCAACAGGATAGCCAATTCCGCCTGGCTCAACCCCTCTAACCGTAATGTTCAATCCCACAATATGTCCCTTACCCTTCGCTTCAAGTGCGATGTAATCCCTTTTTCCCAAAAGAATCTTCTCTTGACGCCAGTAAGCGTGGAAGTAGAGGAAATCGCGTGGCAGGGTTTTCAGCGCACGCCACATCACATAGGAATAGCAGGGAGTGTATGAATAGATTGCTCCTTCTGGAATGCGTTCATTGTCGAATTTTAGGACAATCTTCGCTGATTTTTTGAATGGCATCGGAAAATATGCGTTCCAACCCCGCTTCTTATCCACATAAACGGTGTCTACATTTTCCATAGTTCCATTAGGGTCGCAGAAGAAATCAACAAGGGGAACCTCAACGCTGGGCGTTTTCTCCCCATCCCAAAATATCTCCATAATTACGCTCCTATCAAGCTTGAGCCGCTCAGGCATAGCGAAATGAATCATCGTTATCAAACCGGGTCCTTTCAAATCGGCGATTACCACCTCTCTTTTTGTAAATCTTACTGTCTCAGGGTTTTCCCACCAGAGAGCATTGGCTATCTTTGTCTCTCCAGGCAAATCCTTATAAAGTGAAGAGAAGAAGGCATTGTTGAGAGGTAAAGTGGTTGCGAAAGTATAAAAGGTCAAGAGAAATAGGAGCAAAAAGGTTTTTCTCATAAACGATCACCTTTTCAAAGATATAATCTCGTAAAGTGATGGAAATGGCAAATTTATGTAATAAACATTGCCACGCTTCGTAAGTTTCAACTCCCGATTTTCTTTCAGGGGAAGCGTCGCTTCTGATACAGGAAAACGGATAACGAGTGTAAGGCTTTTATTTTCTTCTTTGGAGAAATCTCGCCAGGTCCCAGCGGGATTATGAAGGTGAACAAGCACGAGACCGTCCTTCTGAAAGGCACCGAATCTTAGGTTCTCGCCATTCTTAATCTCTATAGGTGGAGGCGCTAATTTCTCAATTTCGTTCAGGATAAAAGAAGTGAAACTGAAAGCATTCTTTCCCTTTTCATATTCTTCGAAATCCTCCTTGAAAACGAGCTTTTCCTCGCCCATTCCTTTTAGACCGGATATCTCTATGTCATCCACGAAGAAATGACCCACCTTCCTCCCCGGACCAAATATTACAACCCAATCGAAATTGTTCCAGCTCTCCGATAACGGCATATCTTCCCACTTCTTGTATTCGCCACCTGGTAGAAGGATTTTCAGATTGAATTTTCCCTTTTGTGACTCGGCAGGGAAAAGAAACGAAACCTCCAATCTGACCCATTGGTTTAGGGGAAGTTGCATCAACTCTTTACCGTTACATAATAGGTGCCCGTCGTCGGAGAAATGAAGTAGAATACCGGTTTCACCCGTTTGCGAATTCCTCAATTCAAACTGTGCCTCAGCATCGACAAGCTTGAGGAAGAAGCTCAATTTTCCACCCAAATAATTAGGTTGAGAAATTGAAGGGAAATTTGAGACTTCCATATCGGGGCAAAAGCTATAAGGAGCATTGGGACCATCCAAGAACTCGGCGCATCTGTTTCCCTCTGCTGGATCATCGGTGGAAGGACTTATCTTGGTATCTATTCCTTCCACCGGATACCATGGGTAGTTAACGGCGAGGTCAAAAGCGGAAATTATGAGATAACCTTTGCCATATTTTCTAATCGCGAGAGCCGGTTTTTGGGTATCTTTGAATCTGTATAGGATTTTCCAATTTCTCCCTTTTAGATTGAGAGAAGCATAGAGAGAAGTTAGAAGGGAGAGAGGTCTTCCCTCTGGCGAGATAATGGTTATATTCTTGAGCTCGGAAGCGGATGGCGGATAGATGGAATCAAAGTTAAAGCCGGCTTTATCCCCAAGGGGATTTTTCGTTCTCGGCTCACCCCACTCGTCCCGCTCCCCACAACCGGGACCCAAATAGGCAATACCTCCTTCCTTGACGAAATTAAGAATGGTTTCCGCCTGCTTATCAGATATGGCTGGGGAGAAGGGGAGAAGCAAAACCTTGTAGCGCGATAGGTTCTCTTCCGTAAGCGCCTTATCATAGATGTAATCGGGAGGAACCTGAAGGGTCATCAACTCTCTCGTCCAACGATTTAGAAGGGAGAAAAATGGTTCCAGCTTCCAGCCTCTGCCATCTATTGCCCTACCGAAGTAGAAGGTTTCGGATTGCTGGGATACATAAAGGGCAAGATAGGGTAGGGATTTCCCACCCACATAGGGGTGAATTTGACGCATTATGGGAGAAATGAGGCTTATCGTTTCATAGGCTTTGTTTATGTCGCCTCCTGGATAGCCATAGGAAGGAAAGCCTCCAGCGATGTAGCAAGCGAGAGCGTGATGGAGGAGGTCGTTTGTTTGGGGTGCCTCTTGTGGATTATCTCCGATATCAAGGGGACGCCATACCTCGGATTGACTGCGGTTATATGCTCGGCAGAGCCGCATCACAAGGTCAACAGAATCTATTCCTGTTGCCTCAGAACCTGTTATGATGTCAGCCTCATAGAGGTCCAGTGGTATGGCGCTATGCCAAGGGATTTGCGGACGATGGTAGTGATTTACAACTACGGCTACATTAGGATATCTCCTGCGAATCTCACCCGCTATTTTACCGATGAACTCAGCGAAGACCTTATATCTCCAGGCAACCCATTTGCGGAAAGAGGTATCATTCCAGTCAAATTTCTCAGGAATATCAAGACCCGTTTCCCTTTTGAACCTTTGACGGCAGGCATCGCAGAAACAGGTTAGAGGAAGGGGACGTTCCCAAATCTCTGTGAAAGCAGAACCATCAAACCAGATACCATCCAACTTAAATTTGTCAATGGCCTCGCACATCAGCTTTATTAATGCATCTCCATAACCAGAATTTATGCAACAGGAAATCTCCTTTGATTTACCCTCCGGCCAGGGAAGAAGGGAAACCTGTCTCCATTCAGGATGGGTCTGCCAACCCGATTCTGAGAAAATCAATGGATACCAACTGACAACGGGTATTCCTTGCGAATGAATGGAATCAACCCACTTTTGAAGTATATCAGCATTGTGTTGAGAATCCTGATATGGAGAGGGTATTATCTGAGAAGGATAGACCGGGCTACCCCAGGGGTCAACAACGCTTATCCAGCGAGCTGTAACCCCGCTTTTCGCAAAACTTTTCTCCATATCAAGGAAAGAGTTCTCAACCGAAGAGGGTAGGGGACGAAATTCAAGACGAAAATGCGATTTTCCGTAAGCTGTCTCCTCAATAGGCAAAGCAATCACCCACTTAGTCAAGATAATGGCAAGGTAAAGAAAGAAAAATCTATTGTACATCCTCTTCCTGAACGAGGGGAACGCTTGTGGCAAGTGCTATGCACCTCCCCTTGCTACCCACTGCCGTATAGAAGTGATAATAAATCCCAGCTTTTAGAACCACACAAGGCTTGTGGGCATGCTCCTCGTCGTAGCTTCCCGGTTCTCCATATGGTAATATCGGATTGAAAGGCGACTTCTCCCAATGCAAAAGGTCCTTGCTCACTGCAACTCCATCTTGAGCATGGATGCCATCAAAGCCATAATAGAACATATGCCATTTACCCGCTATAGGTATAACCCAAGGGTCGGAGGCGAACCGGCTATCCCAAGCGCCTGGTTCCCCAACTTTGAGGATGGGGTTTTCAGGGAGCTTCTCCCATTTCAGGAGTTCAGCATCTTTGCAAATTGCTAAACCGGTTTGCTCAATCCAATTGGTTTGAGCGTCTTTAGCATTGTAGAAAAGGTAGAATTTACCACCTGCTATCAAGGGAAATGGCTGATACAAGCCACCCGCTTCCCAGGGAATCTTGCCATCAGGCTCAAGTATAATTCCCAATTTCTTCCAATTCATAAGGTCATCTGAAATGCAGAGCCCGATTTTCCCCGGACCGTTTTCATATCCTTTAAAAGGATATCCTGTGTATACCATATAGAATTTGCCCTTCCATCTGAATGCAACGCCTCCCCCAGCCGAGCCAGCGTCAAAATCTCCCTCTTTTCCTGTATCAAGTATCATCCCAACCTTCTCCCAATTCAAAAGGTCTTTGCTTTTCAATAATCCGCAGCGGTAGGATTGCCCATCAAAGCCGGTATAGATAGCATAGTAATAGCCATCCTTCTGGAATAATTCTCCCGGTCCCTTATCGTAATCAAGGACAACCTTGAAACAATCAACAAGCTGACTATCGGAATCCCCATCTCTGCCCGTCGGCTCAAGGATGAGGCGAGGATATTTGAATCTCTCAAGGTAAAGCGGTTTCATATCTTTTACCTCTTCTAACTTTATCACCACTGTATCCTTACTTGTCAAGTAAAATTCGATTTTAAGATTGCCATTCTCCTTCTTTGCCTTCAGGTTCTCACCGCTTAGAAAATTCGTTATCTTCACATTTCTCAATCCGAGTTTTTCAAGCTCAATAGAAAGGGAGAATTTCTGATTTTCATCGCTTTGGTTATGAATTGAGAAATAGAGTTCTTTGCCCCTGCCGAATCTCTCAATGAGGATGTTTTCATTATCGGTATATGCGTAGGTAATGGGTTCCCAACCAGCTTTTGTAAGTGCTTGGAGGAAGGGATTATATTTTTTCATAAGATTCAAATCGTTTCCGTGCCCCGGGAAGATGCCATAAAGGAGGTGAAACTTGAGCTCCCATTCGGGACGAGGAGAATAGGGAAGGTCGGTGCAAGGTTTATGGTAGGCTATTGTTCTGATGAAACGAGGGTCGGGCTGGTAAGGGGCTTCAGCGCCGAAGACATCAAGATAAGGAGCTGCAAATATTAGAAAGGCAGGGGCATGTCCCCAAGCACAATTCGCCATAAGGATTAATCCCTTTGGGTGAACTCTTCTTGATAATTCCCTTGTCCATTCAATGATGGAGAAATACTGGGGAATAACTGGTCGTCTATCTTTAAGAGAGAAGGTAAGGGGAAAATCAGCATATTTGAAATGCTCCCTTCGGTAATTTATCCTTTTATCATCACCGTAACCACCATAGGAATCAAGTGCGATTCCATTTAGATGGGCGTTGTGACTTTCGTAAAATTCAAAGGCAGATTTAAGGGAGCTATCCATATCAAATCTCCCATAGCCATCAGGTATATCGGGGTCGAGGTTGCAGGGGAAAATGGCGCCCCAACCGCTATCGCCTATCCACGGGAAATTTCCGATAAGACAAATTGGTTTATCGTTTTCATCCCAAAGAAGGGAATTGAGAACAGCCTTTGAAATCCGCTGGAAATATTCCTTCCTTGGCATCTGCCCAAAGAGTCCGGAACCACCAGTGTAGGATAGCTTATCCAACAAAGCGAGGGTTGCTTCATCACTCCTGCCAGCCAATTCCAGGCGTCTGAGCGCTTCTTCATATGGTGGAGCCTCCTTGAAATCACCAAGAGATTCTTGGTAAAGGGCACATTCAATGTATTGAAGCGCGTAGAAACCCGCCTGATTATCGTAATGAACCGCGTCAACTCCCCCTGGACCCCAGTGGAACATAAATCCTGCCTCTTTTGCCTCGGGTGTGTCTTTCATATTTCCCCAGACATACCAGCCACCCTCCTTTTTTACTCTTTTTAGGAAAAACTGGGGAAAAATCTCATAATATTTTTGTAGGGCAGAGCGAAAACCCCATTCTGGGTCCGCTGTATATATCAGAAACTCAAAAGTTGCAGAGGAAGGGGACTTCAGGGTATCCTTGACAAGGGCAAAGTCAAAGGCAATATAGAAACTCTGTGTAGATGGATTATATGCAAGGCGATGGATAACGGGTTTGTCCATCGGTATGGCAAGAGATATAGCTCTATCCCTGTGTGAAAGGGTAGCTAAAAAATAGCGCGAGTGCTTCCCTTGTGCCCCAAAAGGACAATTATCTTCTGCAAATATATATTCCTCTTCTCCAGAAACCCTTCGCCTGCTCGCTATATCATCCCACCATAACCATCCTTTTGCAGATACCGGCAAAGCATAATATAGTGTTATAGCTCTGTCTTTTCCGCTTAAATCCTTTATTGTGCCTTTTACTTTTATAAATTGGGAGTGTGCTTCGTAAATTGCTTCCAAATAAATTTTCTCATCTTTTGAAACGGAGTTAAATATTAATTTTTTAATATTGATTTGCTTGATATCGCCTTTTAAGGGGACGATGCTGTCTGTTCTGTAGTCCTTGAGGAAAAAGCCGGTGAGAAATTTTGCTTTTCTCCCGAAAACTTTCCCTTTCTCCTTTACATCAAGGACCGCTCCCTTAGTAGAGAGGGAAATCAATAGACCGTCATCTGTGGACAGCTGGCAGGCTTGTTTTTCCTCACTGAAGTCGGTAAGATGAGGTGCCGAAATGGATTGCCCGTCGAATACAATCTCTTCGCTGAAGGCAAAGGGGAAGAGAAAGGATAGACATAAAAAGGGCAGAATCCCTTTCATAATCATTCATACCTCCCTTTTATTAGATATGTAATGTCTTGGCAGTATTAAGCCCTCCTTTCAGCTGCTTTATGCGATTCAATTTCCAACTCGTCGTTAAGTGGTTTTAAATCTATTTCTTCTCTGTAACGGTAGGTTAAGGCTTTCCTGATCAACCAGTCGGCGACCTGGGGATTTTTCGGCAAGAAGGGTCCGTGAAGATAGGTTCCAATTAGGTTCTTGTAGACAACTCCCTCAAGTTTATCCTTCCCATTGTTACCATATCCCTTAACAACCCTGCCGAGAGGCTGGATGCCCTCTCCTAAAAAGGTTCTTCCGCTGTGATTTTCGAAACCGACGAGCTTGCCAAATATTGAGGATTGCACTATCACATTTCCTATCATCCTTCTATCCCCACCAATTGTCCAGATATCTATAACCTCTATGCCAGGGATGAGAACGCCATCCTTCGTTTTGAAGTATTTACCGAAGAGCTGGTAGCCACCGCATATCAATAAAACGGGTAGCCCATTTTCCACAAGTTCCTTTATTTCCTCCTTGTAGTTTTGTAGGTCCTGCCCAACTATTCTTTGCCCTCTGTCCTGTCCGCCTCCCATAAAAAGGAGGTCGGCTTCTCTGAAATTTTTGTTTTTCCCCACTTTGATTTCCTCAATCTCACAATCTATTCCTCTCCATTCGCAGCGTTTCCTTAAGGTGATGATGTTTCCAACATCTCCATAGAGGCTCATCAAGTTGGGATAGAGGTAAAATATTTTCAGCTTCATTGTCTTATCCAGAACTCCTGTAGGAATCCTTCCTTGGAAAGGTAACTTCGCAGGGAGAGCATCGCTGTATAATTGGGGAGAATGTAGAGACGCTCTCCAGCTGATGTCATCTTTATAGCCATTTGAAAAGCCTCTCTTATATCGTTTTTAATCTCTATCTTCTCAAGGGGTAAATCGGCGTATTTAAGGCGGAGAGCCATATCTTCTGCCCTAATGCCCGAGCAAATTATGAAACCGAATTGGTCATCTTTGAGGATTTCAAAATCAACATCCCAAATCCAGGAGGTATCAGTTCCATCAGCGAGGTTATCGTTTAAAATTATCAAATAGTTCTTCTTCCTCGTATCCCTTTTAACTGTTTCTATGTTTATAGAGAAACCGACGGGATTTTTGGCAAGGAAAATGATGCATTCCTTTGAATCAAGGCAAAACTTTTCAAGTCTACCGAAGGCAGGAGATGTCCGGGCAATTGTTTCCAGTATGAAATCTGTTTCCAAACCAAGAGATTGGCAGAGGGAAAGCGCGGAAAGGATATTGTAAACATTGAAAATCCCAAAGAGGGGGGAAATTACATTCTTTACCTCTCCCCGATGATTGACTTTGAAATCCAGTAGGAAATCCTCTCGGAGAGATACATCTAAAGCGAAAAGGTCCAATTGAGGTCGCTTATAGTGGCAGTTAGGACAGACATAATCGCCGAGGTGTCCGTAGTAACGGGTACGGAAGGAAAGTTCGGCATCGCAGATAGGGCAATGGCTAAGGTCAATAACTCCGCGAGAAAGGGAAAGCTCCGGTGCGTTCAATCCGAAGAAGATTTTACCAATCTTGAGTTCACTCCCAAGGCTGGCAACAAGAGGGTCATCACCATTTAAGATGACCCTTTCCTTTACCCATTTAAGGGATGAATCTATGATGCTTGCGACTTTGTCCAATTCGCCGTATCTATCCAGCTGGTCTCTGAAAAGATTGGTTACGAGCATAATGCGAGGTTTAAGCAATTGGGCTGCTTTTTCAGAGGTAGCTTCATCAACTTCCAAGACTCCAAAATCCGCTGAAAAATTTCCCTTCAAGTCCACATCTTCAAGTATTTGTCCGAGTATTCCCCTCGTCAGATTTGAGCCGGTAAAATTATGGATTACCTTATAACCCTTAGCCCTTAGAACATTTGCCACAAGGCTAGCTGTCGTTGTTTTTCCATTAGTTCCCGTTATGAGGATAGTCCCTTGAGAAAAGCGGGAAGCTAACTCCGCAAGAAGGGAGGGATGAATTCTTTCCGCCAAAAGTCCAGGAAGAGCTGTTCCTCCCCTTCCAGTAGCCCTGAGGAGACTGGTAAACAGCTTGCTGATGGCGATAGCGATGATTTTTCTCATATGATTGATTTGTTTATTATATTTTATCACGAGTTAGTGACAAAATATAAATTGTTAGCGAATAGATTTTGTTCTAAATAACTTTTAAGCAGATATTTTTATCCGTTCCTTTCGCTCCTACCAAGTCAAGCCCCCGAGTCCAATGAATGGAACATTCAGACGCATAAATCTATGTATACCGAATAATAAAGCGAGCAGGTCAAATGTAGGATAACACTTTATCAGCTTTTATTGTCCCATCCTCTGATAATGCAAGGTTATGTCCATAAAAATTTCTTTTTTGTATTAACTATAGATTTGGCGCGAAATAACTTTTAAGCAGTCGTTTTATCCCTTTTTCGCTTCCAGCGATTCAATCCCCGAGAGCAAATAAAGTTAGTTCGCCTTACTTAAATGGTAGTTCCACAAACCGCAGGCAATTTCCATCACTTTATCTTTGAAACCCTCCTTTTTATTTCTCAACACCTCCCCAAATTATAGGGTAAAAAGCTTCCCCTCTTTTATCCAACTTTTTATCTTAATGCTTGCTTTACCTTAAGCATTTTGTTCAATTGTTTTAGAAATTTTAACAACTATGAAGGCGTTTACAATTTTTACAAAGTTGACTTGCTTGAAGGAAAACATTATTGTCGCTTATTAAGCGACAAGTATTATGTATAGAAAGGGGTATGAATATAAAAAATTTGCTTGCGAATAAGGAAAAAAAGATGGTAGGCTTATTATGAGAAAAATCTATTAAAAGGAAGGGACTACATAATGATAAGATTGGCGGTCATAGTTTTTCTTTTGGCATTGGCGATGCCTATAATTGTCTTATCTGCCCCGCCCACTCCTTCCCAGATTGGACAGGTGGTGATGGGAGCAGATGCTGGTATCGTCGGAATGGGAGGAGCGGGGGTGGCGCTATGCGATAGCCCCTACGCTCCCTACTGGAATCCCGCCGGTTTGGCGTTATTGAAAGGCGCACATATGCCGTTTAACATCTCGGCAAGAGTGGAGAATATCGACACCATTGAGGACTGGAGCGACCTTGTGGATATTTTTGACAAGGATAACCCCACGGTTGACGATTTCAACAAAGCGAGAGATATAGCTAAAAAGGTATCCAACAAGGCGGTTTTGGGTGAAATCAATCCTTATTTCGCCCTTGCCGGCAACCGCTTCGCGGTGTCTTTTTACGGACAAGCTATGGGCAAGGGATTTGTAACTTATTCTTCAACTGGTGTTACTGAAAGTATTCAAGGAAATCTGGCAGGTTATTATCTCTCAAATTTCACCTTCTCAATTGCTGGAGGGAAGAATAAGAACTTTTGGGGTATTAACCTCCGTTCCATAAGCGGTAAATACTCCCCTTATGAAAGAACGCTCACATATGACGGGACCAAGGTGACTACCACTCCTAATCCTTTCAAAGAAGAAACAAGTTCTGCATTCGGTTTGGATTTCGGCATGCTCTGGTTAGGAAAGGATGGAACAAGATATGGCTTGGTGTTGAAAAATATCAACTCCCCTAAGCTTTTCTCTGGAGCTAACGAGCTGAAGTTGGATACCGATATGGATGTTGGTTGGGCAAAGATATATCCAAATGGCATATTGGCGGCTCAATGGACCAATATGTT
>JACIXQ010000039.1 GCA_014360465.1 bacterium
CATACTCGGCTTTACCTCCGCCACATCCGGAAAGGGAAAGTGGCGCCTATCTTTTAAAATGAAAGTCATTGCTCCTCCCATTTTATCAATTTTTCCTTACCTTTACCATACCAACAGGATTGGGACGAGACCTATCCGCCGAACAGAAGAGGTATAGTGAGGGGTGGTTGCACCAGGCCCTGTGATGCGCCAGTCGCACCTACCACTAATGCCACCTGGCGAACGCTCGTTCAACCTTATGTCAAGAACTGGCAGATCTTTGATTGTCCTTCACAGTCTAACTTCATTCCTGAAGAGCTCGGCAGCGGTTGTTTGGACCCATCTTTACCCTTTTCTCCACCAGGTCCCCCACCCGGCACGAGCTTAGAGTACAACTACAACGGTTCCTCCTTCTGTGGGCACCCGAAGAAAATGGCTGACCTGAAGTCACCGGCTACACTCATTATGGTGCATGAGCCTCATATAGCCCCACCGGACGCAGGAACTTGGTGCAACTGGTGCTTCCGCAAGGAAAGCTGCTGGCATAACAACGGTAAGAACTTCATCTTCGCCGATGGTCACGCGAAGTGGCTTATGCCCCAGCAGACGACATCACCGATAAATATGTGGAACCAGGACCAGGGTCCCTGCACGCCTTACGACCTATCTTGTAACGACAACTACGAGCTGCCCTAAGCAGGCATTGGGCGGGGTTGATTTGAATCAACCCCGCCCAAAGGCCAACAATCGCATAGTGAGAAAATCCACTTCTTTAATAGAAGTCCTTTTTCTCTCGCTTTAAATGGAGATTTTTTACCTTTTTAGGGAAGTTGAGCCCGCTGGGTAAATAAAATTAGAAAGAACACCTTATTTAGCAAGCTTTTTTCTGTTTTTTATTCTGCTTTCAAAGCGATTCCTTAATCTTCCCCCTTTTGCTTGATATTAACTCATTTCTGAATTTAAAATATTAAACGAGACCACCTTAAGGAGAGATGCAAAATGAGATGGACAAAGAAAATTTTTCTGTCCCTGATGCTTATCACGATATTATCAATTGGGCAGGAGCTAACCCAACCATTTGAGTATTTCGCTTTTCCCACAACGGTTATAGGCACAAAAGATTGCCACGCCGCTTTTGAGGTAACGCCAGAAGGATACATCTTTTCCGGAAGAGCGGAAATGTCTTTCCTGTGGGGTGAAAAGAAGGAACCGATCGACCAGAGGACGAAAACCCTCTACAAGGGTTGGCTTCCGATTGTTCAGTTTACAGTGAATAAAGATGGATTGAACATTTCCTTCAGCGAATTTGCCGATAATCCATTCGCTTATGAGGATGCACCACTCGCGTTCGCTGATGTTCGGTTCTCTAACCTTTCATCCGGTGACAAAGAGGATGTTTTCTGGATAGGAATCAGGTTTATGGGAGTCGGGCATAGGGTTGCGAAGGAGGATTTCTCGCCCAATTTCAATTACGAATATAGGAATGGGATGATTTTGCGAGACGGGAAGTTGCTTTGTTTTGTGCCCGTGCCCGATATAATTGAAAGGGGCGAGGTGAAGAAACCGGAAGATTATGCTCTCCTTCTTGGCTATAGATTAAAGTTAAGACCAGCCCAGGAGAGAAGGCTTGTCTTCAAAATGCTTTGCTTCCCTGCTCCCATAGAACGAGCCGATGAGTTCAACATAGATGTTGATATTGCCCGGGCAAGGGTTATATCCTTCTGGACTGATTTGTTGAAGAAGGGAGCGTGGTTGGAGGTTCCCGAAAAGAAAGTTGTTGATACCTATCGGGCAAACCTCATCTACCTCTTCATCGCCAGGGAGAAAAGCGGTGACGATTACATACAGAAGGTGAATAAATTCCAGTATGATGCTTTTTGGCTGAGGGATGGAGCGTTTATGGTGAGGGCACTGGATGTTTGGGGATTTCCTTTTGAGGCTGAGCGGTCGGCACTTTATTTCCTAAAATATCAAAGACCAGATGGGCTTTTCCTATCTCAGGAAGGACAACTTGATGGGTGGGGGCAAACGCTCTGGACATTCGGACAGCATTTTCGCTTGACAAAAGATTTAACCTTTGCTAAGACCGTATACCCTGCGGTCAAGAGGGCGATGGAGTGGTTGATAAGAACGAGGGAAGAGACCAAAAAACAAGGAGGGTTGGGCAAGGGAATGCTCCCCGCTACACATCCACACGATAACGAAAATGTTTACGGGCACATAGTTGGCAACGATTTCTGGGCTTATCAGGGAGTGATTGAAGCAATAAACTTTGCCCGGGCTCTCGGTTATAGAGAGGATGAGGAAAGGTGGACAAAGGAAGCTATGGATTATAAGGAATGCATACTTGATAATCTCAAGGAGGTGACCCGCCGAACGAACGGCTATATACCTCCTTCATTAGAGGGTGGTGGATTTGATTGGGCTAACTTGAAATCCGTCTATCCCTGCAGGGTTCTTGAGCCGATGGACCCGATGGTAACAGCGACGATAAAGAAGGTTAGAGAGCAAAATTTCAACGAGGGGTTGATGACTTATGCAGGCTTAGACAACCTGCACGGCTACATAGGGATAGATGTTCCTCAAACGGAACTGATACGGGGTGAGAAAGACAAGGTTATTGATGCATTTTATTCCCTCCTTCTTCATACAACCGCCACAAATGGCGGATTTGAGATGTGCTCCGCGAGTTCAAGGGATTTCGGATTGAATTTGACGCCCCACGGTTGTTTCGCCGGCAAATTTCTTGACCTTTTAAGGAATATGCTGGTTAGGGAGGAGGGCAACGAACTTCATCTATTCTCCTGCTTGCCCCAAGCTTGGATTAAACCGGGAGAAACAATATCTTTCCTAAATGTTCCGACAAATTTCGGTATGATATCGCTTCGCCTAAATGTCTTGGTAGATGGTGGGAAGCTTTCCCTAACAACAGCCTGGCTTGAACCTCCCGAGAAAATAGTGATCCACGCTCCCGCAGGGTATCGCTTTCCAAATGGTGAGAAGATAGAAGTAAGTCCTGATACGAAATTTTTAGGTCTGATTTGGAAAAAGGAAAAGGATTTGAAGGTTGATTATCAAGAGAAGGTTCGTGAGTATCTTAAGATGAGAAAAGAGGAAGAAGCGAGAAGGGAAAGGGAATGGAGAGAAAAGATAGAGAGAGCAAAAGCGAAGGATAGAGGAAATCTTGCTTTAGGCAAACAGGTATCAGCTTCCTCATATGAACCTGGCTCGTTTCCCAGAAACGCCGTTGATGGAGATGATTCAACCTACTGGGGTGCATCTCCCTATCCCCAATGGTTGTTGCTTGATTTGGGCAAAACTGAGAAGGTCTCCCGAATACTTGTGAAAACCTTCTGGGATGATAGCAGGTTCTATCATTATGAGGTTGAAGTATCCCAAAATGGGAAGAACTGGGTAAAGGTAGGAGAGAAAAAGGACGATAAACCGGCTACATCTAAGGGAGAAGTTTATACATTTCCTCCTATTGAGGCAAGATATGTGCGGGTTAATATGTTGTTCAATTCGGCTAATATAGGAGTGCATATAGTGGAGCTGGGGGTATACAGGTGAACCGCTGGAGGGACTGGATAGAGCAGGGAAAATTGAATCTGCGTGCGGCGAAGAATAGCCTTAAAGCAGGGGATTTTGCCTGGGCTTGCTTTGCTGCTCACCAGGCAGGAGAAGCTGCCCTTAAGGGTTTGCACCTCCGATTGGGACAAATCGCCTGGGGGCATTCTTTGATGGATCTATTGAGTGCTCTTCCCGAGGATATAAAAGTGAGTCCAGAGTTGATGGGAAAGGCGGGAATTCTGGATAGGTTATATATTCCTACACGCTATCCGGATGCCCATCCATCTGGTCCTGCGAGCATTCACTACAGAGCAGAGGATGCGGAGGAGGCATTAGCCATCGCTGAGGAGATAGTGAGGTTCTGTGAGAGTGAGAGTTTGGCGGATAGATAGGGAAGCGATTTTGGAGCGGCTGAGACGCTGGGCGGAGGAAGTGGGCAAGGACCCTTCAGTCTTGGCGGTAATTCTCTTCGGCTCCTTTGCAAGGGGTGATGCAACGCCAATGAGCGATGCTGATATCCTCATAATCCTTTCAGCCTCTGAATCACCATTTGATGAGAGGATTAGAAGGTTCAAACCTCTCGGTTTGGGAGTTAGCGTTGATGTATTCCCTCTTACCTTTGAGGAAGCGAAACGGAGCTTGAAAGAAGGTTGGGGAATGGTCCTTCCAGCCTTAAAGGAGAATATCTATCTATATCGCAAGGACGATTTCAAGTTAGAAGATTTGCTTTTCTGATAAATTTCCTGTTTTGAGATGTGATACTGCACGATTTTAATAAATATGCAACTGAATTGGGACATCTTAAACTTTCATTTGGAAAATACAGCTGAACTCGTTCTGCTCTCCTTTCTCTTATTTTGTAGAATTGAAAATCGGTGAACAAACAATTTGAATGGAACCGACAAGCGTTTGATGATTTTTGTGAAGGGATGAAGTCCAATATGTTAGGGGGTCCTACATCTCCTTTACGAAAAGGTCTTCTTAAGATAGAATTTATCCTGTGAAACCTTTGCCCTGGCTTTTTTCCTGGATAAAGAAATATATCTCCTACATCCTATTGGGACTCGTTGGCTCCCTGGGGGCGGGAGTACTGGTTATGGGGGTAGCGGGTCTTTCCCGAGAGGCGATAAATAACCTCGCGGGAAAGAATTTCCAAATGGTTTATCTCGTTTGTCTCAAGGGTATATTGGTGTATTTCGTCATTGGGATTTGCCAATATTTAAATAGCTATTTTCTCCCGCGCGCCTCAAATGGTATGGGTATGGAGATCCGCCAACTTCTCTTTTCTCGCTTAATACATTCACCTTTAACTCTTTTTGCTCACAGAAGGGTGGGGGACCTTATGTCACGGGTTATAGTGGATGTAAAGGTGATAGAAGATTCGCTTCCCGCGGCTATTGAGAGATTGGTTTCATCACCTTTAGTTGTACTCGTCTTGACTGTTAGGTTATTCCTGGTTAATTGGCAGCTTGCTCTTTTCAGTGCTGTTGTTCTTCCATTGCTTGGTTTTCTAATAGATAAGGCTGGCAAGAAGATGAGGCGAATACAGGTTGAAATACAACGAATGCTTGCTGAGCTGAACACCGCTCTTGAGCAGTCGTTGTCGTATATAAAGGAAATAAAGGCGCTCTGCGCGGAGATATTCGAGAAAACAAGATTTATGGAGCTAACAAGGCAGACATTTGGCTCCATTATGAGGGGGGTTAGGCTTAGAGCTCTTTTGAGCCCTGCTATCCAGTTTGCAGGTGCAGTGGGTGTGATAGGTTTGATAATATTCTCCAGTTGGCAGATATCAAGAGGGGTGAATTTTGATGTAGGAAAATTGACTGAATTCGTCATATTGTTAAGCACGGTTTACCAGAACCTCCGGGGTTTGGGAGAGGGGGTAGTTATGCTTCAGCAGGCACAGGGAGCTTCCTCGCGTTTGATTGAGCTTCTTGAGACGTTTTCAATTTCTGAGGGGCGAAAAGGGGAAAGTTTGCCCCCATTTAGCAGAGAGTTGGATTTAGAGGGGGTGTCTTTCGGTTATGATGAGAAGAAGGTTCTTGAGGATATAAATTTGCGTCTGAAAAAGGGCGAGATTTTGGCAATAGTAGGACCATCTGGAGCAGGGAAAACGACCCTTGTCGACCTCATTCCTCGCTTCTACGACCCAATCGAAGGAAAGATTATTTTTGATGGCAAGGATATCAAAGAAGTTGATGTGCTTTCCCTCCGCAAACAAATAGCCGTGGTTTCACAGGAGCCATTGCTCTTTGCGGGCACGATAAGACAAAATCTCGCTTATCCTGATGAGATTCCAGAAGAGGAAATGAAGGAAGCGTTGGAACAAGTGGGGCTCTGGGAGTTCGTTTCCTCACTACCTCAGGGCTTGGATACGGTTATCGGTGAGAGAGGACTTACTCTTTCCGCCGGTCAAAGGCAGAGAATCGCTATAGCTCGCGCACTTCTCCGTAAACCCGCCATACTCATACTTGACGAGGCTACAGCCAACCTTGATTCCGCAGCTGAACAACATCTCCTTAAGAACATCTCTCAGGGTAGATATACCGTTATACTCGTAGCTCACCGCCTCTCAACCGCCAGAATAGCAGATAAGATAATCGTCCTCCAAAATGGAAAGATAGTAGAAGAAGGGACTCACGAGGAACTCCTCCAGAGGGGCGGTCTTTACGCAAACCTCTATAGAATGCAAATGGGTGCAGATGAAGGAACTGTTAGAGAAAATAAAGAATAGAATCGCTCCCTATATAGGTTTCCTTTTTCTATGGATTCTTACCCTTACTGCCCGAATAAAAGTTATAGGAAGGGAAAGAATTAAATCAGGATGTATACTTGCTTCCTGGCATGGTTCCTTTTCCCTTCCCGTTTTTCTGCTTAGAAAATTGCACCTGACATGCATTGTTTCTCCCTCAGAGGATGGGTTGATATTGGAGAGATTCCTTCTCCTTTCTGGGTGTAAGGTTATAAAGGGGTCAACGAGAAAGGGGGGCTTCACGGCTTTGCGAAAAGCAAGGGAAGAGTTGGAGAAGGGAGCAATACTTGGAATTACGCCAGACGGTCCTTTGGGACCAGCACGCTTTCCCCACAGGGGAACTCTCTTTTTATCAGGAGGTGTGAACCCCATAATTCCTGTGGGGGTTGCTGCGAAACCCTGTATCCACCTCAAAAGCTGGGATAGGCATATGATACCCTTACCATTTTCTCGCATAGTTGTTTCCTTTGGTGAGCCTTTTGTCCTTAAAAACCACGATGTTGAACTTCTAAAGAGGGCTATAGATGAGGAAGAAAAAAAGGCTGCTAACATTTTGAACGAAGATCCCCTGTCACTTTGGGATATGCTTATCCCCATTCTATTTTATAATGCCCTCTCTTTTATCCTTTTACCTTTTCTTTGCTTCTATCTATTTCTCCGTCAGATAAGAGGCAAAGGGTTCAGAGGATGGAAAGAAAGGTTGGGGTTTGTTCCGAAATCGAATAAGGGTATTTGGTGCCACGCAGTTTCAGTTGGCGAGGTAATGGCTGCGAAACCGATTATTGAAGAGATTCGTAAGCTGGACCCCGAGCGACCCATCTTCCTCTCTACAATTACAAATACTGGGATGGCTACTGCAAGGAAGCACCTTTCCTCACTTGCAACCCTTTTCTATTTTCCTCTTGACCTGCTTCCCATCCCTTTGATTGCCCTCAAGAGATTGAAGCCAGCTGTGATCTGCCTTGTGGAAACGGAGCTATGGCCTAATCTTATATTCTGGGCATCTTTGTTGAGAATACCAGTAGTTCTCGTCAACGGAAGGATATCGGATAAAAGCGATTTATCGCTACGCGCTCTTCGCCTCTTATTTGCCCCTTTACTTCGGAGGCTTCATCTTCTAATGCAATCCGAAAGGGATGCCCAACGGGTAAAGCGATGTGGAGCAAGCAATGTCTTTGTATTCGGAAATACGAAATTCGACCAGGTGCTGGGGGTAAAGAGTTTTACCCAGCTCCAAACTCTTAAAGCCGAGCTTGGTATCAAAGAGGGAGAGCAAGTATTCCTTGCTGGGAGTACCCATCCAGGAGAGGAAGAAAAGGTTCTCAAGGCGTACTGGGAGGCAAGGCTTTCACATCCTGACCTTCGGCTTATAATCGCACCTCGCCATCCAGAGAGAATTCCTCAAGTAGAGGCTCTTCTATCTAAACAAGGCTTCACATCTATAAGAAGGAGTAGTCTCCCTTCTCCCGATTTAGACCCACATAGCGTAATTCTCATAGATACAGTTGGCGAGCTATCCACACTTTATGGACTTTCAACAATCGCTTTCGTTGGGGGAAGCCTTGTCCCCAAAGGAGGACATAATATTCTTGAGCCACTCGTCTGGGGAAAACCGACTCTATTTGGACAATATATGAACAATTTTAGGGACATAGCTGAGCTGGCTTTGGAGGAAGGTGTGGGAATTCAGGTGAAAAACGAGAAAGAATTAGGGGAAAAGCTTAAGCTACTTCTTATATCTCCCCACTTGCAGGAAGAAATTCGGCAGAAGGCAGAGGCATTGATAAACCGAATGCAAGGTGCCGGTGGAAGATATGCCAAATTCATTTATGATTTACTCTCCAAGAAACCTTAGCGAAAAGTTAGAGATACTCTGGGGGAAAATTATCAGTTCGGAGGGAAAAGTTCTGTTCAAATGCTTTCGTTTCATCTTGGACCTTTTGACCTTTCCTTACCTGATTGGTTTTTACCTATTTCGTTTGATTCAGAACCTCAATTCTTTAAAGGTTTCCCGCCCAGTGATAAGCGTCGGCAATATAACCCTTGGAGGAACAGGGAAGACATCATTGACAATTTATCTGGCTAAAAAAATTGAGGCAAGAGGTTACAAAGTCGCTGTGCTATGCACGGGATACAAGGGGAAGAGAATAGGTAAAGTAGAGGGAAATAATTGCTTGGATATAGGCGATGAGCCCTATTTGATAAGGAGAAATTTGAAAAGAGGCGATGTTTGGTTAGGTAGGAATAGGTTAAGGGCAGCAATAGAGGCTCTAAGCGAAGGAGCGGATGTCATAATACTGGATGATGGAATGCAATATTTTCGTTTAAGGAAAGATTTGGAGATAGCGATGTTAAACGCCCTTTGCCCATTTGGCTATGGGCATCTTTTCCCTCGTGGAGCCCTGCGCGAGCCACTTACAGGTTTGAAAAGGGCTGATGTTATAATCCTCAACAATGCGGATTTCGATTCAAACAGGTTTTTGATTAGAAAAATAGTCAGCGAAATCAACCCAAGAGCACTTTATCTGGAGGCGAATTATAAACCCAGGAACCTCGTCAATCTTTACAATGGAGATATTCTGCCATTAGACTGGCTGAAAGGGAAACGAATTATGGGAATGGCGGGGATAGGTTTTCCCTGGATTTTTAAGGGCACTTTGGAGAGACTGGCTAACGAAGTGGTGTTCATTCCCTTCCCGGACCATCATTTTTACACGACGAATGAGTTGCTCGCACTTCAAGAGAAAGCCATAAGGGAGAGATGCGAAGCTTTGGTAGTGACGGAAAAAGATGGAGTGAAAATAGAGGGATTGCTGAGGAGGGGATTGAAGATGGAGCTTCCCTTTTATGCTTTATCTGTACAATTGGAGATTGAGGATGAAGACAAGTTGTGGGAGAAAGTTGACCAGATATTAATGCCCAAGGATTCTTGAGAGAGGTGGTCTATATTCCCTTCCACAGACCGGGCATTTGCCTTTAGGAACAACCCAGTTTCCGTTCGTCCAGGTCCCGCAGTCCAATTCGACACCTTTTTCAGCTTCCTCCACGGGGCAGATACCGTAGATTTTGTGGAAACCTTCAAATGTTTGGCAGCCATCTGAGGTGCGTCCACAAACTGTGCATTGAAACTTTGGAACGAGGGGAGCTCTCCCTTTTCGGAAATAGCCAAGAAATTTCACTTTCCCTCTGCAGGCGATACAGGTTGAGCCATCCAATTGGGAGAAGGCAAATCGCTCGAATCTATATTCTATGCGCCCTTCCCATAATCCCTCACTGGACCATTCACCTTCAAATGTGGAAGGGTGGTATACGAGTTTAGGTGGGTCTATATGAAGTTTTTCTGAAAGGATGATCAGGCGAGGCATTGCTTTCTCGGCCAGCATAGCGAGGGGAGATTTTTCCGAAGGAGGATTGAGCAACGCCAGGGCTCCCGATAGGAAGAAGAAAAGCACCATACCTAAAAATCCACCTAACAGCTTGCCGATTATACCATCGTCCTTGCGGAAAAAAGATTTAAAAAGATAATAGGGAAGCTCGCTAAGGAGGAGGGCAAGCAAAAGGAATAAAAGGATAAAACCCGTGATAGAGAGTGGGTGGATCGTAAAAATAATGGTAGCGAGAATTAAGGAGATAATTGCGGAGAGAAATTCAAGGACCAGAATCTTCCCTTCTCGCCACCAGCCGAATAGAAAGCCGACGACTATCAAAAGGAGAAAAAGAAAATCAGACATAACCTTTTCCCATTTGGGTCATAATTAACAGGGTACCAGCTTCAAAGCATTCTTATAGAGGATTTTATCCAATACATCATCGGGTAAAGAGAAAGAGAGCAATAGTTTGTGCAACCTATCGTCGAAGTAGTCCCTTCCGAAGAGAAGACGGCCCTGGAACTCCTCAATGAATTTCAGGGCAAATTCGGGGTCTCTATTCAGGGCATTGAAGCCCGAGTAACCTGATAAATCGCAGTATAAATTTGGGTATCGTCTCAGCATCTCACTCAGTTTTCCTCCCTCAATTACCTTTCCCTCGGGATATACGACCTTGTCGTGCAGGTCATCAGCGGATATATGTGCCCAGAAGCCGGGTCCATGTCCGATGAAAATCGTTTCTGGACAGGCTTTTATAGCTCTCTCAAAAGCCTCTATGCCTCCTCCATACCACCAGTTCGGTCGTGGATATTTCACTCCGGTGGAGAATTCGTAATCAATGTGCACGATGACTGGGAGCCCCTTCTCGCCACAGAATCGGTATACTCTTAAGGCATCAAGATTATCCAGCATCATCCTCACTTTTAGTTCGCCGTATACCCTGACATTATACAGCGAAATAGCGAAGGAAAGCCGGTCTATAGCATCTGGTCTACGAGGGTCGGGAGCATAGCCTGGGATGAACCTCTCGGGATATTTTTCAATGAAGGGGATAAGGGATGAGAATGGAATTGGTCCATTGGACTCCCCAGGAAGGAAGCTTAGAAAGTCGGGAGAATATTCATCAAGGGGACATTCCCAAGTAAGAAGCCAGGTCTTGGCTATGCCGTTCTCATCCATATTGGATACTAATCGCTCAGGATTATAGCCATACCACATTGGGTGATTATGAACATCTATAATCACTTTTAATTTCCTCCTCTCAATCTGTTTGGTAGGCCTCGCCAACTTTCCGTAGTGCTTCTACTATATCGTCTATTTCCTCCTTTCCCCAGCTCTCGTAAATAGCCAGATTGAAATTCGTCTCCATAGCTGATAAGGCATTGGGAGTTGGGAATTTCTTGTCAGGGTCTCCTTTGTAATCGGGACTTGTCCAGGGATACCCTGATTTACCGAACACAGCGCGATTTCTGAACCAATCCATAAGATGGGGAAGGGCAAATCTGTAGCTTGGTGTGACGATTAGTCCCTCGGCTGAAAGCGCTTGGCAAAATCTTTCCTTATCCACTTTTGATTTCTCCCTGTGAAATCGCATTCTTAGAAACCAGTAGCTCGGGTCAGCACCAGGAAGCGGCTCTGGAATGGAAACTATCTTAAGGTCTTTTATCCCCTCGGCTATTTCGGCAACGATTTCCCTTCTTCTTTCCACAATGCTTGGTAGTTTTCGCAATTGAACTCTCCCTATGGCGCAGTGGAGCTCGTCCGAATTAAAGTTCATTGAAGCGATGCAATTTGTGGAACCTTCAGGCAAACCGAAGGGTTTGCCTCTGTCGGCGGCTTGCCTAATTTTCCAATAAAGCTCCCCATTCTTGGTATAGACAATACCTCCCTGTCCACCGCTTGAGAAATGCTTTCCGAACATCGTGGAGAAGACGGCGATATCGCCGAAGCTGCCAACATATTTTCCATTCATTTTGGCGCCATGGGATTGGGCACAATCCTCTATCAAGGGAATACCGCGCTCCCTGGCAAGGGCGGCAATCCTCTCTATATCAGCGGGTTCCCCACCTATATGAGCTACCACGATAGCCGAGGTAAGAGGGGAGATAAGCTTGGCGATTTCTTCCGCACAGGTATTGTAGCTATCGGGGGCAGTGTCGGCTATAACAGGGATGCAATTGAGAAAAAGAATCGGCATCATACCGCCTGGGTCTGTGACTGCGCTGACTATCACCTCGGTGAATGGTTCTGGGTCAAGAGCGTGGAGGGCAACGAAAAGGGCGGAGGTGCCGGAGTTAACAGCGTCTGCATAGCCACCTCCCATAAACTCGGCAAACTCCTTGCAATATGCTTCTTCCTCTGGACCGTTGTAAACTATTGCCTCGCCAGTTGAAATCACTTTCTCAAAAAGGGAGAGGACAGCCTGCTTTTCCTCCTCACCGAGAAGATAGCGAGGAGGGAAAGGTTTCTGCCTTACCCTTGGTCCTCCATCTATTGCGAGCTTTTCCATTGTTAATCACCTTCTTAAATAATTATGCTAATTTATCCCCTATCCGCAATCTAAATCGCTTAGAAGAAAACATAAGACAAAAAATATCAAACGAGATAGCTTATCTAATAAATCTCGTTTCTTTCCCGAAAAGTTTCAGAAAGATATTGGATTCATATTGACCCGAGCCGCAAGAGAAGCGAATGAAGTTGTTAAAAACGCCAAGTAATGGATGTGATTAGTGGATTTGTTTTGAAATTAACATTTCTATTCTCGTCTTTGACAAAGCCTGTTTTTAAGACAAAAATTAATTATTATGCCGAAGAAGAAAAAACGCAAAAGGAATGTCGTTACCCAAGTTGGTAAACAAGCGGAAGCTACGAAGGCAGTAGTCAAGCCTGGCTTTTTCCATATGGCAAGGCTCGGTTTGCGGATTACCTGCTTAGCCCTTTTTCCTATTGCCGATGTCTTTCAGCGATTTGATTTGGAATGGCTTGCCCTTATCTTCCTGCTCGGTTCCGCCCTTGTTCTCTACGAAATGCTTGACTATTATCGGAAATTCAGATTCTGGCGTAATTTCTTCCTCGTTCTCGCCTTTTATATCCTTTCTTTCGGAGTGCTTATGCTTTCCATAATTCTAAAATTCTCCTGGGCGCATTCCTCAAATGTGGGAATTCAAATAATATTTACTCTGCCTCGGCTAATTGGGGCATATTATCTTATAAAAATGTTGCTTCACATTTACCCTTACCGCTGAGCGGATAGGACGAGCACCCAATCTTGGAAAATTGGAGGAACACCAGGGACCTGCCAAGTTCCTTTCTCATCCCCTCGTATGACGCCCATCTCTATCTCCTCTCCATTCGTGGGGTTGAAGAGAAAGGCACGATATCGCACATTTTTCTCCAACTCTTTCACCTTTATTCCCCAAACACCGCTCGGCAGAAATATGACCCTCAGTTCTCCCTCTATTCCGGCGCAATAAGCACCATTCCAATTATCCATCGTGCCCGCCGGTTCCACCCAATCCTGATGGGGAACGAACCTCCACCATTGATACCTCTCCAGGAACCTTTTCGCCAATCCAAGTTGATGAGAACCCGGTAGCTGATAGGCATCTTCCCAGGGAGTATTACCCCAGCTCATTCCGTGAGGAGAAGGACCGTAGGGTTTTTCCTTTGTATTAACCTGCCAAATTCCGTTTGCCCCATAGGTGTGTCCGCAGGCGCCAGAAAGGAAGGAGACCCAGAACATAAATCTTTGAACTTCCTGCCGGCAGGCTTCGCCGATTCCCTCATAACAAACTTCGCCATTTATGAGCGGAAGGACAGGTTCTGCGGAGTATGATGAATTGAGGAGGCGAATAGTGTTGGGAATGCTCCATCTATCACTATGTCCCGTCTGGAGCATATCTATATCCAGTAGGGAGGCATCTTCTACCTGGTTCCGTGCACTATCAGTGGGATGGATGGTTATCGGGTTATTGAATGGGTCTGTCTCTCTCACATAGCGGGCTATTTCTGTCCATCCCTTCTTTTGGAATTCGCTTTCTTTTTGAGGCTCCTGGGAGAGGTAGTAGGGCATTATCCCCTCACCTGCGAGGCAAAAGATAACCGGATAGGCTGAGTAGCGGGCGATGAGATATCTCCAGTGCTTTTTCATCTTCTCTATACCAAGCCAGGGAAGGTAATAGCCCCAGCAACCTACAATGCAGGGGACAAGCCCTGAGCGTATGAGATGTTGGAGGCGCAGATCAGCCATATCAAAATAGGAGGGATTTATGCGAGTGAACCCCTGTTCCCATGGGTAGCCTGCTTCGTTTGCTCCCCTTTCGTCGAAAGCGGGCATATCGGGGTATAGTCCAGCGACGATTTGGATTACGCTGAATCCCTTTTTCACCCTATCGGCAGTGAGGAGCGAGAACTCTTCAGGGAAACTAAGCCTTTTGCAAAGACCCATCCACCAGGTATCTGCGAGCCAAAAGAAGGGTGTTCCATCTATGTGTTCAAGATAATGTTTATTTTGGGAGGGGCGTATACGACCATGACGGAATAGAGGATTGTTGCCCTCATAGGGAAGGATTTCAAGCATTCCCTCCCGACCATTCAGGTCGCTGTTTGTGCTGTCGGAGCAGACTGAACGCCATCTGTGAAGACCGACCCGTGCTGAGGCATAGCGGACCTTCCAACAAGAATCGCCCGCCCAGAAAGCGGGAACGATTCGTTCCTTACCATCCGGCTCAGTGAATATAACCTCAACCTCTACATCGTTAAAAGGGTCATCATATTTTCTTGTTGTCTCAAAGGTGATTTCTATCGGGCAATTCTGCCTGCCATAAAGCATAGGTTTTCACCTCCTTATTTTGTAAACGCCGGGATAGACCTTCAACTCGTAGACTTTTCCGCCAAGTTTTATCTTCATAGTTCGTTGATTCTTATATAGCTTGGTCAGTGTTTTGCCCACAGCGGTGTTCATCGGGTCAGCTTTGGGATTAATCTCAGCGTCTGGATTGACCTCTATCTCAAGATGGTTCTTACCAACGCTTATCCTGTAGATTCCCGTTCCATCGTATTCAACGAATGGCGATGAGCCTACGCCGATAATCAATTTTGGTGTTTCGCTTATTTTGAAAGGATTCCAACGAACAGGATTAGAATTCATCCACATGCCATCCTTCCACATCAGTGAGAGGTTGAAGGGGAAGGAGACCGCGAAGCCATCAAATACCCTTTCTCTAAGGGGTGGATTGGGTAGGGGATATGGGAAGAAGCGAGGTAAAGAACGAAATACCTCTCCGCCAATGATGAAGCTCACGGTTTTGGAAGGAGTGTAGAGATAATTGAGGTAGTGGTTCCACCAGTCTGAATTGAACTCGGCTGTGGCGATGCTATCGTATTGGAATTGGCATGCTACCTGGGTGCCGAGGCTTCGCCAGAGGCAGGCAATCATCGGATATACATATGCACCATGCAGAAGAGCTGGAGCATCGAATTCATATACCAGCCTTGCTTTATCTGCGAGCCTGACATCGGATAAAGATTCACTGAACCAGCGATAATTAGCATCTACTTCTTCAAGAATATCCCGCGAATCGTTCATTCTCTCCCAGCCTCCTGGGTAGGCGCTGTAAGTTATCGCTTCGCAAGGGGATAGGTAAATTGCCTCTATCAGGTCGTCCTGATGGTCGGAGCCGAAAAATGGTGCGGCAACGACTTGAGTTGCTCTTGTCTCCCTGATCGCTTTATAGCATTCGCCAAGCCAGTTAGCGAAATATTCATAGCGAAAGAGGGGGAAGAAGGAAGGTTCCTCAGGATTTATCCCCCTTTCCTCACACCATTTTTCCCAGACATTCCACTGATAATCGGCGCCTTGCTTCTGTTTAGCCTTTATATCATCATAGGTGAAGTACTCCGGTTCGTTCATAATCTCTATGGCGAAGAAACCCTTATGGTCAATATATTTCTTTCCAGTATAGGGGTTTTTTCTCGTCAGAAGTTGCTGGATATATCGCTTAGTTTTCTCCACCACTTCTTTGTTTACCATCATATTCTGCTTCGGTATATTGGAAAAGCAGGGAATTTGGTTAGGGCTCCACCACCAGGCTACCGGAGTGAGGAAAAGATAGATGTTCTCTTTCTCGCACTTATAAACAACATAGTCAAGTATATCAAGATGTTCGTTTTCAACGAGGTTGCCTTCCTCATCCGCTATCTCTTTCTCAAATATATGCATCCTTATCACATTAATACCCATTTTCTTCAAATGTTGGAAATCCTCATCGGTCACCTTTTTATGGTCTAACCCAAGTTTCTTTATATTGTCATATTCCATCCAGGAATTTGGATAGATATTCGTTCCCCAGAGGGCTATTTCCTTCCCATCCTCGTAATAAAGAACACCATTTTCGACCTTTATATTGCGAACTGGAAGGGGATTGCCAATCTTTTTTGGGGCAGGTTTAGTTGGTTCTTTCTCAAGTACTCGCCAGGGAGAAGTGGGTATGACGGGTTTACGACTTATAATAATGGGGGGTTTGTATATACCTCCTCCCGCATTGATGTTATCCACCATAATTGCCAGCGTGTTTTCCTCGCCCCATCTTACCAGTTCAGGTGGTATCCTATAGTTCCGAAGAATATCCCAGCCCGTGGTTGAGCCTATTTTCTCTCCATTGAAATATGTGACATCGTTATCGTCTATCGCCCCTATTATGAGGTAAAGGGGTGAATCCCTCCAGGAAGAGGGAAGCCTGAACTTCACCCGGCACCAGGTATAGCCAAGGTCGTTCCAGAGGGAAGGCATTTTTCTCTCTTCCCAAGCGGAATCGTCGTAATCTGGCAGTTGATAGCCCTCAGATTGCCCTTTCCTCTCTTTATCGTATTTTACTTTCCAGATGAGATTTGAAAGGTCTATTCCACTGATGAGGGAGACCTCATAGCGGGAGGTTTCTCCCTGAGCGCTCAACTGAAGGATTATCTTATCCGGGACTGGCGTGGGGAGTTCCAGATGAAGGACGATCGCCTTAGCCGAGTATGGTTGAAGGGATATGGATTGTCTTGAATATATAGAAGGCTTATCGGGGAAGAAGCATTCAAGGGTTAATTCCTGCGTCTGGGGGGTGGTATTATGGAGGGCAAGGGGCAGGGTTATTTTTTGCTCTCCACCTATTAAAAGCTCGTGTGGGAGATAAGAAAGGAAAACAGGGGGAAATCTTCCCGAATTGGCGGGAATGGAAAATAGACAGAGAGAGGATAAAACTATGAGGTAAGGTAATTTTTCCAACATTTGAATTCACCTACTTTACTTTGGATTTACTTTCAATAGCCATACATCTTCTGCTTCAAGTTCTCCCTCTAAAACAGCCTGGTTGTTGGCATATTGAAGGGGAATCTCTTTGCCGGTCAATATTTCCTTAACGGTTATTCTTTTGCTTTTTATTCCCAGGGATGTTAGGTCAATCTCTATTTTGAATTTTTCTTTTCTCTTCGTTGGGTTATAAACGGTGAAATACAAGTTTCCTTCCGTGAATCTGCCATAGCGTTCAACATAAATATCCTTGTTCTCCGATATTGCGAATGTGAGCGGTTCCCAGCCTGCCCGGGCTATGCTTATAATAAGAGGCAAATATTTCTTGAACAGCTCGCGGTCCCGTTCGAACCATCTCTTCGGGGATGTCCAGTAAGGGTCCTTTGAAGCAGCTTCTTCATCAAAGAAGCCGGGAAAGATTGCATAGAAAAGGCATCGTTTGAAATATTTCTCCACTAACTGATGGTTGAACTTTTCGTAGTTGGTGTTCATAAGAAGGCAGTAGGGTTTTCTATAGCAGAGTGCTCTCCGAAAATTCATAACTGCATCGTTATCGGGTTGGTATTCATCACCATGAAGCCAGTTGACCTCTGTTCCAAGCACATCAAGCAAATGGGCTGGGAAAGCGAAATTCCAAAGGACAGCGTTCGCGAAGAGAAGTTTGTTCTGCTCGTGCATCCTTCTCGCTATTTCCTTCTCAAATTCATAGGTAAGGAACATAAACATCTGACAGGGCTGATGGGTGTCACGATGGAACACAAGGGGTATATCTGCGGAGGGGAAATGGTCCCTCCTGAAATTGAGTTCTTTCGCTCCCATTTCGAGTGAATCAAGATAGGTGCCATCTATCTCGCCTTTAATTATCTTCCCTTCAAAGCCGGGATTCTTCAAAAGATTGACATTTCTATCTATCTCGCCGAGATAGACATCATCAAACCAAACCCTGCCTTTGTGAGTTCTTCGGAATAGGAGGTAAACAGTGATTGTGGAGATTGGCTTCTGGGGATTGATGACCAGCTCCTTCTCTTCCCAGTCGTGCGTGCCTACGCTGAAAGGAGCATTTATAGCCCATTGTGGAGAACCATCGGTGTAATAAAGGTCAACATATATGGCATAATTGAGGTCTTCTTCGCCTGACACGCCTTCTGCTTTGCTCCAGGCTTTTACGAGAAGTGGTTTTGGCTCAGACTGGTTTAAAACGATTGTTTGTGATGCACCTAACTCCTTAGGTGATTCAAGGGCTTCGCAAAGTATTGAGCTTTTGCCCGAGTGTTTTTCCTTCTCGTCTACCGTGTAACCGAGACCATACCCACTCCATCCCTCCGTTTGGATAGCTTGACGAGACATCGCCGATTCAATGGTCCTGAACATCACCTTAGCTTTGTTCAAAGGAAGTTCGGGCGTCGTTGGGACATCGGGGTCGGGATTTAGGAGAAAGACCGCTCCGTCGCACCAGGGAGCTTTTGTTATGAAGCAGAAGAATTTTCCCTCCGGTCCCTGTATGCCACTTGTTAATGTAGCTATTGCCATATCCCTTGCTTCTTCACCCCTTTTACCTTGCAAATCATCTTTCAATACTTGCATTGCTCCCTCGTAAGTGCGGGGAGCTTCAGGGGGCATAGAAAGCCAGTGGCTCGCTGGTTCTACATAGACAAAGCTGTAGATGCCATGTTCTTCATCAAAAGCAGGATTGGGGGCGCCTTCCTGAAAGGCGAAATAAAAGTCTTCAAATCCAGGGACATTGGCTATGTCGGCAAATGGCATCCAAATTCCCTCTTTCTTAACCCGCTTAGTGAAAAATTGAGGAAAGATATCATAGTACATTTGGAGGGCGGAGCGCATCCGCCAAGCAGGGTCAGGTTTGTAAATTATGAAATGGAAGTGCGCGCGGGAAGGGAATTTTTCCGTATCTGGAACGAGGGCGAAATCAAAAACTATGTAGAATTCCCTTTCTTCAGGGTCATAGGCAATCCGATATAGGCGTGGTTCATCGAGAGGAATCGCCATAGCCAGGCTGTTCTTATTATCGCTAAGACAAGCAAGGGGATAAAGGGACATTGTTCCCGTTGCGCCAACAGGGACATCGACAGCTTTGAAGAATGTCTTCCCTCGTTGAACCACTTCCTCATCTCTTACATCGTTCGACCAGAACCAACCATCGGCGTTTATGGGAATGGTGAAATATAGGCTCACGGCTCTATCCTTTCTCGTCAGGTCCTCTATAACTCCGTCAACCACTACGAAGCCCTTGCCTTTTGAAACACCATTTTCTATCTTTTGGGATGTATATTTAACCGATAGCCTTAAGCCAAGCTCTTCATCTTGCGCTTCCCAAAGGTAGGTATTTCCCACTTGCTTCATCTCACCGAGAGGTTGGTGGAAATCCGAGTTATTAGCAACATCTCGCAAATAGAAACCTCCAGGTCTGTCAGCCTCGCCAATAAGCTGTCCTGTGGATTTATCAAAGACGAGCTTCAAGCCATCGGGGGTTGTTATCGTAAGGAGTTTTTTTGACCGGGAGAGTTTTAGGGGCACGGACTGAATGGGGACGCCATCGTAAAGTTTGATATCCGAAAGCTGGGCGATGAAGAAGTCGTCAAACCAAGCAGTTCCTGTATGCCAGCGAAAAAGCCCATAAATGTTCAGTTGAGCTATGGGTTTTTCGGGGAAAATCCAAAGGCTTCGTCTTTCCCAGTCGTGCGTTCCGCAGGAGAAATTCGCCGTTCTCCCCCATAGATGGCTTCCATCAACGAAATCTATATCCACATAGATGGAATATCCGCTATCCGAGGGTTCGCTGACATTTTCTGCCTTGCTCCAGCCTTGGACAAAAATGGGGATGGGTTTCGTTTGGTTGAGTATGATTGTCTGGAAAATGCCATATTCTTTCTGTGGGTCATCGCTTTTACATCTCACCGAGCGTTTCCCATGCAAGGCGACCTTTTCATCTATTTCATAGCCAAGTTTCCAACTTTTCCAATATTTTATCGTGTCCTCTCCCTCTTCAAAGCTTGGGTTAGACAATATGTTCTCCTTGAGAAGTTTCTCAGGGTCAAGCGATTTCTTTCTTATCATAATTTCTCCCCTTCCTGTGGATGATAGAATTGTGATAAGAATCAGAAACCAAAATAAGGGAAAAACATCCCTGAATCTCATTAATTCCCACCTCACTTTTCAATCTCTTTCATAAGCTCTTCTACTCTTGATGATAATTCAGCAACAAGGAAATTAGCGATTCTCTCACCTTCTTCCTTGCTTGAGTTTCTCGGGTCAGCACCACCGATTCCGTCTTTCTCAATGGTTATTTCCCTGTCTTGGGGAAGGAGGCTTAGGTCCACGAGGTCGGGGCGGAAGAACATCATAAGGGAGGTCTCATAAAGGTCGGCGTGCCCTCCCTGGATGCCTTTATCTGCGACGAATGTGGGGTCAGGGGCGAATATACCTCTGGCATCTGTGTGCTTCTTGAGGAATTCTTGACATACTTCTTTAAGTGCCTCAACATGCTTGGCTCCATAATGTCCCATCAGGATGACGAATATGCGAAAACCTTCGTCATATAATTGTTCAAGATATTCCCTTGCTAATGCCTGCACGGTTTCTTTGGATATCTCTATGGTTTTCTTAAAGCCAAGATAAGGCTTCATCGTCTCGTAGCCACAGAATACGGGAGGGAAGACAACCCCGCCGGTCCTTTCAGCTGCTCTAAGGCAAAGATAATAGACCTTAAGCGCATCCAATCCTATGGGGTTCTGGACGCCATGCCATTCCAAGGAGCCCCAAGGGATGTAGACGATGGGTGCTCTATTCAACATCTCGTCTATCTCGTTCGGCTTCATTTCCTCCAATTTCATATTTATGCGACCTCCTTTCGGTTCTATTTTAACAAGAGCTGAAAACTTGTTAACCCTTTTGCTTGTCTTAGTATTACTGTCGCAAGAGATATAAGCGAATATTATCTATAACCACCGCTCCTTGTCCGTGAAGGCTGAAGAAGATGAAATAGTCTTCAAAATTCTTCGGTTCTAAAAGCACAACTCTGTGCCCAAAGGAACCCTTAGCACCATCCCAGAACCTCCCTGTTCCTATATCGTAAGGAACGCCTCCAGTGGGTGTTCGCCCTGCAACGCCGAATGGATTATCGGGATAATCCAAACCTTCTTCTATTATCTTGTAGTCAAATTCAAGCTGGTATATTTTGCCGGGTTGCAATTTAATCGCCTCGGGAGCGGTTCGCAGTGCGAAGTGCCATTCCCCTTTAAGCTTTCGGGAATCAAGAAGGGCTGAACTCTTTCCATTTATCGCTTCTTTACTTGTCAGAGAGGCGCATTCGCCCCATATCCATTTTTCGTTTTTCTCCTCAAAATCCTCGGAAAAAATCAATTCCAGCTTCTCATTGGGGAAAGCTAAAAGCTCTTCCCACAATGGAAGTCTCGCTTTTTCTCTCCCCTTTTTAAGTTCCCTTTCCACTATCATCAGTTCCCTCTTGAATGGTTCAAGATGGTCCCTCCAATGCCCTCTTACTGAAGCATAGGAGTACCAAATCTGGTTTTGCCTCCAGGGAGGTGGAGATGCTATCTCGCAGCGCCAGAAGGATACATCGCCGGGATAGAGCCGATTCGTTATCTCAACAATTTTTTCCCAGGCATCTATGGATTTCCTTAGATTTTCCAACACTTTTGCGGCGGTATTTTTACCCAATTTGAATTCAGCCCATCCTACAGCAGCACGAATTTTGGAAGAGAAATGCAGACCCAGGTAAGCGTTGAGCTCCAATCTATCAAGGAGGCTGGTTAACTCCTCGTTTTCCTTTATTCTATTGCGAAGGTTTTTCGTTATTTTGAGGCAATACAGCGCATTTTTCTCCAAATCATCCGCTATCTGGGGAGGGGTGAGCGCTCCTTTAGGAATTTTGCCTTTAGCGTAGTCCCAAACCGATGTCACTTTCAATCCCCAGTCGGGATTGGGATAACAAAGACCGAGATTGGGTTTAAGGTAGCCCTTTTCGTCTGTAGTCTGGACATTTTCGAATATGTAGCTTGATAGGGTGGGCATTTCCAGATAGAAGACGAGGGGTAAGCCGAACTGGGGCATATAGTGGTCGGTCTGGCTGTGGACAAGGAGAAGGAAGAGAGGGATGATAGAGCTGGCGTTTTTCATTCCGGAAAGAAGCTCTTTCCCCATTCCCGGACAATTATAGTGCTGTTCTATCTTTTCAAACCATTCCCCCTCGTCGTATTTATCGCCCAAGTCGTAAGCATAGCGGGAAAAGGCTTCCTGAGCGAGCCAAGGGTCAGCGATGTATGTCTCAATGAAAAAGCCTATACCGTTTTGTTCTTTTAAGCTTTTAACCGTTTCTCTCGCCCATTCAGGATCTCCCCAGAAAAGATAACCATGGGCTGACTTCGGTCCTCCAAGAGCAATCATCGGCGCATTTCCACATTCTTTGCTGAACTTCTTAATCCTGGGGTCAGCTTTTGGAAGGAAGAACTGCTCATATTGTAGATAGTGCATAAGGGTGGTATTGGGGTAAGCTTTGAGGATTCGTTGCGCTTCCCAGGGATAGCTACACCAGGTCCAAAAAATGAGATGGGGATTAGCCCCGCTGTCCTTCAAACCTCCCACTATAGCCTCCTCAACGAAGTCTATACAACCGGGAGGGGTTTCAGCCGCCATAGTGATAAGTCCAAGGTCAGGAAAGGAGCGGAAAAGCTCGGCGACCACAGCTCTCGTATAGGCGCGGGTTAGAGGGGTATCATCTCCGAACTCGGGAAGGTTATGTGCAGAGGCGAAGTTGGGTGGTAGGCAGATGTTCCAGGTGAGGAAATAGAGCTTTATCCCATGGCGTTTCGCTTCCTCAACAATCCATTTGAACATTTCCCTATATTTATTCAGCAAATCGGGAGGGAAATAGCGGGCTTCTGGATATTGAGGAAGGTCAACGAGGGCGGGGTAGGGATGAGGATGGAGGAAGGCGAGAGCGTTGAGATGGCGGCGTTCCATATCGGAAAAAAGGTCGGTCCAGTAATTCTTATCAAACCACCACCAGTCGGTTCGCTTTTCGTTTTCCGAAAATCCCTTCCACATATTTCCATACATCGTGGTTCCCAGCCAAAAGGGGAAACTCATAACTGTTCCTCTCAGCTCGAGGGCAGGTTTAGTGAAACACCAGCTTTGAGAAACAAAGAGAGCCATAGCGATGGTGATTTTCAATTTTTCAATGCCTATCAAAGCGAGTTCACCTCGTCTTCTTTTTTTAAATCGAGTTTTAGAGCAATTTTTTGAGAATTTATTTTAGATACATTATCTTCCCCTGTCATTTAAGTAAGATGTAATGGCAATCTCAATTGT